>JBGCDD010000274.1:0-8475 GCA_045105075.1 Sedimentitalea sp. | reverse complement strand
GTATCAAACCGTTGGGGTTCATCGCGCGGAAGTCAGCTGTGTCCAGCCCACCAAACCGCCCCCCCACATCCACACGGGTCACCGCAACACCCAACTCCGCCAAACCCCACATCACCGCCTGCACATTCGAAGAACAAGCCCGCCCGTAGATCACCCGTTCCTGTGCCAAAACCGCTTTTCCTCTTGCTCAAAATATCCCGGGGGAGTCGCGCCCCGCGCGACGGGGGCTGGCCCCCCTTTAGTCTGCCGCCTGCCCATAAGGCACATTGATCCCACCATAGCGCCGCACCCGCACGTTGCACTGCTCGGCATGGCCCACAAACCCCTCAAGCATACACAGCCGAGATCCATATTGCCCAACCAGAACCGCCGCCTCATCGGTCAAGATCCGCTGATAGGAGTGTGTTTTCAGAAATTTGCCAACCCATAACCCCCCGGTATAGCGCCCGGCCTTGCGCGTGGGCAGCGTGTGGTTGGTGCCAATCACCTTGTCGCCATTGCTCACATTGGTGCGCGCCCCCAAAAACAGCGCGCCATAACAGGTCATGTGCTCCAAAAACCAATCATCCCGGTCCGTCATCACCTGCACATGCTCGCTGGCAATCTCATCGGCCACCGCCAGCATCTCGTCATAGTCATCGCACAAGATCACTTCGCCGTAATCGCGCCAACTCGCCCCCGCCGTGTCCGCCGTCGGTAAAATCGCCAGCAACCGGTCAATTTCGCGCAGAGTCTCCTCGGCCAAAGAGCGTGAGTTGGTCACCAAAACAGCCGGAGAATTCACCCCATGTTCAGCCTGCCCCAACAGGTCCGTGGCGCATAATTCCCCGTCCACAGTCTCATCGGCAATCACCATGGTCTCGGTCGGCCCGGCAAACAGATCAATGCCCACCGTGCCAAACAATTGCCGCTTGGCTTCGGCCACATAGGCATTGCCCGGCCCCACCAACATATGCACTGGCGCCATCGTTTCGGTGCCCAGCGCCATCGCACCCACCGCTTGAATACCGCCCAGCACATAAATCTCATGCGCCCCACCCAGATGCATCGCCGCGATCACCCCTGGATTGGGCCGTCCTTGAAACGGGGGCGTGCACGCCACAATCCGCTTCACTCCGGCCACACTGGCGGTCGCGACAGACATATGCGCGCTTGCCACCATCGGGAACTTGCCCCCCGGCACGTAACACCCCACCGATTGCACCGGGATCGTCTTGTGCCCCAGAATAACACCCGGCAACGGCTCCACTTCGATGTCGGTGATCGACCCCCGCTGCGCCTCAGCAAAGCCACGCACCTGCGCTTGGGCAAACTTGATATCCTCCAACTCGCGCGGGCTCAGTTCAGCGATCAAAGCCTCAATCTGCGCCAGGCTCAGCCGGAATGCCTCGGGTTCATACCCATCAAACCGCGCGCTCATCTCGCGCACGGCCACATCACCACGCGCCCCAATATCACTCAGCGCCGTCTCAACCGTGGCGCGCACACGCCCATCTTCCTCGGCCCGCTCCGTTTCAGGCTTGCCCCGCTTCAAATATGTGATCGCCATCCGCTAATCCCGCCCTTTCAGAACCGGCGGCACAACATCGCCCCGGTCAAACGCTTCCCAACCCTGCCCGCCAAACACGTCCACACCCAACTGATGCAACGCCTCCGCCAGATCGACCGACACCTTGTTGTAAATGATCCGCCCCTCGGCGATTTTCCAAAAATCAATGTAGGGAATGCGCACGCGCTTGCCGGTCGCCGCAACCCCCATGAACGCACCCGAATGCGTGCCGACACACGCCCCGTAACAGGCTGCCCAATCGCCATCCTCCATCCAGTGATCCGTCACATAGTCCCGCTCCGAAAACGCCGCGCGCCAAGGCGCCTGCCAATTGCGTTGAAACGCTTCCAAACCGGGCTTCACCCCACAACCCCGGTTCCCGTCCCACACGAATTCTGGATGAAAATACGGCGTCATGTCATTCTCGGACCGCCCCAAAGCCGCCTCCATTGCGCGCACAACCTCCAACGGTCTCAAAGCACCTCCCCCGCTCCGCGCCGAAGGCGCGCCACGCCCAACGGGAGGCGAGGCATCGCAGATGCCACAACGACGGGCGGGAGCCCCCCTGTCCTGATTTGCATACTCATCCTTTCACGGCCCCTGCGGTCAATCCGCTCACAATCTGGCGTTGAAAAACCATCACCAACACAAACAGCGGCGCGGTCGCCGATACCACCGCCGCCACCGCAAACATCACATTACCCTCGGTCTGCGTCGTGCCCAGAAAACTGGCAATTTTGGGCACCATGGTCTGGTTCTCTTTGCTCAGCAGCATCGTGGTGACGGCAAAGTCGTTGTAAGCCAGCAAAAACGAAAACAGCCCCGTCGTGATCACGCCTGGCCACATCACCGGAATAATCACATGGCGAAACGCCTGAAATTGGGTACAGCCATCCACCTTCGCGCTTTCATCCAGGTCTTTTGGGATTTTCTGAAAAAACGAATGCAGCATCCACAGCGTAAACGGCTGGTTGATAGCCACCAGCACAATGATTGTGGTCGGCAGCATGCCCCAGACATTCCATTCAAAAAACGGCAAAAGATAGCCTGAAACCAATGTGATCGGTGGCATCGCGCGGAAAATCAGCGCCGCAATCAGCAACCAGAATGTATAGCGAAAACCCGAACGTGACAGCGCGTACCCGCCCAACGTGCCAATCGTCAGCGATGTGATCACCACGAAAAAACACACGATGGCGGTGTTCATAACCGCGCGCCAGAATTCCTCCTGGACCCATGCGCCCTCGTACCCTGCGCCGGTGAAAGGTGTGTCGTAAACATCTCGGGTGCGCGGCCCGGTCAGCGCGTCGCTCCAGTTGCCGATCGAAAAGAAGTCCAGCTCGACCTTGAACGACCCCCAAAGTGTCCACAAAAACGGAAACGCCGCCAACACCAGCCACAGCACGATGAACCCCGTGCTCAGGACGCGCAGACCGGCGGATTGGCGGGTGGCGACGCTCATATCCTCACACCTTCTGATTGAAATCGCGCCAGGTGCGCACCAGCACCGGCGACAGCAAGATCGATACTCCGATGATCGTCAGAACCGATGTCGCAGCCGCCGAGCTCAGCAGCCGGGTTTCGCCGCCCAGATCATTCAGAACGATCCAGCTCAGCGAGGTCGCATGTGCCTCGGCGCTGAACCCGACAATCGGTTCCAACACACGGAAATTGTCCATCAGCTGGATCAGCGCCACAAAAGTCATCAACGGCATCAGATGCGGGATCACCACGTAACGGATGCGCTGCCAACGCGTCGCGCCATCAATCATCGCCGATTCCAGCGTGTCCTGCGGCAGGGTTTGTAGCCCTGCGTAAAACACCACAAAGGCAAAGGGCGCCGAATGCCACACGCCATACACCATCAACATGATCCAGGTCAGCCCGGTCGAGGCCTTCAGCGACAGGTCCGGATCATCCGCCAGCCATTGCAGCGTTGACCCCAGTATGCCCCGGCTGTCGATCATCCAAAACAAAATCAGCGAGCCGATCAGCGGCGTCACAATCATCGGCAGCAACGAAAAGAAAATCACCACCCCCTTCAGGTGCCGGTGCAGCGAATTGACCGCAATCGCGATCACAAAACCCAAAAGGATCAGCAGCGGCGTGACCACAAACGTGTAGCTCAGCGTAAACCCCAGCGCGCGGTAAAACGGCAAATCCGCCACGCGCGCGCCAAACCCGGCCCAACTCGACGATCCGGCCCAGGCGGCGGACACCTCAGCAGCTGCCAAATGTCCGCGATCCAGATAGATCTGCAAGCCCGCCCATTGCCCCAGCGGCTTTTCCGCCTTGAGGGCCGCGGTCGCATCTTGGTCAATCGTGGTTTCCTGCTTGCACCCAAACGGGCCGCAATTTTCCACCGTGATGAACACCTGATCATGCGCCGTGTGCAGTGATTGCGTGATCACCGACGCAATCGGCAGCGCGATGAACAGCAACATTGCCAACCCGGTGGGCAGGAAAAACCAAAAGAAGGTGCGGTGTTTCATATCAGCCTGCTTGCAAAGGGGTCAGGAAAATGCCCCAACCCCATTGATCTTACTGCAAAAAACCCTTTTCGCGGGCGGCAGCATTATAAGCCGCCTCGGTGTCGGCCAGCGCCTGAACTGCGGTTTCCTTACCTTGCATAAAGTCGGCCAGTTCTGCGCCAAGCGCGGTGTGCAACAAGCCCTGGAATGGCAACATCGGATAGGGCACCGCATTGGCACTGGCCGCTGCAAAGACGCCCTTGGCCGCGTCGGTGGGCTGGTAGCCATCGATCAACCAGACCGCCTGGCGGGCCACCTCATCGTCACTCAGAATGTCAGGGCGGATCGCGTTCATCATCGCCACAAAGGTCGCCTCGGCATCAGTGTCAGAGATGTTTTTGGACACGGTCCAGCCATCCCACCACAGCGTTGTCGCCGGGATCGCACCACCGCCCACCAGCATCGGGCCGGCGATATCTGTGGTCTCGGCCACGCCGGGCGTTGCGCCTTCGGTGGATTTCAGCGGCTCGACCCGGCTGCCCCACATGTTCATCATCGCCACATTCCCGGCTTTCCATTCCGCGCTGGTGGCGGTGGAATCATGGGTCAGAAAATCGGGGTTCATATAGCCCGACAGCGCCTTCATCATCTCAAGCGCGGCGACCCCTTGGGCGTTGTTGATCGACACAAGTGCGGTGCCGGGTTCAAAGAACTCACCGCCCATGCCGATGTACATGTTGTTGAATTCCTGCGCCAAATTCCAACCGGCTTTGTAAGCGCCGCCCAGCGGATACTCCAGCAACCCCTTGTCGCGGATCACTTTGGCGCCTTGCAGCATTTCCTCATAGGTCTTTGGCGGCTCGATCCCCGCATCGGCCAGAATGTCGGTGCGAAACACCAGATGCTGGGCGTTGGCCATGAACGCCACCGCCATCACTTTGCCACCCACTGTGATCAGCTGGTTCTTCTTCAGCGATCCACCGTGTTTGGCCACCAGATCATCCAGCGGGCGGATCACGTCTTCGTTCATCAGCGCCACGATTGACGAGTTGGCCACGATCGCGGTGGTGTATTCGGCCGGGTTGCCCGACATGCCCGCCACGTTGATCTTCTGGTGATCTTTGGTCAGGTTTGATTTGACCTCGACCCCCGGATTGGCGCAGCCCTGCGCGCCCTTGCCAATGGTCTGGATCGCCGGGAATTCATTGCCGATGATGTTAACGCGGCCCGTCGTCAGCCCGCAATCGGCCATCGCCGTGCTGGCCAAAAGCGACACCCCGCCCGCAAGCGCCAATTTTTGAAAAAACATCTGTCTCTCCCTGTTGTGTTTTCGCGGTTTTTTGCCGCTTTGCTATGGCCCAACGGGGCCGGATTATGTCAGGCGCGCGCCGTCTTGCGCGTTGAAAAAATGGCAAATCCCGACCGGCACGTTAAACGCCGTGGGCGCTCCAATGTCGGCGCGATAGGTCTTGTCGGCCTTGACCGACACCAAAGCGCCGGCGATGCGCACCGAGATCATCGTGGCGTCGCCCAGCAATTCCATGGTGTAGACCGGCGCGCAGACCTGTCCGGTTTCGCCGATGCTGGCATCCTCGGCGCGAAAGCCCAGCGTCACTGGCCCGTCGGGCAAGTCCACGCCGGCGATTTCGGTGTGGGGTGCGCGAAACACACCGCGGCTCACGGTGCCGTCGATCAGGTTCATCGCTGGCGAGCCGATAAAGCTGGCCACAAAGGTGTTGGCCGGGCGGTCATAGATCTCAACCGGGGTGCCGACCTGTTGCACGACGCCTTTTTCCATGATCACCACACGGTCGGCCAAAGTCATCGCCTCGATCTGATCGTGGGTGACATAGATCGTCGTCACCGCCAGCTCATGGCTCAGGTTTTTGATCTGCGCGCGGGTGCTGACGCGCAATTTCGCATCCAGATTTGACAGCGGCTCGTCCATCAAAAACACGTTGGGCTCGCGCACAATCGCGCGCGCAAGTGCCACGCGCTGACGTTGACCGCCGGACAATTCGGCCGGTTTGCGGTGCAGGAACTCATCAAGTTCGACCATCGCGCTGGCACGGCGCACGCGGGTGTCATGCGTGGCCGCATCGACACCGCGCACCTTCAGCGGAAAGCGGATGTTTTCATAGACATTCAGGTTGGGATAGAGCGCATAGGACTGGAACACCATCGCCACATCGCGGTCTTTTGGTTCAAGCTCGTTGACCACTTTGCCATCAATGCTGATCTCGCCCTCGGTCACATCCTCAAGGCCGGCAATCATCCGCATGGTCGTGGTTTTGCCACATCCTGACGGGCCCAAAAGCACCAGAAACTCGCGATCCGCGATGGTCAGATCGAACCGATCCACGCCCACAAAGCTGCCCCAGCGTTTGGAGACATTGCGCAACTGAATTTCAGCCATATCCCCCCGCTGGAATCGCCTGCTCAAATTTGCGAAACGGTAACGCGCGGGGATTGCGCGCGACAAGCTTTTTTTGCAAACGTATGCAAAACTGAGCGAAGTCCAGCAAAGGAAACGAATTAAATGTCTGATTTTCAAAGCGAAAAGAAGGTTGTGCGCGACTACTTCACCGCTTTGGAGCAGAGTGATCCATCCGATCTGCACAAAGTTCAGGCGCGCTTTGTGGCGCCGAACGCGTTGTGGCGGGGCTATCACCCGTTTCACGAAATCGCCGACCCCAGCGCCGTGATCACCCAATTCTGGCAGCCATTGCGCCACGCCCTAAGCGCGCTGCAAAGGCGCATGGACGTGTTCATGGCCGGGCGCAACGAAATCGACGGGTTTCAATCGGTTTGGGTCTGTTCGATGGGCCATTTGATGGGCCTGTTTGATGCGCCCTGGCTGGGCATTGCGCCGACCGGCAAGCTGGCGATGCTGCGCTATTGTGATTTCCATCGGGTCGAGAACGGCCAGATCGTTGAAACGGCGATGTTTTTCGACATACCGCACCTGATGATGCAGGCCGGATTGCAGCCGTTTGCGCCCCAGACTGGCGCGGCGATGGTACAGCCGGGGCCGCGCACGCAGGACGGCATGCTGTTTGAGGCTCAGCCCCCCCATGAAGGCACCGCGACGCTGGGCGCGATCAACCGGATGATCTCGGACTTGGGCAACTGGGACAACAGCCTGAGCCTTGAAGAAGAATTGGCGCTCAGCTGGCATGACGACATGGCGTGGTGGGGCCCTGCGGGGATTGGTGCGACGTATACGATCGAACGCTATGCCAAACAGCATTCCGGCCCGTTTCGCGCGGGGTTCAAGGACCGCGTGTTCAACGGCCATATCTGCCGGATGGCCGAGGGGCGTTACGGCGGGTTTTTCGGCTGGCCCAATCTGACGCTGACCCCAACGGGGGGATTTATGGGGATGCCGGCGGGACGCCCCGGCGATATGCGGGTGATCGATATTTACCGGCGCGACGGCGACAAGCTGGCGGAAAACTGGGTGTTCATTGACTTGCTGCACTTTTGGAATCAGCAGGGGGTGGATGTGCTGGCGCGTATGCAACAGCTGCCACGCTAGGCGCAGACATCTCGCGATCTTCAAAAATCCCGAGCAATTGTGTTTGGCCGCTTGGCGCTTGGGTTAAGCCGCGATCTTGCCCATGATGGTGGCAATCACAGGAGGCATCACCCCATGTCGAATTACCACGCCCCCGCCGGCGGGCTGCCCGGGCAGGATCAATTGCTGAGCGGGCGGGCCGTTTTCACCGAAGCCTATGCGGTGCTGCCCAAAGGCACCATGCGCGACATCACCACCAGTTTTTTGCCCCATTGGGACAAGACGCGACTGTGGGTGATCGCGCGCCCGATGACTGGATTCGCCGAAACGTTTTCACATTACATCATGGAGGTCGCCCCCGGCGGTGGCAGCGCACACCCCGAAAGCGATGCCCGCGCCGAGGCGGTCTTGTTTGTGGTGTCAGGGGCCGTGGCGCTGGACCTGGATGGTGCCCGGCACGATATGGGCCCCGGCGGATATGCCTTTGTGCCTGCGGGAACCGATTGGAGCTTGCGCAACGACAGCGATGGGTCAGCGCAATTTCATTGGATCCGCAAAGCCTATGTTGCGGTTGACGGGATTGATCCGCCCGAGGCCTTTGTCACCAACGAGCGCGAGGTTGCGCCCTCGCCCATGCCCGACACAGACGGGCGATGGGCGACCACGCGCTTTGTCGAGATGGACGATCTGCGCCATGACATGCACGTCACCATCGTCACGCTGGAACCCGGTGCGGTGATCCCGTTTCTGGAGACCCATGTGATGGAGCATGGCTTTATGTGCTTGAGGGCAAAGCGGTCTATCGACTGAACCGGGACTGGGTCGAGGTTGAGGCCGGCGATTACATGTGGCTGCGCGCGTTCTGCCCGCAGGCCTGTTATGCAGGCGGACCCGGGCGGTTTCGGTATTTGCTTTACAAGGACGTCAACCGGCACATG
>JBGCDD010000273.1:0-5812 GCA_045105075.1 Sedimentitalea sp. | reverse complement strand
GCAGTGTTGGGTTTTCAGATAGTGACCTGGGGTTGCGCTATGCCGGGGCCAGTCGCACGGTGGCCGCGTTGCAAGATCTGATCGTCGAGAACATCGCCATTGGCTTGATCCTCGTGTTTGGCACCATGTGGCTGTTCTTTTTGCTGCGCGAGGCACTGTGGATTTTGGCCGCGCTGCCGCTGTCGTTCCTTGGTGGATTGTTCGTGATGAGCGTTCTGGGCATCACCATCAACATGGTCACTCTGATTGCCTTGCTGATGTCGGTGTGTCTGATCATGGACGACAGCACCGTGATTGCGGAAAACATCGACAAATGGCGCTGCAAAGCCCCGCCGCTGGAGGCCGCGGCCAAAGGCACGATGGAGGTTTTGCCCGGCGTTATGGCATCTTTCCTGACCAGAGCTTGCGTGTTTGGTCCGCTGATGTTCCTGTCGGGCGATTTGGGGCAGATCCTGAAATTCATCCCGATGGTTTTGCTGATCACGCTGGCGCTGTCGCTGGTCGAGGGCTTTTTGATCGTGCCCCATCACCTGAGCCATACCGGCGCGGACCCCAATGCGCCGGTAAAACTGCGCCCGGCGGAACGGGCGCTGGAATGGGTGCGCGAATGCCTGGTGATGCCTGTGGCAACCGCGCTGACCCATTGGCGGTATCTGACGTTGGGCACTGTGATGGCCGGCTTTATCCTGTCCATCGGGCTGGTGGCGTCGGGCACGATCAAGGTGATCGGCTTTCCGGCCAGCGAGGGCGATACGGTTTTGGCCCGAGTGGCGCTGACCTCGGGCATCACCCGCGCGCGCACGGTCGAAACCGTCGACGCCTTGGTCACGGCTCTGGAAAAAATCGATGCCAAGCTGACCCCCAACACTACCGAAGGCGCCCCCCTGGTGGAACGCGTGCTTGTGCAATACGGCGTGAATGCGGATGTGAATGACAACGGCTCGCGCACGGCGACGATCACAGTTGATCTGTTGGAAAGCGCGCTGCGCGATGTTGTGCAAATCAGTTTTGTGCAATCCGAACGCGGCCCCGGTGGTCAGGATCTGGACGTTGAAATCGCCGGTCGTGACCTGAGCAATGTGGAAGCCGCCGCAAGCCTGTTGCTGGGCGATCTTCTGGCCCGCCCGGACGTGACCGAAGCCTTTCAGGATCTCGTGGGTGGCCGCGATGAGGTGCAGGTCACGCTCAACGGCTTTGGCTTTTCGGCGGGGCTGACGCCGAAAACGCTGTCGGCACAATTGCGCACGGCGTTTCAGGGATCGCAGACCGACAGTTTCAAGTTCGGCGCCAGTGACCGCTCGGTGCTGGTTCAATTGGCCGACACGGTTTCAAACATCACCGAGCTTGAGCGGTTTCCGATCATTCTGGCCAGCGGCGCGCAAACAAGTCTGGCCGCGGTGGCCGATCTGACCGCCTCTCAGAGTTATCCAAGCGTGTTGCGCAAGAACGGTCTTGCGGTCGTGCGGGTGCAAGCGCAGATCGACACTTCCGCCACCACTTCGGCGGCGATGTCTGTGGTTGTCCTCGAGGAACTCGCACCGAAACTGGCGATCCGCTATCGCGATGTGCAGATCTCGATCGGTGCCGCAACATAGGCCCAACAGGATTCGATGTCGTCTATGGTGACGCTTTTGGGACTGGGCCTGATCGGCGTTTACATGGTGCTGGCATTTCAGTTCCGTTCCTACACCCTGCCCGTCATCGTGATGCTGCCGATCCCGTTTGCGCTGATTGGCACGCTTCTGGGGCATTGGGCGCTGGGGCTTGATCTTTCGATGCCCAGCTTGATTGGGTTTGCCTCGCTTGCCGGAATTGTGGTGAACAATGCGATCCTGTTCTTGGCGTTTTTCCAAACACATCTGCAGGGCGATGACTATGTCGCCGCCTCACTGAATGCGGTGCGAGACCGGTTTCGCCCAATTGTGTTGTCAAGTCCGACCACATTTGTCGGGCTGTTGCCGATCATCTTTGACATGTTCAGTCTGCGAAAATGGATCGCCGCCTTCACCGAGCACCAGCCCGAGCCGTCCGAACCGCGACAGGGCGCCGTCACACTTGCAACGCCGAGCGATCTGAGCCGGCCTTAAACCACAATATCACCCAAGGTGCGTCCGCGACCCTTGCGTGCGGTGGTCACAATCAGGATCGTTGGGTCACGCCCTATTCCAGCACGCCCCCGGCGGCTGTCCAGGTTCATGACCGGCGACAGGCCCATATCCGGGGTCCTGTTTCCAATTATGTTGAGCACGGCGGTGCTAGAGTTCTAGATCCAGCCGCGGTTTCCAGAACGGGCGAAACAGCTCGATCTTGGGGCAGCGGTTCATCACAACCTTCATCCCAGCCTGCTCGGCCAATGCGGCGGCGCGGTCGTCGTAAACATCAATCTGCCCCCAAAGCACCTTGGCGCCAATGGCGATGGCCTGCTCGGTGATCTGGTACAGTTCTTCTTTGGGGCGAAACACCTCGACCATATCAACCGGGCGATCAATCGCGTCCAGCGACGCAAACACCGGGATTCCGCGGATCTCTGTCAGCTTGGGGTTGGGGTTCACCGGGATCATATCATAGCCGGTTTCGTGCAAAACCCGCAGCACGCCATAGCTGAACTTGGTCTTGTCGCCGCTGGCACCGACCATCGCGATGGTTTTGACTGTGCGCAGGATCTCGGCCAGAAACGCCGGTGAATAGCTGTATTTTTCGGCCAAATCCGTCTCAGACATCGAGACCTCCCGGGGTTTTGCCCAATCCTTCGTGACCTGGCGGGCTGGCGATATCCGCCTTCAGCTCGTGGGGCTCAAGCGGGTCAAGAAACGGGTTGCGATAAAGCCTGTCATGGCTTTCCACACCAATTTCGAACGTGCAATCAGACAGCGCGCGCGCCACGCACAGCACCACATAGCCGTTGTTGATCTGACGGTTGTTCAGCGCCACCTGGCGACGCTGATCCACGCGGCCTTTGGTCAGTTTCGCCGCACAGGTGATGCAGCCGCCGTATTTGCACCCATAAGGCAGATCAACGCCCTGTTCACGCAACGTGTCCAGCAGCGGGCGGCGCGCCTCGACCCGGTAAACCGCGTTGTTGCGATTGGCGAGTGTGATGGTGTGCGTCTCGCTCATAGCCAGATGTCGCTTGTGCAATCGCCGCCGGGATAGCGGGTTTCATGACAGCGGCTGGGGCCGTTGGGTTCGCGGCCAAAATCCACGATGAAGTCTTTGTTGATGGTCATACCGCCGTTTTCAACATCGCAGTCGATCATCACCATCACCCCGCCTTTGGTGCGAATGTCGGGGTAGAATTGATTGTCCCAGGTCGAAAAAAGCGAGGTCGTGACATAAAGGCGCCGCCCATCCAGCGACAGCTGGTACATCTGTGGCCCGCCCGCAACCTCGACGCCGTTCACAACCGGCGCTTTGCCCAAAAGCCCGCCCATCCAGACCTGTCCGGTCAGAACCGGATTGTGCGGGTCGGAAATGTCATATTGGCGCATGTCGCCGTGCAGCCAGTTGTTGAGATAAAGGTACTTGTCATCCATCGACACCAGGATCGCCGACATCACACCGGGCACCGGGATCGGCCATTCCGGATGCGGTTCATTGTCGATGTCGATGATCTTTTCCCACTCCCATTTGCCCCCCTCGGACTTCCAGAAATGGATCACATTGGCCGACAGCGCGGCCCCGCAAAACCCGTGGGAACTGTCGGGATCGTGCAGAAATTTGACCTCAAGCGGGATCAGACCGTCTTCGCCCAGGTACATCGTTTCAACCGGTTTGCGCGCTTCAAAATCCCAGATGTGCAGCCGTCGCCCGTATTTCAGGTGCCCCACTTCCTCGAGGTCAAAGCCGGGCATAAATGTGTTGGGCGCGGCCCACTCGGAACTGACCATCACATTGTGGCGCGGCTGGTACCAGAAATCATAGCTGAACGGGATATCCCCCATCGAGCTTTCCCAGCGCCCGATAATCTCAAAGTCCTTGTTCAGATGCAGATAGCCGCCGGGCGCGTTACCCTGTGCGTCACCAAGGAACGAAATGATGATCTCTGAGCCCAGACAATGCACCGTGTGCGGCCCGCTGAGATTGGTTTTTGATTTGATCTCGGCGCCGTCGATGATCTTGTGCAGGCGCGGCGCAAAGGGGTCGGTGGCGGTGTCGATGACATGGATGTTGTTGGATCGCACGCCCGGCACCAACAGATATTTGCGCGCCATGCCCGCATCGTCGTGACAGGACGAACAGGCGTTCCAACCCATATGGTGCAGCTCGTCCCCGATGCCGGGCATTTCAAGGCGGTGGATCACCTGGGAAAAGGTCGCGCTTTCAGGATCTGCATCAACGGTGGCCAGATAGTCGGGCTTTTGAATGCCGGTCCCGGTGTAAATGGCGATGGTGTAAAGCAGTTTCTCGCGCGGCGCTTTGATCGCTTCGGCAGGGCTGGCATAGCCGGGGCCGCAGCACGCTGGGTCCATCATCACAGTCCTCCCTTGCGATCACTTGGATATTCTCGTAAATTGATAATTAGATTCTCGCAAGGTAAAAATATGCATCTGGAACGGCTCACTTTGATCCTGGAGGTTGTTGGACAAAAGGGAGAGGCGACGGTGGCGGAAATTTGCGCCCATTGCGAGCTGCCCAAACCCTCGGCCTATCGGTTGGTGCAGGATCTGGTTGGGGTCGGTCTGCTTGAGCCCGTCGGTCGCGGTGTGTTTTCGATCGGCTCGCGGCTCAAGCGGCTCACACAAAGCGACCACTCTGACCGCGCCCTGCTTGAGGTGATTGCCCCGGCGTTGAAACAGGCCGCCGACCAGCATGGTGCGGCGTTCTTCCTGTCGCGCCTGCGTGGGTCGTCGGTTGAAATCATCCACGTCGAAACACCTGATACCGGTGTGTCCTACCTGCATCCGGGCTTGGGCAAACGGCCTTTGCATGCGTGTTCTTGCTCCAAGGCAGTGGCCGCGTTTTCCCCCGATTTGGTGCCCAGCCGCGATCTAGAGGGACGGCTGCGCGCCTATACTGAATTCACCCTGACCAATTTGCACGATCTTGAGGCTGAATTTGAAACCATCCGCGCGCGCGGCTTTGCCGAATGCGTGGAAGAGATCGAACGCGGCATGTGCTCGGTCGCGGCGCCGCTGGCGCCCACGGGTCCGGGCGCCACCATGTCCATCGGCGCCACCGGATCTGTGCGTGTTTTCACGCCTGTGTTCCGCGACAAACTCGGGCGCCAAATCGCCCAAATGGCGCAAAACCTTCTGGTGGACTTGGGATGGGCGACACAGGTGCCCCAAACCGGGTCCACCCCTTGATCACTTGTATCTGTGGGTCGGGGTGGCGTTAAAAGCCCTGCATCAACATGTCGATGGATGACGTTATCGCCTCGAACTCTTCGCTCAGTGTTGCAACCGGCGCTTTCAAAATCCCCGACGGAACCGCCGCCAGGAATTGGGTCACCATAACCACTGGTTCCCCCCTGACCTCAAAGACCGGGTTGAGCCGCGTCGCAGGTTTGGGGGCGCTGTTTTTTGGCAGCAGCGGCACAACCACCCGCGTGTTCAGGTCGCTCAGCAGATCGGTTTGAACGTCCAGCAGGAAGCCATCCCCCGAAGGATTGGGAAACACATCGAATTTGGCCATCAAAACTGGCGCAGACTGTCCAGCGGTAACCCATGGGTGTCCACATAGGCGTTTGAGCTTTTCAGTGCGGCGGCGTTTGCGGCTTTCCATTGCTCTGCTTTGGCGGCGGCCACGGCATTGCGAACACCGTCCTCAGCGGCGCGCGACAGGTTCACTTTCAATTGGCGCGCTTCACTTA
>JBGCDD010000272.1:0-6438 GCA_045105075.1 Sedimentitalea sp. | reverse complement strand
CTCAGCTCAAGTGCCGCGCCCTGTGGCAGTGGTGTTGGTGCCGTCTCGCCACGCGACAGGGCGACGTTCAAAAAGGCCGCGTCCATGTTCGAGAAATTGGCGACGATGCGATCTTCGTTGAACAAAGAATTCACCGCCATCAGCCGCGTAATTTCGTCCTGCTTCCAAAGATAAAGCGCCCCTGCGGCCAGAACCAACGCCAACAGCGCGCGCCCCAACCATTTTCCAAATGTCCGCATTGCGCGCTTCCGCCCCTGATTTGTGCTCTGCGTCAGACTAGGCCGGGTTCACCCTGCGGTCCAGTCCACCCATCGGCCGTGAAAATCGGCGCGCCCCAGTGGGATCACCAGATCACCGGGCCACAGGCGCAACACGATCCCGGCGCCGGGACTATGACCATCGGCCTCATATTGCAGCCAGGCCAACGGTGTGTCGGACGTGGCGCGTGCACCCTGCGCTTGGATCATCTTGGTGCCGCGCGCTTGGGCTTGGGCCGGGAAATATTGCCAAGCAATGGTGTGATAAATCAGGTGGATGTGCCCCTGCGGCACCGAGCTGAGCCGCGTTTGCAACCAATCAATCGCATCACTTTTGGCGACTTCGGTTCGCTGAATAGCGATAGCCGCGCGCGTCAGGTCGGCCCGAAACGGTTGGTCCGGCCACAGATAGGCCAGAAGGCGCTGGGCGTCCTCGGCCCGTGATGGATCCAGCGGGTTGAGGTCAACGCCCGCCCTTTCGGCCACGTGAACAGGCCCAGGCGCAGGGAAAGCACCTCGCCATGTGGGGTTCAGCGTCAACGCGGCGGCGTCAGGACCCAAACGCCCCTGATCGGTTTCCAACGCGAAGTGATCCCAGTTCAGGTTCAACCCGGCGCTGGCGCCCAATTCCGAGGTAACAAAGGGCAGATCAAACCGGGTGGCCAGCTGTTGTGCGGCGGCAATCATCACCGCACTGCGGCGCACTTCGTTGGTTTGGGGTGCGCTTTGCATCCAGTCCACCAAAAAGGTGCTGTGGCGCTCCATCGCGTCCAGAACTTTTGCGATCAAGATCTCATCATCGGTGGTCTTTGGCGGGTAAACGGACTGCAAGTCGGCGTCTTCTCCATTCAACACCAAAGCATGCAAACCACCGGCCAAACGCAGCGGAAGTGAAGCCGCAGATGGCCCGATATCGCCCTCCCATTGTGAACAAAGCCGCCCAATAACGCTGTCATCGGGCCAGTTTTGCGCCAAGCCCGCCATCAGGCGGCCCATAAAGGGCGATCCCAGCCCGTCGCAGGCTTCGCTTTGAATGAGAAGGGCGTTGCGTATGGTCATTTGAAACGATCCGCCAATTTTTGCAGGGCTGAACGGGTGTCAGGCTGGGGCTCTGGAGGTGGCTTCACCTCGGTAGAGGCTTTCTTGACCGTCTTAGAAGACCGGGGCGGCGCCGTGCGTTGCGCCACAGCGTTCATGAAGCGCCCGTTGTCGCCGTCGGCCAGATAGGGCGCGCCATCGGCTATGCCTTGCACCATTTCGCCCAGCCAAGCGTCATCCGCGCGGGCGAAATCATGCAGCACATAGCTGGGCACACGGTCTTTGTGGCCGGGATGGCCGATGCCGATGCGCACCCGAACATAGGCCTCACCAATGTGGGAATGGATCGAGCGCAAACCGTTGTGCCCGGCATGGCCGCCGCCGGTTTTGACCTTCAGCTTGCCGGGGGCGAGGTCCAGCTCGTCATGCAGCACGACAACATCGCCGGGCGTCAGTTTGTAAAACCGCATGGCTTCGCCCACAGATTGCCCCGACAGGTTCATGAATGTTTCGGGTTTGAGCAAAACTGCTTTGTCGCTGCCCAACCGCCCGTCGCTCACACGGCCCTGGAACTTTGACCGCCACGGCGCAAACCCATGGTCTTCAGCGACACGATCGACCGCCATAAAACCAATATTGTGCCGGTTCCGGGCGTATTTCGCACCAGGATTGCCAAGCCCCACAATCAGTTTCATGCCGTACCTCGCTGTCTTGATCCTCTTGTGCCCTGAAATCGCACCCGGGGCCAGAGGCTGTGTTGAAACGCAAAACGGGGCCCCGAAAAGGCCCCGCTTTAAAATCCGTTTTTGGCAGAACCTATTCTTCGGCTGCTGCCGCTTCCGGTGCGTCTGCTTCCGCCTCGTCGTCATCTGCATTGTCGGACGAACGCAGGCCCGACGGTGCCGAGATGTTGGCAATCACGAAATCACGATCGACTGTGGGCTTGGCACCCGCCGGCAGATTGACCGCAGAAATGGTCACTGTGTCGCCGACTTCCAGCTCGGAAATATCGATGCTGATGTGATCGGGGATATCGCCCGCAGTCACGATCAGGTCGACCTCGGGGCGCACCAATGTCAGAACACCGCCTTTTTTCAGACCAGGCGAAACCTCTTCGCCGATCACTTCAACCGGAATGAACAGGTTGACTTTGGTGGTGCGGCGCAGGCGCATCAGGTCGATATGTGTGGGCAGGTCTTTGACAACATCGCGCTGAACATCGCGGCAAATCACGCGCACGTCGTCTTGGCCTTCAACCTTGAGATTGAACAGCGTCGACTTGAACCGCCCGGCTTTGAGCTTTTTCAGCAGCACGTTGAAAGGGATGTTGATGGGAAGCGGATCTGTGTCGCCACCAAAAACGATACCCGGAACCATACCGGCACGACGTGCCGAACGAGCGGCGCCCTTGCCTGTCCCCGTACGTTCCTGGGCGTTAAGATCAGGGATCTCTCCGGCCATGTTAATTCTCCAATTGATAGGGCGGGGATCCTCCAAGGCTGTATCCCCGCGTGAAGACGCGCGTATAGACCGTTCGACCCCTGTTGAAAAGAGCTTTTGCTTGCGTGTCCAAGGCGCGTGTGCGACGGGCAAAGGCATGGGTTTATTCCAGGACATCCGCGCCAGCCGAATCCCGGCATTGGCCTTTGTGGCAATGGGCATGGTCTGGGCCGCATTTGCCGCGCAAGTGCCGGTGATCAAGGCGCAGATCGGAGCCAATGATGCCATGTTTGGCCTGTCTTTTATGGTGTCCAGTCTTGGTGCGGTCGCGGCAATGTGGTTGGCGCCAGTGGTTGACGCGCGCCTAAAGGACTTGTCTCTGATGGCCACAACCGCGCTGATGGCCATCAGTTTCGTGCTGGCGGGGGTCTCTGGCACTGTTGTGATCTTCACCTTGGTGATGTTTCTGGCAGCGATGACATCGGGTGTCGGCGACATTTTGATGAACGCGCGGGTCGCGGAAATCGAATCGTCCACCGCCCGCCCGCTGATGAACCTCAACCACGCGATTTTCTCGTTTGCCTATGCGGGATGCGCGTTGCTGACCGGATTCGCACGCGAGGCGGGCGCTGGTCCGATACCGATCTTTGGCACTGTCTGCGCGGTGATCTTCGGTCTGTGCCTGTTCATGCGCATCACCCCGGCGGCGCAGGAGGAACGCACGCCTGGCCGTGTCGGGGGGGCTGCGTCGGGCTTGGTCTGGCTTGGCGGGATTGTGGTGCTGGCCGCGTTTTTCGCCGAACAATCGGCCGAGGGCTGGTCGGCGTTGCATCTGGAACGCACGCTGGGCGGAAGTGCGGCCCAAGGCGCGCTGGGACCGGCGATTTTGGGTCTGTCCATGGGGTTCGGGCGCCTGTTCGGACAGATTATCGCATCGCGGGTGCGCGACACGGTCATGATCGCCGGCGCCAGTTTGATTTCGGCCTTTGGTCTTGCGCTGGCGGCGTTTTCTCCAACCCTGGCGTTGGCCTATCTGGGTTTTGGCGTTCTGGGTGCGGGCGTCTCGGTTCTGGTGCCTTTGGCGATGGCGCTGGTGGGCCGGGTTGTGCCAGCCTCGGACCGGGTCGCGGCGATTGGGCGCGCGTCGGTTGTTGGTTACGGCGCCTTCATCTTTGGCCCCACGCTGATTGGCGTCACCTCGGACAGCTACGGCTTGCCGGCTGCGTTTTTGGTGGTGTCGGCCAGTTTGGTGATGGTTGCCGTGATCCTCGTGCCGCTGATCACCCGCCGTTTGGCCGCATCAGGCTGACAGCTTGCCGCCTGCATCCATCAAGCGATCATAAAGCGCAAATTCATGCGGTCGGGCATTGCGCAACAACGCGCGCGTGGACGGATCCAGCGGAGCGTCGACCGTAGGCGAGACGTTCTTTTGGCTCAACTTGATCGGCTCGCCGAAACGGTCAGCCAGAAACGACAGAGCATGGCGCGGGGTTTCATGGGCAAACAGATGATCAACCATTAGCGCGCCTTTTCCCGACCCGAGCATCCCCATCTGACTGCCAATGGCGGCAAAAGCCGGAGGTTTCTTTTCGATCACGTGGCGCACAAAAGCGTCAAAGCTGATCCCGTGGGTCGAGTTGTCTGACCCGTCCCGCGCCGCACGGGCGCGATAGCGATACCAGCTGCGAATCTGTTCTTCAGGTTCGCGCATCACAGCAAACAGCTCGACGTTCAGATTGAACTCGCGGGCCAGAAACGGCGCCATTTTGGTGCGAAACCGCCGCGCTGTCATGTGCTTGCGTTGGCGGGTGAACAGGATGTCGGCGCGTGGTTTCAGCGCCATGTCTATCGCCGTGCTTCCGGTTTTGGGCACGGCGATAAACGCAAGGGATTGGGCCGAAAAGATCAGCATCAGGCCTGCCAGTTGCCCTCAAACCCTTCGGGGATCAACAGGTTCACACGACTCAGATCGGCCACATTGGTTTCGCCGCACAGCGCCATGGTCACGTCCAATTCGCGGTGGATCAACTCAAGCGCTGTGGTCACTCCTTTTTGGCCCATCGCGCCCAATCCATAGACGAAAGCGCGCCCGATATGGGTGCCTTTTGCCCCCATTGCCAGCGCTTTGAGTACGTCCTGACCCGAGCGGATGCCGCCATCCAGATGCACCTCGACCTTGTCACCCACGGCTTCGAGGATCGCCCGCAAAACCTTGATTGAACTCAGTGCGCCGTCGAGCTGGCGCCCGCCATGGTTGGACACAATGATCGCATCGGCGCCCAGTTTGGCTGCCATTCGGGCATCTTCTGCATCAAGGATCCCCTTGAGGATCACCTTGCCGCCCCATTGCTCCATCAGCTTGGCGACTTTGGACCAATCCAGCGCCGGATCAAACTGTTCAGCCGTCCAGGCGCCCAGCGATGAGGCGTCAGAGATGCCGTGAACATGGCCCACGATATTGCCAAACTCGCGCCGTTTGGCCCGCAGCATTTCCAGCCCCCAGGACCATTTGGTTGCCAGATTGGCAAGGGTCTTGGGCGTCAGCTTGGGCGGGGCCGACAAGCCGTTTTTCAGATCTTTATGGCGCTGACCCAGAATTTGCAGGTCCAGCGTGATAACCAGCGCCGAACAGTTCGCTGCTTTGGCCCGTTCGATCAGGCGCGCGGTGTAATCGGTGTCTTTCATCGTATAAAGCTGGAACCAGAATGGCGCTTTGGTGTGCTCGGCCACGTCCTCGATCGAGTTGATCGACATGGTGGACAGGGTAAAGGGCACGCCGAAATCCTTGGCGGCCATTGCGGCCTTCATCTCGCCGTCGGCATGCTGCATACCGGTCAGACCAACAGGGGCCAGCGCGACAGGCATCGCCACATCCTCGCCGATCATCTGGCTGGCGGTGCTGCGCCCGGTCATATCAACCGCCACGCGCTGACGCAGCCTGATCTGTTCGAAATCAGAAGAATTGTCGCGGAAGGTCTGTTCTGTCCAGCTGCCGCTTTCGGCGTAATCATAGAACATGCGCGGCACACGACGTTCATAGATACGTTTGAGATCGTCGATATTGGTAATCACGGGCATGTCCCGGTCTCCTCAAGCGTTGGTCAAATTTGCTTACCAATTCGACGGGGCTTTCTCAATGGGCTGTCCGAGTTTCTCTTGAAGATAGATCATATCGTGTTATATAATACGATATCGAATTAAAAAGGAGACTGACATGACCTTTTCCCGTCGAAAAACACTGGCCATTCTGGGTGGTGGCCTGATTCTGGCTGCCGGCTCTGGCGCCTATGCCGTCACCCGCGCGCCGCGCACGGCAACGCAGCCCTGGGCGATGGCCGGGCAATATGACGATGTGCGCAAACGCGCGCTGAGCCACGCGATCTTGGCACCCAATCCGCACAACCGACAGCCCTGGCTTGTGGATCTTGGCACGCCGGATCAGGTGACGCTGTTTGTTGATACCACCCGTTTGTTGCCCCATACCGATCCGTTCAGCCGGCAAATTGTCATTGGGTTGGGGTGTTTTCTGGAAAACATGGTGCTGGCCGCCGCGCAGGACGGCTACGGTGTCGAAATCGATACGTTTCCAGAGGGCGAAGACGTCACTGCGTTGGATCAGCGCCCGGTCGCTGTGGCACGGTTCATTGCCGGGGCCGGCGTGGCCGAGCCCGCTCTGTTCGATCAAATCCCGCACCGTCGGTCG
>JBGCDD010000271.1:0-9772 GCA_045105075.1 Sedimentitalea sp. | reverse complement strand
AGTTTCGCGGCAACCGTGCGACGCAAGCTGGTGCTGGAGATATCGGGCATGACGCCCGACACCTATGACATGGCCGCCGGCGGCGATTAACCTACGGAATTCGCGTCAGGATTTCACGTTCTGATCAAAGAACGCGATGGTGCGCGCCCATGCAAGCGCCGCCGCGTCTTCGTCAAATCGCGGTGTGGTGTCATTGTGAAAGCCATGGTTCACATCTGGGTAGAAATGCACGCTGAACGCTTTTTGATTGGCCTTTAACGCGTCGGAATAGGCCGGCCAGCCTGCGTTGATCCGCTCATCCAGGCCGGCGTATTGGATCATCAAGGGGGCCTGGATTGCTGGCACATCCTCGCTCGCAGGTTGGCGGCCGTAAAACGGCACCGACGCCGACAAATCGGGATAGGCCACGGCCAGCGCATTGCACACGCCGCCGCCATAACAAAACCCAACGGCGCCCACGCGCCCGGTGCTGTCGGGATGGTCCCGCAGGAACTCAAACGCGGCAAAGAAATCTTCCATCAACTTGGCGCCATCCAGGCTGCGCTGCATCGTGCGCCCCTCTTCATCAGTGCCCGGATAGCCACCCAGCGGCGACAGCCCATCCGGACCGATGGCCAGATATCCGGCCTTGGCCGCGCGGCGCACCACGTCCTCGATGTAGGGGTTGAGGCCACGGTTTTCGTGCACCACCAAAACCGCCGGCAGCTTGCCCGTTGTGCCCGCAGGCTTGGCCATCAGCGCTTTGATCGGTCCATGCCCATCGGGGCTTTGATAGGTGATCACTTCGGTCACAATCTCGGGATCATCAGGCGCGACCTGTTGGGCCAGCGCGTAGTTGGGCTGCAACTGTTCCAGGATCATCGCGCCTGTCACACCCGCCACCGCGTATTTACCGGCGCGCGCGATAAAGTCGCGTTTGCTCATCTTGCCATGCACATAACCGTCAAAAATCTCGAGGATACGCGGATCAAAGTCGCTGGCCTTTTTGCGAGGTGTGGCTGTCATGGTGTCTCTCTTTCTGGCCGAAGGAATAGTTTGGGGGATTGCAGGAAAAGGTAGCCGTATCTGCGCAGAAGCAAAGCAAAATGAGGGCGTGAGACCGCGCACAATTTTGCGATTGCGGCTAAAGTGAGCACGGGCGCTTCAGCTTTTGACCTTTGTCATCGCCGCATTGTAAAGCGGCGCGAGAGTGGCGGTGGCGGGGACGCGCTTGGTGGCAACTTCCAGTTCGTACTGCCCGTTCAGGACGAAATCGTGATCAATCGGTGTGTCCGAGCGCACATATCCAAGGCCGATGGACAGACCGAGTGTGTGGCCAAAACCACCCGAGCTGAGCCAGCCGCAGCGTTCGCCGTTGCGGTAGATCGTTTCGCGCCCAGACAGCGTGGTGTCGGCGCTGGTGGTGAAGGTCGTCATAATTTTGCGAACCCCGACGCTGCGCTGTTTGGCAACCGCATCGCGCCCTTTGAACGCGATGCCACTGGCCATTTTCACCGCCCAACCCAACCCCGCCTCATCCGGGGTGTGATCGGGGCCGATGTCGGACGCCCACGCGCGATAGCCTTTTTCCAGCCGCAGCGTTTCAATAGCGCGGTAGCCGGCGTTGCGCAGCCCAAGCCCGGTGGCATGCAAGGCGTCATAAACCGCTGGCGCATCCTCGGCCGCCATGTGCAATTCCCAGCCGAGTTCGCCAACATAGGTGATGCGCATCGCCAGCACCGCACGCCCAGAAATGTCGATCTGACGGGCGGTGCCAAAGGGATGCGCACCATTGCTGACATCATCGGATGTGACACTGGCAAGAATGTCGCGCGCTTTGGGACCAAACAAGGACAGTACCGCGTTTTCCGCAGTGATGTCAGACAATTGCGCGTTCAACCCAGCAGGAATATTCCGGCTAATCCAATCAAAATCATGGGTCGCAAAGCCAGTGCCAGTGACGATGTAATAGCGCTGATCATGCGTGCGCACACAGGTCAGATCGCATTCGATGCCAGCGTGATCATTCAACATTTGGGTGTAGATGATCGAACCGACCGGGCGATCCACCCGGTTGGCAGCGATCCATTCCAGCGCGGCTGTGGCGTCTGCTCCCGTCAGCGCGAATTTGGCAAAGGACGTTTGATCGAACACCACAGCCGTTTCGCGCGCGGCCTTGTGTTCGCGCGCTACGGCGGTGTGCCAATTTGGGCGCTCAAAAGTGTAAATATCGCGCGGGTCTTCGCCGTCTTCAGCGAACCAGTTGGGACGCTCCCAGCCCAGTTTTTCGCCAAACACCGCTCCGCCCGCGTGCAGCCTGTCGTAAAGCGGCGAGCGGCGAAATGGGCGCGCGCTGGTGAATTCTTCTGACGGCCAGGCCATTGTGTAGTGTTTGCCATAAGCCTCAAGCGTGCGCGGGCGGACCCAATCCACATCGCGGTGGGGCGTGCCAAAGCGGCGAATGTCAACCGACCACAGATCATAGGGCGGCGCGCCTTTCGCGACCCATTCGGCCAAAGCCATGCCAGCGCCACCCCCCGAGGCAATGCCAAAGGCGTTGAACCCGGCTCCGATGAAGACATTGCGCATTTCCGGCGCCTCACCCAGAATAAAATTGCCGTCGGGCGTAAAGCTTTCGGGTCCGTTGACCAGCTGTTTGACCCCAACGCTGTCCAACTTGGGCACACGCGGCAGCGCCAATTCGACCAGTTGTTCGAAGTGATCAAAGTTCGATGGCAGCAGCTGAAAATCAAACGGGTCGGGAATGCCATTGAGCGCCCAGGGAATGCCGTTGGGTTCATAGCCGCCCATGATCAGCCCGCCGACCTCTTCCTTGTAATAGGTCAGCCGATCCGGATCGCGCAGGGTCGGCAGGTTGGATGGCACATCAAAAGGTTCAGTGATCATGTACTGGTGTTCAACCGACACCAGTGGCACGCTGACCCCGA
The DNA here is from genome assembly GCA_045105075.1 of Sedimentitalea sp. GTDB lineage: Bacteria > Pseudomonadota > Alphaproteobacteria > Rhodobacterales > Rhodobacteraceae > JBGCDD01. The sequence continues at coordinate 6,845 of JBGCDD010000271.1, read as the reverse complement.
TGGTTTGCGCCAATGTGCGGCTCCATTGCCCACAACACAGAACCAGCTTTTCGCAAGAGATATCACCATGCTGGGTGCGCACGCCAGTGATCTGGTCGGCCTCGGTCAGGATCTCAAGCACGGCGCAGTTTTCAATCAATTGCGCCCCATTCGCCCGTGCGCCTTTGGCCAGAGCCTGAGTGATGTCGGACGGGTTGGCCTGCCCATCGGTGGGCAAAAACGCAGCACCGATCACATCGCCAATGTCCATCAAAGGCCACAGATCCTGCGCCTCTTGCGGGCTGAGCAGTTGCATGTCCAGACCAAAGGAATGCGCGGTGGTGGCCTGCCGTTTCACCTCGGTCCAGCGCTCGGCGTTGCAGGCCAGCCGCAAACCGCCATTCTTCTTCCAGCCCGTCGCCAACCCGGTTTCATCCTCAAGCCGGTCGTAAAGATCAATCGAATAGCCCAGCAACTGGGTGACATTCGCATTCGAGCGCAATTGCCCCACCAAACCCGCCGCGTGCCAGGTTGATCCGGATGTCAACGCGGCCTTGTCCAACAGCAAAACCTCCTGACCCATATGCGCCAGGTGATAAGCGGTCGAACACCCGATGATCCCGCCCCCAACAACAATGATCTTTGACGATGTGGGCTGGGTCATTTCTGGTCCTTAGGAATTGCGAAAATCGGCCAGGGCCGCCGCCAGACGATCGCTGTTTTCGGCGGTGTAACTGGCATAGTCAAAATCAAGCCTGGAGTGGATTTCAGATGTCATCGACCACAGGGTTTCGCGCATCAAAGACACGCATTTCATCGCTTGATAAGGGCGCCAATACTGCTCAGCGCTGGTTTCGAAATACTGCGACAGGGCTTGGCGCTCCTGTTCTTCGGACAGGGCGTTGTTGCCCGCAAGTCCAGCCAGATCAAACAAAGGCGTGTTAAATCCACCATATTCCCAATCGATCAACCACAGCTGCGCACCATCATCCAGAATATTGGCCGCAAGCATATCGTTGTGCCCAATCACCAGCGTCACCGGGCCGGTCGCGACCTCAAGCTGGGCCAGATCTTCAAGCATCATGGACAGTTGGCTCACATGGGGAGAGCCCGCTTTGCGCAGTTGGGTGATGTAGGTTCTGTTAACCTGAAACGGCCAAAACCCAAGCACAGGTGAGGTCAGATGCGCCGCCACCGCGTTGTGTGCGGTCTTCATCAGCGCGATCACCCGCGCCAGGTTCTGAGCGTTGCGCACATCGGCCTCGGCAAAGGTTCGGGCCGGCACAAAATCAAGCACCAGAACCCCGGGTTCGGCGTGATGCACCGCTGGTGAGATCCCTGCCTTATGCGCCGCGCGCGACAACGCCAGCTCGTTCCAGCGCATCACACCATGTTCGGGAATGTCCTCGCCCAGACGCACCACAAACGTTTTGCCCGCATCGCTGACCCGCAAGTTAATGTTCGTGATCCCGCCCCCCAAAGGCACAATCTCGGTCGGGTCTTCAAAACAAGAAAGCCGCTGCACTTTGGCAATGGCTGCATCGATCATGGCTGTATCCGTTTGTCGCTTTGGCTACACCCTAAAGCAGCTTTGCCCAAGAAACGAGCGCGCGGGTGTGATGTCTGGTTCCGGCGACTGTCATTGGCGTCAAAAGCGCGCAACAATTGGGCATTTGAACATCCCGTCCGCTCCCACGCGATACAATGTTGAACATAGGCGGATCGTGGCTAGATTAGAGACATGATCAGGCTTTGCGACAGCACCATCTACGTTATTGGACCAATTTCCGGGCTCAACTACTATGACACGCAATCGGTGGATTTGGCGCGTGAACTCGACCCGCTGGCGGCGTGGAATGCGATCATGGATCACCCGCAAAGAGCATTGAAACTGGCGTTTTGGCTGCGCGATGCGATTTCGTCGTGGTTTGGCGTCAAGCGCATTGGCGGGTTTAGCGGCCAGAAAACGGATCGCGTCACTGTTGGGGATCATCTGGATTTCTTCCTGGTGGAACACATCGATGAAACGTCTTTGGTGCTGACAGAAAGGGACAGTCATCTGGACGTGATGACATGCGTGTCAACCGATGGCAGAACCGTTTGTGTGACCTCATCGGTGCTTGTGCACAATCTGTTCGGACACCTGTATATGATCCCGGTTGGCATTGCCCATCGATGGATCGTGCGCGGCATGCTGAGGCGGCTAAAGCAGCACAGTTCCGCGTGACTTCTGCATCCTTGGCAGCGTCCAACAGGTCTAGGCGGTGGATTTAATGACAATCGCCATGGCTTTGTAGGTCTCATTCAGAACTTGGCGAACCGCCGGAACAAACCGGTCTTCATCATGGCTGACCACCCATTGCTCGTGATCAAGTTCGCGAATGATCGGATGTACCTTTGTCAAAGCCGGGCTGCGATCGCCAATAAAACACGGCAAAACGACGCGCCCAACGCCGTTTGTGGCCAGTTCTTTGGCCAATTGCGACGAATTCACTTCCATCACAGTTTGCACGTCGGGCTGCGCCGCGAGCCATCTTGCGGACGGTGTGTTCGAGGCCACGCGGATCCAGCCGCGAATGGACGGATCGCTGGCATAGCCGGCAAATGACACTGTGCCTACCATGCGACCGGCCAGACCTGCCTGATGTGGGCGCTGATTTCGGATGCCAATCACCGCTTCACGGTGGTTGATTTTGAGGTACGCGTCAGCAGAAATGAACCGCAGCAAGGCATCTGGCGCGGCCTTGGTGATTTGCTCGATCTGGCGAGACAACGCGAGCAGGGTCCAATGCCCTGCCGACAGTTTCACCAGCGTTTTCTTGCGCCCGGAGTGATGCGCGAACAGCGGACTAATCTGTGCATCGAGTTCGGCGATTTTATCAAAGAAAACCTGCCCTTGCTCTGTCAGGTCATATCCGCGCGCGTGCCTGCGGAAAATTTCAATTCCAGTGGATTTCTCAAGGGCCTGCATACGTCGGCCAAGCGTCGGCGCGCTGATCCCGATTTGGCGAGCCGCACCAGACAACCCCTTGTGGCGCGCCACCGCCAGAAAAAACTTCAGATCGTTCCAGTCGCCGTTCTTTTCATTCATGAAACGTAATCTGCATTTCTTGTTGTAGAATGACCAGCCCTTCGCCGCGATAACAGACCCAAACAAGCATGGGAAAACAGAGAATGAACATTTTAGGACAAGACGTACTGCCAATGGGCATGGGATGCTGGGCCATCGGAGGGCAATTTTTCGCAGGCTCGGTGCCGCTGGGGTTTCCAGACGTGGATGACGACGAATCCAGGCGTGCAATTCGGGCCACTCTGGACGGCGGCCTTCGGGTTTTCGACACAGCCGCGGTCTATGGGGCGGGCCATTCTGAACGCCTGTTGGGAGACGCGTTAAAAGACCAGCCCGACGCGATCATTGTCTCGAAACTGGGCACCGCGATTGATGAAGACGCACGCCAGGTGCTGCATGATGAAACGCGTGCAGATCAGGTCATGCCAGCGATCGAACGGTCGTTGCGGCGGCTCAACCGCGACCATGTGGATGTGATGTTGTTGCACCTGAATGCACTGCCCATCGACAAGGCCCGCCCGATATTTGAACAGATGGAAGTGGCTCGCAATGAAGGCAAAATTCGCGCTTACGGGTGGAGCACGGACTTTCCCGACCGCACCAAGGCGATGCTCGATCTTGATGGCTTTATCGGTATCGAACATGCGATGAACGTCTTTGTCGACGTACCATCAATCCAAGAAACGGTGCGCGAAAACGATCTGGTTGCGTTTCTGCGCTCGCCTTTGGCCATGGGGGTGCTGACCGGAAAATTTGACGACGGCACGGTCATGCCCGGCACGGATGTCCGCTCGGTCAACAGCGAAAAGCGGGACTATTTTCAAGATGCCAAACCCGCGCGGGCGCATCTGACAAACCTGGCCGCGATACGCGAGCTGTTGCAAAGCGATGGCCGCACTTTGGCGCAGGGTGCGCTGTGTTGGCTGCTTGCAAAATCCAACAACAACATGCCGGTTCCCGGCGCGCGCACGGCGAAACAAGCCGAGGAAAACGCGGCCGCCGTCGCTTTTGGACCTTTGGCGTCAAATGTGATGTCCGAGATCGAAACGCTTATGATCCGCTCACCAGAGGGCGAGCCCAGAGCCCGCTGACCCTTGCCCAGGAGCAAACCACATCGTGCCCGACGTCACGGACCGAGCGATCTAAACCCGAGGCGACCTGCCTGGCGACAAGACTGTCAAACCGTGGTGATTTTCGCAAACATCTGATCGAATTTTTCCAAAAGGGGGCAACCAATTGCGCTTGGTGGCCCCCAATCAACCTTAGCGCATTGCAGACTTCAACAATTGGGCAATCTCAGAATGTCCCCCCTGTTCGGCGTAGTCCGCCATGGACCGCCCAGACGGGTCCGCAATGTCAGCGCTGGCGCCATTGTTCAAAAGATGCCGGGCGCTGTCTTCGCGCCCATTCATCGCCGCAAACCACAACGGTGGGGCCCAATCATTGGGCCAATCCTGCTCTGGACGCGGGCGCACACGCGCAAAAGGAGCGTTGATCCAGGACGGGTCTTCGGCAATGCGGTCATCGATCTGTTGGGTTTTGCCAAAGGCCGAGGCCATAAAAATATCCATCTCGGCCTCCATAAAAACATCTATCACAGGTTGGTTCCCGGCGTGGAGCGCATGAACAAGCGGCGGTGAAAAGTGCTGGGGATCGCGGATCTTTGGGTCAGCACCCGCCTTGAGCAATGCGTCAATGATATCCAGATGGCCGCGCCAGGCCGCCGAATGAAGCGCAGTCCTGCGCCCCGGCGGGCTGAGATCAAAACCAAGCGCGATCATCGTCTCAACCGCTTTCAGACTGCCATTGCTGGCCGCGTTTGCAAGCAAGTCCGCCTCTTTTTCGGGCTCCTGTCCAAGATGGGTGGGCGCGAGCGTCTTGGCCGTGGCCAGGTCACCGGCGATGCACGTCGCGCGAAACTGCTGGTGACCGGTAAGCGGCGTGCTGTCGCCGCCTTTGGCTTTGATCAACGCCGCTATTTCAGGCAAGCCATGCAAAAGTGCGACTTGGTAGGGCGTGAAACTGACTGGCGGCGTCTGGTAGTAATTCGCATCCGATGTGTTCAGATCAACTCCGTGTTCGATCAACAGACGCGCGCGATCCGCAAATCCCGAGCGCAAAGCTATGATCAGTTGGAAGTGCATTGTCCTGTGGCCATCCGGGGGCTGGGTGGCATCGGTCTGCGCCCAGTCACTGGCGTCGCTGTCCTTCAGGCCGTATTCCAGCATCAGCTCAAGATGCGTGTCATCGCCATTGAAGCACCGGTTGTATCCGCCTTGGCTGTCATTGGGGTTTGCCCCTTTATCCAAAGCGGCGCGCGCGAACGAAACCATTTCGGGATGTTCGGGCAGACGGGTTTTGCCACCTTCGCCGTCGCCGAATATGCCCGTCAGAACCGCAAATCTGTACGTGCCCGCCCACATGTAATGTGCATTCGGATCGGCGCCCCTGTCCAGAAGCGCCTGGCCCGCAGGGTAGCTTGAAACACCCGGAAGGCGCGCATAGGCCGCATACATCAAGGGCGACCATTGAAAGGGGCCGCCTTTTTGATCAACGCTGCCGGGATCTTCTGCCAACATCCGGCGCAGGGTTTTCAGGGCCCCAGTCACCGCCGCCGTATGCAGTGAGTGCTGCGCGATGTCCGGATGCTCCTTTAACAAGGCCGCCGCTTCCTCAAAATTGTGGGATCCGCGGCTGTTGTCAGGCCCATAGTGCAAACACACCAGATCGAGGAACCGGTTGGCGTGTTGTTCGGTTGTTGGCGTGTCTGCCGGCCCAGTCTCGACATGGTTTTTCAGCCGGGTCCAACTGGAAAATCCATAGTTTCGCGCAACAACCAGCTGTGCCTGTTGCAAGGAAATGTCCGAAGGATCACCAAAGTAGGGCCCAACCAACGCCAATGCGTCTGTTTCACTGGATTTGACGGATTTGAGGAGCGATTTGGCCTGTTTCTTGAGGTTTTCAAGCGACGGGCGCGCAGGAAGAGTGGGCATACAGCCTCCTTTCATCTGTCCGGTATCCGCGCCCTCGGACCTGAAAGAAGGTCAGCTATGTGGGGTTTGTCTAATCTCAGATGGGCTTGGCCCTTCCCGCGGATCGGGTGCGCCCTGACGCGCGCCACGACCGTAGCATCAAAAACTCTGATTGAGAACCGGCCTTGCCCGGCATGGTTCAGGTGTTTAGCGGGCAAATTTTCAAACGGGTTGAACGCACCCTGAAAGCCCATTGCAACATCACAGCACCGTTGAGGCAAAAAGTGACGCTCCACTCCGCCTCAAGACGCGCTTGCTGCCAGCGATTTGATCTTGTCCAGCAGGTCACTGTTGACTTGGCGCGGGCCTGCTGTGCCCCGCATGGCATGCCGGCGCGCGCCGGGCAGTCTCGCCCCGTCGATCTCGGAATATCTGTCGACAAAGCCTTCGGTTTGGGTGTCCCAGCCGGGATCCGAGAAGACATCAGGCGACATCGCCAGAATAAACTGACCCCCCTGCGCAGGGCCCCCATCGCCGTTGTCGCGCTCTTTGGTTTCATAGGAAAACGTCTCACCCACCATCGGCCCGGAAAGCAGCTCGACCATCAAAGCCATCGCCGAGCCTTTGTGCCCCCCAAAGGGCAACAGCACCCCGGCGGCAATCTCGGCGGCATCTGTGGTCAGCTCGCCGCTGGCCGACAGTCCGGTGCCCAGCGGCACATCATGCCCGTCGCGGGCTGCGATCTGAACTTCGCCCATCGCCATAGACGCGGTGGCCATGTCGATGACGATCGGAGAGGCGTCACGGCGCGGCCATGCAAAGCC
>JBGCDD010000270.1:0-8566 GCA_045105075.1 Sedimentitalea sp. | reverse complement strand
TGGTTTTCCACCAGCATCTTCCAGTTGCAATGGTGCATGTAACGCAGCGGCGGCCCGGCCACCTCAAGCCGTCCGGCGGGCGAGCGGTCAACCATATTGTCGAGCGATGACAGACTGTCGCCAAAGAACTCCTCGAAACTGATCCCCTCCTCGGCCAGCCGCGCAAAGATGAAACCGCGATAGTTCTTCATCGCGCCCACCGCGCGCATGCCCTTGGCGTTTTGGGTCTTGTCCAGTCCGGTGCCCTCATAGCCCTTTTTCAGCGGTATGGCGAGCAGACAGCCATCGGTTTTGAACGACCACGCGTGATAGGGACAGCGGAAAAACTTGCCCGTGTTGCCTTCGCGGTCGATGACGATTTTTGTTCCCTTATGGGGGCAGCGGTTGAACAGCACGTGGATGTCACCGGTGGAATGGCGCACCTGAATGATCGGCTGATCGCCGATGGAGGTGCTGAAGTAATCGCCCTTTTTAGGGGTCTGGCTGTCATGGCCGACAAACACCCAGGCGTTGGCAAAAAGGTGCTTCATCTCGGCGCGAAACACCGACGCGCTGGTATAGACGTCGCGGTGCACCTGATGCCCCTGCACCAGCGCGGAAATCTCATGTGCCGTATGTGCCATCGGATCCTCCGTTAAAGATCAAGCACCAGACGCGGGGTTTTCGCCCGGCTGACGCAGATTTGCATGACTTTGCCACTGTCGCGTTCGGCCGCACTTAGCACAACATCGCGGTGATCGGGGGTGCCCTAGATCACGTCACACTGGCAAATGCCGCAATCACCGCGCTGACAATCATAGATCACATCGACGCCGCCGTCTTCCAACGCTTCGATGATGGTTTGGTCCGGGGCCACGGTGAACACCTGCCCGGTGGATTGGACTTGAACCTCAAACGCGCTGTCGTCGGATTGGGCGGCGGCGTTGTCAAACAGTTCGAAATGAATGCGCGCGTGGTCGATCCCGGCCTGTTCAGCCAGCGTGCGGGTGGCATCGATCATCCCGCGTGGGCCGCAAACATAAAGGTGCTGCGCCGGGGCCAGGGTCGCAATCAACGCGGCCAGATCCAATTTGCTGGGCGTGTCATCGCAGTGGATCTGGGCCGCAAACCGCGCGATCACGTCATCGCGGTAAGCCATCAGATCGGCGCTGCGCCCGGCATAGTGAAACGCAAACGGCTGTTCCAACGCTGCCGCCATCGAGATCATCGGGGTCACACCGATGCCGCCCGCCAGAAACAGCGCCGGGGCATCCACCAGCGCAAAATCGCATTTCGGAGGCGCAAATTGGACGGTATCGCCCACGACAAGAGCATGCATATGGCGCGACCCACCTTGCCCGTTTTCTTCAAGCTGCACCGCAATGGTATAGTGTTGGGGGCTTTGCGTGGGCGCAAAATCGATCAGCGAGTAGGCCCGCGTGTCACCATCCGGCAGAGCGATGCGAATGTGCGCGCCGGGCGCGTAGGCCGGCAGCGGGCCTGTGCCCTTTAGCGTCAAGGCACGGATCCGCTCGGTCAGCGGCGCAATCGCGGCCACAGTTGCAGTGATGTCTGACACGATGCGACTCTCCCCTTTCAAATAATATGAAATTTCATATACTTTCGGTCAAGCGTTTTTCGCCCACCCCACGCATTGACTTCGCAGCTCCGGTGCCCTGACATGCCCCCGACTGAGCAAGGAGACCCCACCGTGCCCGATGCGCCAGACCCCACAGAGGGCGAATTTGTCTCGGACTATCTGCTGTATCTGCTGGCCGCTGCCAGCGAAGAGGCCAGCGCGCAGTTTCATAAAACCGTTCGTGATCAGGGCCTTCGGGTGCCGGAATGGCGGGTTCTGGCCTGTCTGCAAGACCGCGATGGCGCGATGATCACGCAGCTGGCCCGCTTTGCTCTGGTTGAACAGTCGCGCCTGACCCGGATCATTTTGCAGATGGACACCCGCGGTCTTGTCAGCCGGCGCAGTGATCCCGAAGATGGCCGGCGTGTGCGCATCTTTTTGACCCAAAAGGGGCACGACCTGGCGCAATCACTGGTCACGCAGGCCCGCGCGCACGAGGCGAAATTGCTGGATCTGCTGCCCGGCGCCGACAGTGCACGGCTGAAACCGGCACTGCGCCAAATGCTAAGCACATTGCAGTCCAACGGTGCCTGATCCTATTGCGTCGCAAGTGGCGGCAGCACTTTGCCCGGGTTCATAATGTTCTTGGGGTCCAGCGCAGCCTTGATCGCCCACATCATGCGCAACGCGCCCTTGTCCTTGCGCCGCTCCATCGAAGGAAGTTTCATCAGCCCAATCCCGTGTTCGGCCGAAAAACTGCCACGCAGGCCAAGAACGGTGTTTTCGACCTGTTCCATGATTTCGGTGTAAAGCGGGTCAGGGATCGGCGCGTCCGAGCCCGGCATCGGCCAGATCGAATAGTGCAGATTGCCATCGCCCAGATGCGCCACAGCCATGGTTTCGGCCCCCGGCGCAATCTCGGCCAGCGCGACGTCCATCGATTTGAGGAACCCATCAACTCCGTCAAGCGCCAGCGAAATGTCGCAATCCACCGACACACCATGAGCAACCGTCGACTCGTAGGCCCGCTCGCGGCGTTGCCACATCTCGCCCCGCTGCGCTTCTGATTTGCACACCACCGCATCATCGATGTCGCCCGCCTCAAGCAGCTCCATCAAAAGCGATTCCAGCCGCGCCACTCCGGGCAAAGCACCATTCTCGTCCGGGGTCACATCATCGCCACGCGACAGGCCAACCTCAAGGAAAATCCCGTGTTCCACATTGGTTCCAAACGGCAACCGGGTTTCAGGAAACCGTGCGCACAACAGATTGAAGTAATAAGCGGGCATATATTCAAAGGCTTCCACCGCATTGCCACTGTCCTCTTGCAACCGGTTCAGCAGCACCAGCGAAGTCGGAATATCGGGCACGGCCACCATTGCGGTGAAATAGGCGCGCGGCTGGGGCTTCAACTTCACAACGGCTGCAGTGATGATGCCCAGCGTGCCTTCGGCCCCGATCAGCAGGTGTTTGAGGTTGTATCCAGTGTTGTCCTTGTGCAACTCGCTCATCAGATCGACAATCTCTCCGTCGGGCAAAACCGCCTCGATGCCCAGCACCAGATCGCGCGTATTGCCATAGCGCAGCACATTCGAGCCCCCCGCATTGGTGCCCATATTACCGCCGATCGTGCACGAGCCCTTGGCGCCAAAGGTCATCGGATAAATCAGCCCGTGTTGTGCCACCGCGCGGTGCAGGGTTTCCAGAACCACGCCGGCCTCGACAATGGCGGTGCGGCTGTCCGGGCGAATGTCACGGATGGTGTTCAGACGCGCCAGCGACAGCAGGATCGCGTTGTCTTTGGCATCGGCGCAAGTGGCCCCGGTCAAGCCGGTATTGCCACCCTGCGGGATCACTGGCGTGCCGGTTTCATAGGCCAGGCGCATCACCGCCGCCACCTCGGATGTGTTGGCCGGGCGCACCACCGCGCGCACCTGTCCAACCCATTTGCCGGTGACGTCGGTCGAGAACCCGACGGTCTGATCATGCGCGACCAACACATGTCTTTCGCCCACGATGTGGCGAAGGTCTTTGAGAATATCCATCATCTCTGCCCCTTACCCGCATGGCGCCCCGCCACTGCGCCAAAAGCAAAGGCGGTCAGCAAGCCATTGCCCGACAGATACCCCGACACATCCGGCCCGGAAACCCCACACGCCGCGCCGCCACAGGCATAGAGCGTGTCAAACACGCCGCTCTGCGCGCGCATGACCCGGCCCGTTTCGTCAATCATCAACCCGCCTTGGGTGTGAAACAGCGCGCCGGTGACCTCGATGCCGTAAAACGGCGCAGACAGCTGGCGGGCGAAGTTGCGTCCAAACGGGTCAGGGCCGGTCATCTTGGCCAAGGTCGCGGCCAAACCCGCGCCGTCAATGCCCAGCTTGGCCGCAAGCCCCGCAATATCCGGTGCACAACGCACGGCCCCTGCCGATTGCGCCTGTTGATAATCGGGAAACGTCAGGCCCAAGTCATGCAATGGCTGGTCATAGATGTTGAACGCACGCCCTGCGGGTTGGTTCAAAACATGCACGCTTTGTTCAGAATACCCGCCCAATTCGTTGCTGAAACGGGCGCCGTCCTGATTGACCTGAATGCCCCCCTCCATCATCAGCGCCCAAGTGATCAGCACGCCATGCGGCGTCGCCACCGACCCGTGCCCCTGATACCCGGACAGATGTTTCAATTCGGCCCCAAGACCTTGCCCCCACACCACAGCCTCGCCCTGATTGCCCGCGTGCCCAAAATAGAGCGCATCGCGCATGTCGGGCAAGTGCTGCGCCACCAGATCCGGGTTACCACCATAGCCATTGCAAGCCAGAATAAGGGCGCCGCAGCCAATCGTTTCACGGGCGCCATCGGGGCGGATCAACCCGACGCCAACCACCTCATTCCCTTGCGTGTAAAGCGTATCTACCTGCGCTTGCGTGGCGATTTGCACCCCCGCCGCCGCCACAGCGCGCTGCAATCGCATCATCAACCCCGCGCCGGTCATTTCAGGCACCGCATGCATCCGGTGAAAGCTATGGCCGGGGTACAAAAATCCGTCCAGCACATGCCAGTCCAGCCCATGATCGCGCCCCAGCCAATTGATAACATCGGCGATGGTGTCGGTCGCCAGACCGGTCAGGGCCGCGTCCTGCATTCCCTTGGCCTTGCGCGCAATATCACTGGCAAACACCGCCGCACTGTCCGGATCTGATTGAAATATCGTGCCCGCCGCCGGCACAAACCCGGAAGACAACGCCGTTGAACCCGCCGGCGCCGCATCGCGTTCCAGCACCAGCACCTCTGCACCAAGTCGCTGAGCTGACAACGCCGCCGTCAACCCCGCCGCACCGGCGCCAATGATCAAAACCGGCACCTCAACCTCAAAGTGAACACCGTCTGCGGATCGAATTTGGCCCATCACGCCCCCTTGCCTGCCCCGTCTGACCGGACCATGATGGCGCAGCCCGTCGAAAAGGAACAGTGCAAGAATGATCATGTATTCCCGCGAATTAACCGTCAATTGGGGCGAATCCGACCCCTTTGGTCTGGTCTATTTCCCGCTCATGCTGGCGTGGTTCAACGACACCGAACACGAGTTGCTGCGCGTCATCGGCCACGCTACCGACAAGATGATCAAAGAAAACCGCTGTGCCTTTGTGATGGGGGATGTGCATTTCAAATTCATCGGCCCGGCGGCTTACGGTGACAAGGTGCGCACCATCATCCAACTTGTGAAAATGACCAATTCAACCCTGCACTGGGATTGCAAAGCGGTTCAGGCCAGCAGCGGTGACACCATCTGTGAGGGCCGCGCGATCCGAATTCACGCGCAAATTCAAGATGATGGCAATATCGCCTCGCGCCCGATCCCCGATGACATCCGCAAAGCGCTGTCAGAACCCGGAACCCTCGTCAATCTGGATCCACCCGAATGAAAATATGGTATCAATCCTACGTCGACTATGAAAACGGCGCCACCTATTGGGATGCCCTGCGCGTCCACCTTGACCAGATCGCCCAACCCGGAACCCAGATCGACATCCGCGGCATCACCCCTTTTGACAGCTACGCCCACCCTTTGGTCGAATTCCGCTGCGCCCGCGAGATGATCACCAACGCAGTCCAGGCCGAACGCGAAGGCTATGACGCCGTGATCGTCGGCCACATCCAGGATTCCGGCCTCTACGAGGCCCGCGCCGCCGTCGACATCCCGATCATCGCGCTTGGCGAAGCGACCATGCTCTATTGCTGCCAGATGGGTCAGAAAATCGGCATTGTCACGATCAATCCTCGTTTCATTCCCGGTTTTCACCACCAAATCGGCAAATACGGCCTGCGCGAACGTGTCACCGGCATCCATTCGATGACGTTTGAGCCGGGCCAGATTCTGGACGCCTACAATGACGAGACCAAAGCCGCCGAAGTGCTGGCCCTGTTCGAAGAACAAGCTCTCCCCCTCGTCGCTCAGGGTGTTGATGTGCTGATTCCCGGCGGCGGCATCCCGATGCTGCTGTTTGCACGCACTCGCGATCACTTCGTCGGGCAAACCCCAGTGATCAACGGCATTCCCATCGCCGTCAAAATGGCGGAAATGATGGTCTCCATGCGCCAACTCACCGGCCAGTTCATCTCGCGCACGTCAGATTACGCCAAAGTTCCGGACCACGTCATCGAGGAATTCATCACCCACCCCAAAGGCCTCTAGACCCCGGCCCCACGATAGGCTTTTCCTCTTGCCAAAAATATCCCGGGGTGTGGGGCAGAGCCCCACGAAAAGCTGCTCCGGGACAGAACCTTAGTCAGAGCGCCCCAACAAATCCAAAGCCTGTGCGCAACTCATCACGTCAGACACAGTCGATAGATCGGCAATTGCAGCATCATGTGCCGCTGCACCGAATGCCGCACAACCATCGGACAAAACGGTCGTGTGGAAGTCCAGCACATGTGCCCCGCGCACAGTTGAGGCAACTCCCCCATTGGTGACAATGCCCGCGACCACAAGATGATCCACACCCGCCTTGCGCAGCACCCATTCCAGTCGCGTCATGTAAAACGCCGAATAGGCGATCTTCTCAATCACAAAATCCGGCGTGCCAAGGCTGTCAACCATCTGGTTGCCCCAGCTGCCCGGCGCAAAGTCGCCTTGGGTCAAAAACGGACGCAGTTTGGCCAAATGCGGGGCGATCATCGGAACACCCCCACGCCCTGGCACCAGTGTAAACTGAGTTGAGATCACCAATCCGCCCGCCGCGCGCATCGCATCTGCGACAGGGCCCACACGAGGCGGAAGTTGCGCAATAGCATCCGCCGTTTGCGCGGCGCGACCATAGGCCCCTTCGGGGTGCAAAAAATCGTTCTGCAAATCAACGATCAGCAACGCTGTGCGAGCGACATCCATCACGCGTTTTCCCGAATAATCAGGTTGCCCAACGCGTCCACAACACCGACCAGACCGGGGTCGACAAAGATGGTCGTATCGGGTTGTTCCAACAGCGCCGGCCCTACAATCTCGGCCCCCACTGGCAGGTCAAGCCGCTCGTAAATCTGCGCCGATTGGGCGCTCCCCTCGCTCCAGATCTCGCGTTGACCCAGCTTGCATTGATCAAGCGTTTTGCCAGCAACAGGCGCCAATGCCGAGAGATCCAGCTCTGGGCGATGCCCGATCACGGCAACACGCAAATTAACAACCTTCATCCCAATTCCCGGCAACAGCCGACCATAGGTTTCACTATAGGTTTTCTCAAACGCTGCGCGGATCGCGTCTTGGCTGATTGGGCCAGACATCGGCACGCTCACCGTGTGGGTTTGACCCAAATAAAGCATATCAAGGTCAATCACCCGCGACGTCCCGGTCAGCACTGCATCACTGGCCGCAAGAGTGGTTTCAAACGCGCTGGCCTGGGCTTCGATCCGCGCCGAAAGCGCATCTGCGTCCAAAACATCCAGTCCCATATTCACCGTTTGAACGATGTCCAGGCGCATGTCGGCCACCACGCAGCCCAGCGCCGACGTGACGCCCGGATAACGCGGCACAATCGCCGCCCCCAGGCCAATCTCGCGCATCAACGCGCCGGTGTGCAGCGCGCCCCCGCCTCCAAACGGCATGGCAGCAAACCCTTTCGGGTCGTGCCCGCGTTCGACCGAAACCAGCCGGATTGCACCTGCCATCTTGGCATTTGCCACGCGGACAATGGCCTCGGCGGCGTTCTCGATGCTCAACCCAAGCGGGCGGGCGATCTGCGTGTCCATCGCCGCGCGGGCCGCCTCAACATCTAGGCGCGCAAGTTTGCCGCCGATCGGGCGATCCGGGTTGATACGCCCCAGAATGAGGTTTGCGTCGGTCACCGTGGGTTGGTCATTGCCCAGCCCATAGGCCACCGGACCAGGGTCAGACCCGGCGCTTTGCGGCCCGATGGCCAGCAATCCACCAGCATCAATATGGGCAATCGACCCGCCCCCAGCGCCAATGGTCGAAATCTCGACCATGGGCGTGCGCACCACCATGCCAAAGTCGATCTGGGTTTGTGCCGCCAACGCGCTCTGCCCACCGGTGACAAGGGAAACATCAAAGGACGTGCCCCCCATATCGCAGGTGATGATGTCCTGAAATCCCGCCGCCGCACCGATATGGCGCGCCGCAATCACCCCGGCTGCTGGCCCCGAAAGCGTTGTGCGCACTGGAAATTGCTGTGCAATATCAACGTCCATCACGCCGCCGTTGGACTGTACGATCAGCACATCTGCGTTTGACCCACGCCCCTCCAACCCAGATTTGAGCCGATCCAGATAACTGGCCACCACAGGTTGCAAATAGGCATTCAGCGTCGCGGTCGAGCACCGCTCGAATTCACGGATTTCCGGCAGGATTTCAGTGGCGGCGGTGACGTAAGGCGTCGGCCAGAGCGCGCGCACAGCGGCAACAGCGGCTTGTTCGTTGGCCGCATTGGCGTAGCCGTTGATGAAAAACACACAGACCGCCTGGCACCCCTCGGCCAGCAACACGTTCGCCGCCGCGCGCAC
>JBGCDD010000269.1:0-7415 GCA_045105075.1 Sedimentitalea sp. | reverse complement strand
GGAACACCACACCCAACGGCACATTTTGGGCCTCGCACATCTCAACCAAAGCGCGCGCGGTAGGCAAATCCCGCTCGATCGGTTTTTCCATCAGGATCGGCTTGCCCGCGTCAGCCAACAGTTTGACCGCTTCCAGCCGCGCATCCGGGGGGGTCGCCAGAATCACAAAGTCGACCTCTGGATCCACCGCCACTTCTGCAAGCGTCGCATAGGGGCGCACGCCGTGACGCTCAGCAAAAGCCGCTGTGGCCTGAGCGCGGCGCGCAAACACGCCGCGCAAGCCGACCTGCCCACCGGTGGCCGCAATTGCCGCCACATGCATGTCGGCGACCATGCCCAATCCGATCAGGGCTGCTTGCATTGGCTTTGGTCCTTCGTTGTGGTTGCGCGCAATGTGATCTGCCTGTGCCGCAATGAAAACCGCAAAAAGCACCTTGCCGGGTTGAAACCCGCCCGCAGGCGCGGTTTGTTGCGCTCGACCCAAAATAGGAGTGTGCCGTGAGGCCGCAGGACATTTACGAGCATATCGCCGGCGATCCAATTGTGTCACCGCACGGGCATTGCGATCCGGCGTGGTTTGCTGACAACGCGCGCTTTGCCGACCCTGCCAGCTTGTTGATTTTGCCCGATCATTACCTGCTGCGCATGCTTTACAGCCAAGGTGTGGCGATGGAGTCGCTGCTGCAAAACCCCGACCCGCGCGATGTGTTTCGCATTTTTGCAGCCCATTGGCATCTGTTTTTGGGCACCCCCAGTCGGATCTGGCTGGACCAGGTGTTGCGCGATGTTTTGGCCATTGAAACCGACCTGAGCTCCGACACAGCCGACGAAATCTATGACAGCGTTGAGGACGCGCTGGCCAGTGCGGCTTTCACGCCGCGCGCGCTGTTTGAACAGTTCAACATCGAAGTTTTGGCCACTACGGATGCCGCCACCGATGATCTGGCACACCACAGCGCCATCGCCGCGTCCGGCTGGTCGGGCCGTGTCGTGCCCACCTTTCGCCCCGATGCGGTGCTGGATCCGGCTCATGATGGGTTTGCCGCGGGTTTGGACCAGCTTGCGGCGATGACCACAGCGAACCTTGCCACCTATGACGGTTATCTTCAGGCGCTGGTACAACGCCGTGCGGCGTTCAAAGCGTTGGGCGCCACGGCCAGCGATCACGCCATTGAAACTGTGCACACCGAATGGCTGGCCCGGTCCGAGATTGAAGCGTTGTATGCCCGCGCGCGCAACGGCACGATTTCTGCCGAAGACTCGATACGATTTTATGGCCATATGCTGATCGAAATGGCGCAGATGTCACGAGAAGACGGCTTGGTGATGCAGCTGCACGCGGGCAGCCGGCGCAACACCAACACGGCCATTTTCAATCAATTCGGGCGTGATATGGGCGCGGACATTCCGGTGCCCACGCGCTGGAGCGGGCTTGAGCCGTTGTTGAACCGGGTCGGCAATGAAGCGGGTTTCACGCTGATCCTGTTCACGCTGGACGAGGGCACGTATGCGCGCGAGTTGGCCCCGATGGCCGGACACTGGCCCTGTCTGCGCATCGGCCCGCCCTGGTGGTTTCACGACAGCGCCGCCGGAATTGCGCGGTATTTTGATCAGGTTGTGGAGACCGCAGGCTACTGGAACCTGGCCGGATTCAACGATGACACCCGCGCGTTTTTGTCAGTTCCGGCCCGCCATGATGTGTGGCGTCGCGGCGTGGCCGACCACTTGAGCGCGCAAGTCTCTCGTGGTCTGTTCGCCAAATCCGATGCATTGCGGCTGGCGCGATTGCTCAGCACGGATCTGGCCCGCGACACCTATCGGCTGGGCGCGTGATGCCACGGATCGTGCATCTGGGCTTGGGCAATTTTCATCGCGCCCATCAGGCTTGGTATACGGAATTGGCCAATCGTAAGGGGCGCGCGGCGTGGCGCATCACGGGTGTTTCCATGCGATCCCGCACCGTGCGTGATCTGCTTGAACCGCAAGGTTGCGCCTATACTCTGGCGATCTCGGACGCCTCGGGCGCACAGGATTTGCGGATCTCGGCCATCGAACAAGTGTTGGTGGCTGGCGAGGATTCCGATAAGATCATTGCCACGACAAGCGATGATGACACCAAGATCGTGACGCTGACAGTGACCGAAAAAGGCTATGGTTTGCGCGCCGATGGCACTTTGGATTTGACAGCCCCCGACATCGTTGCCGACATCAGCGGGGCGAACCGCACGATCTATGGCCTGTTGGCGCGCGGACTGAACGCACGGCAAACGCCAATCACTGTGCTGAGCTGTGATAATTTGACGGCCAATGGGGATACGCTGAAGGCCGCTTTGAGCGCGTTTTGCGCAGCAGCCGGGATTGCCTTTCCCGCCGAAAAGGTGCGCTTTCCCAACGCGATGGTTGACCGGATCACACCCGCCACCACGGATGATCTGCGCGCCCAGGTTTTCGCGCGCACAGGCTGGCGCGACGCAGCACCCGTGGCGACCGAGCGGTTCAGTGATTGGGTGATCGAGGATCATTTCGCGAATGCTCGCCCCGATTGGGACGCGCAATTTGTGCCCGACGTTGCGCCGTTTGAGTTGCGCAAACTGCGGATGTTGAATGGTGCGCATTCCTATTTGGCCTATGCGGGCATCTTGCGTGGGCATGATTATGTGCATGAAGCGATGGGCGACACGGTTTTGCGCGCGGGCGCTCAGGCGGTGATGGCCGAAGCCGCCGAGACCTTGCCCGATGTCACAAAAGCCAGCGCGCCCGGCTACGGCGCCGCCCTGTGTGCGCGGTTTGACAACCCCGGACTGCGCCACGCCCTGCGCCAGATCGCGATGGATGGCAGCCAAAAACTGCCCATTCGGATGATGGCGACCTGGCGTGCGCGCCGCGACGCGGGTCTAAGCTCCCCCGCGCTAGAGACCGGGATGCGCGCATGGATTGACTTTGTTTTTGGTGAAGCTGGCGCAGGGCGTGATCTGGACGACCCGTTGGCGACGCGCTGCGCTGCGTTGGCCCATGCGGGCGATCGCGCCGGGCTGGCGGGTGTTTTGGGCGCGGATGCGGTGCTTGCCCAAAAGCTTTAACACGTGTCAACGCGGTATGATCGCCCCTTTGACGCCCAGCACCCTGATCGCCATGTCATGGCCGGCCTGCATCGCGCCGCCGGGTTCGGCGCCGCTTAACCAGGACGCGAGATAGGCGCCATTGAAACTGTCGCCGGCCGCTGTGCTGTCGACGACTTTTTCGGCCTGGGCAAAGGGCGCATTTTGCACGTCCGGCTCAACTGGCAAAGGCCCATCGGCTCCGCGTTTGAGCGCCCCCCCGCGCACGCCAGCAGCGCGCAAACGGGCCAATACCGCCTGTTCGTCCGCGTCGCCAAAAATCGCCTGTTCGTCTTCCAGACCCGGCAGCGCAATATCGCAATTGGCCCAGACCTGAGCCACACTCGTGCGCTCGGTGTCCGCGTTGGCCCACAGCGCGGGGCGATGATTGGAGTCAAACACCACCCGGCCCCCGTTTGCGCGAAAAGACGCAAGCCAGCAGATCAGCGCCGCGCGTGCCTCTTCTGTGAGAATGGCCAGGGTGATCGCCGAGAAGTAGACAATGTCGGCTCCGCTCAGCGCCTCCAGATCCGATGGATCGCTTGAAAACAACTCGCGCGCAGCCGAATTTTCGCGCCAATAGGTAAACGACCGTTCCCCGGTGTCATCCGTTGCAATCGAATAGAGCCCGGGGCGGCGGCTGGTGCTGCGTCCGATCAGCGACGTATCAAGCCCCTCGGCCTGCATCATTGCGATCATCTGGTCGCTGAATGTGTCATTGCCCAAGCGCGTGACATAGGCAACCTCAAGCTGGGGCGCGCAGCGCTTGAGGTAGATCGCCGTGTTCAGCGTATCGCCTGCAAAGCCGATCTGCGCGTGGTCCGGCGCCGCCCTGTCTTGTGACAACTCGATCATCGCTTCGCCAATGCACGCCACTTTCACCATATCACCCTCGTGTTTTTCCTTTGGTTTCGCGCCACCAGATCACCAGCCCCGAGGCAACAATGATACCTGCCCCGACAAGTGTCAGGCGATCCGGCAGATCCGCGAACACCAGATAACTGGTAATCGTTAGATAGACCATGAAGGAATAGGTGTAGGGCATCAGCGTGCTGGCAGTGGCAAACCCGTGCGCACGGGTCATCAGACCATGCCCGGCCCAGCCCCAAACGCCCAATCCAATCAGCAACCCCCAATCCAGCGCTGTCGTGGGGTTTTGCCAGGTCATCCACGCCAGCGGTAGCAGCACTGCTGTGCCGATGGCGCCCATATAAAACTGCATGGTTTCGGCCGCGATTTCGCCCGACAGTTTGCGCGTGATGATCGAATACAGCGCCATGGCCAGCGCGTTGTAGGCCGACAACAGCGCGGCCCAATGGAACGTTTCGCCAAACGGACGGATCACCACCAATACGCCCACGAAACCGATCACAATAGCGATCCAGCGCCATGGCCCGACCCGCTCACCCAGCAGCGGATAGCTGAGCGCACAGACAATGATCGGCGCGGAAAACATGATCGCCGACGTCACGGTCAGCGGCAGATAGGTCAGCGAAACAAAGTTAAAAACCGACGACGAAATCAGAAACATCGCGCGCAGCAAAACCAGTCCGATTTGCCCGGTTGCAAACCGATCCCACGACAGCCCGCCATAGGCCATCAGCGCCAAAGAACACAGAAAATGACCGACATAGCGCATGAACGCCAGCTGAAACGCGTGCAGACCCGCAATGACCAGCCATTTTACCGACGTGTCGATGGCCGCGAAAAACATGTAAGCCACAAGCATCATAACAATGCCAAGCTGGGCACGATCTTCGCGTGCGCGTGCGACCAGCCCGCTCATGACCTAGCGTGCAACCGGCTTGGCGCGGGTGGTGGCCGATTGCGGTTTCATTGTCGTGTTCCCTTGTTTTGACTTTCGCGCACGGGCCGGAGCGCACGATCCGAGCTCGGCGCAAGTCGTTGCATCCGACGTCAGGGTTTCATCGATGCCGCGGTCTTTGGCAAGGACCATCCTGTTTCAGGCGCGTTGTCCCGGATCGCCTGCGGGGTGCCTAGCCCGGGCGCAAGCCGGCCAAACGCGCGAACGCTTCGTCTGGTGGGGTTTGGCCTGTGTAAATTTCAAACGTGTCCAACGCCATGTGGCGAAACAGATCAAAGCCACTGATCACCGTCATACCGGCCAGCCGGGCCTCACGCAGGAATTCAGTTTCAGGAGGCGTGTAAATCGCATCAAAGGCCCAACGCGGATGCACCAGATCGCTGGGGTCAAAGACCGAACCTGGGTGCTCGGCCATACCGATCGGGGTCGCGTTGACCACCCCGTCCGAGCGCGCAATCGCAGAAGACAGCGCCCCAACCCCGATCGGAATGCGCGCCTTGCCGATGGTGTCGCACAAATCGCGCGCCGCGTCGCCGTCACGGTCATGCACAAACAGCACAGCGCCGTGGTTTTGCTGGGCCCGGATAACCGGTGCCAAAGCCCGCGCAACGCCGCCCGCGCCAATCATCGTCACGTCGCCCAATGGCCCCACCCCCGACTGGCGAAACAGCGCCTTTGCGCCGGTGAAATCTGTATTGGTGCCGCGCAGCCTGGGCTGAAATGTGATCAGATTGGCCGCCCCCAGCAACGCCATGTCGGCGTCCATGCGCCCGCCCACATAATCGGCACCTTGGGTTTTATGCGGATGCGTCACCGAAACACCGCTCCAGCCATCTCTGCGCGCTGTGTCGACAAACCCGGCCAAATCGAAATCCGGGTCATCGCAGGTGTCAATCAGAGCAAAATCAAGCGTCCACCCCGTCATGGCGCAAAGGATCTCAAGTGCCGCCGGCAGCCGCGTGCGAGAAATGTTGGCCCCGATCAATCCCGCGCGCAGCACGCTCATGATTGGCGCGCCCGCATCACGCCGAATTGCCCAACTCTGGGCGAACGTTCGGGGTCATTTCGACAGTGGTATCGCCAGCTCGCGTCTATGATCATGTCCATGGCCGGATTATTCCCATTTTTGCCCGACCATGCCACGATTATTTTCCAACTGCCGGCCTTGTTCAATCCGCTCACGATGGACATTTTTCAGGCCGTGACGCGCTGCACATGACGGCTCCGATTTGCCAGGGGAGGAACTCGTAGTCGCCCAGACTCTGGGCTTCGGGTTTGGATTTGGAGGTCTCGCCCGAGGCCACGCGCAGCAGCATCTGATAGATCTCGCGGCCCCGTTTATTGCCCGGACTTGGGTCATTATCCATGTTGCCGCGATTGCGCGCGGTGTAATCTTCCCACCATTTGATCAGCCCGACCAGCTTGTCACCCGTGGCGCGGTCCACGGCGCGGCGGGTCAAAAGATGCTCGGCGTCATAAATGGTGTGCACATGCGCGCCGGGCGCAATATCTTCCGAGGCCAGCCCGATGAATTGCGCGTATTTGCGCACCTGTTCGCCGCTGCGAATGGCTCGCGTGGCGATCTTGTGCCCCGACGGGATCAGCGCAGTGGTTGTCACGCCGTCAATCTCGCTGCGAACCTCCAAAGCGCGCGTCGCCGTTACAACATTGTCGTCTGCATTAAGGCGAATAAAGTCTTTCATGGAGAACCTTTCGTAAGGCTTGGCAGGGCATTGGCACTAGGCTTTGGTTAGGGTTCTCGGGACGCCACGTCAGCAACATCGAAAATCTTCCAAATTTCGAAATTATGTATAGTGTTCAAAAATATTTCCGACTCAAACGCCCCGGATCCTCATGCCAAACCGCACGGAAACACCTGACATTTACGAAGATCTTCGCACCAAGTTGATCACCGCTTATTTTGAGCCTGGCTGCAAGTTGAAATCGTCTGATCTGAGCGCGCACTATGGGTGTTCGTCCAACACGATCCGGGAAACGCTGTTTCGTTTGACCGCCTATGGTCTTGTTTCCTTTGAAGAGCAGCGTGGGTTTCGGGCGCAATCCAGCTCACCCCATCGCCAGCATGCGCTGACCCAGTTTCGCATCACTTTGGAACAGGAAGGCCTGAGCCAGTCGATCAAAAACGGTGGAATCGAGTGGGAGGCACGGCTGACGGCAGCGCACTACAAGCTGTCCCACATCGAATCGCGCATCGTTGAGTTGGGCGATATCGAACCTGTACTGTTGATCTGGTGTGCCGCGGAAAACGAGTTTCACGAGACGCTGGTGTCTGCCAGCGACTCGTCGTTTTTGCGCGACACCTTCCTATCAATCTATGACCAGTTTCGCCAGCAAATGGTCACACGGGAACGCAATTATGGTTATTTTCCCGGCAATATCGCCGAGCACCAACGCATTTTGGATGCCGCCCTTTCAGGCAACATCGAAGACAGCCGTCAGGCCATTTTTGCCCATTTGGAGCGCAATCTTTT
>JBGCDD010000268.1:0-13395 GCA_045105075.1 Sedimentitalea sp. | reverse complement strand
GACGCTCATCGCCCGAGAACAGCGCGTAAACCGCACCACCACCGGTGACCAGCGTGACATATTGTGTGCCGTCCTTTTCCCATGTGATCGGCTGACCCACGATGCCCGAGCCGACGTTATAGGACCAAAGCGCTTCGCCGGTCTTGCTGTTGAAGGCTTCAAAGTCGCCCTCTTGCGTGCCGGTAAACACCAGATCGCCCGACGTTGACAAAATGCTCGCCAGTCGTGGGATCGGGCTTGCGTTGGCCCATTTGATCTCACCGGTCATCGGGTCCATTGCGCGCAATTCACCACGATCGCCGTTGTTCTCCGGCCAGGCAAAGGCAAACTCCGCCCCAAAGTAGAACACGCCAGGACGATACTGTGGCTCAACGGCCTTGTACTGCAACCCAACGTCCTTGAACGTGTTCATGAACACAGTCTGCTGGTCCGAGTTATAGGCCATGTGCGACCAGTTCTTGCCACCCAGAGCACTTGGGAAATAGGTCACTTCCTCACCCGCACGGGCTTTGGTGGTAATGTCCGTTTCCATCGGACGACCGGTTTCCAGATCGATGCCCGTGGCCCAGTTGACCTTGTCGATGAACTGCGGCGCAGCAACCAGATCACCGTTGTCGCGGTCGATGACATAAAAGAAGCCGTTGCGGTTGGCCTGCATGATCACGTCACGCCCGTCGATTGTGGCATGCACCAGTTCATTGGTGCCATCATAGTCAAACGGGTCGTTGGGCGAAAACTGGTAGTGCCACTTGATCCCGCCGGTCTTTGGATCCATGGCCAGCACAGAAGACGTGTAAAGGTTGTCACCCGGGCGCAGGCCCGCATTCCACGACGCAGCGTTGCCAACACCCCAGTACACTGTGTTGCGCTCCGCATCATAAGACCCGGTCAGCCATGCGGGTCCACCACCGCGGGTCCAGGCATCGCCGCCATCTTTCCAGGTGTCACCGCCCGCCTCGTCCGGCGCAGGAATCGTATAGGTGCGCCACAACCGCTCGCCCGTGGCCGGATCATAGCCCTCGATATAGCCGCGAATGCCGTATTCACCGCCCGAAATGCCCACAATCACAACACCATCGGCAACCAAAGGCGCGACAGTCATGGAATAGCCGGCCTTGAAATCGATCGACTTGGTCTTCCACAGCTCTTCGCCGGTGGCCGCATCCATTGCCACCACATGCGCATCCAGCGTGGTGCGGAACACTTTGCCATCATAAAGCGCAACACCCCGGTTCACGATGCCACAGCAG
This sequence comes from Sedimentitalea sp., assembly GCA_045105075.1. Taxonomy (GTDB): domain Bacteria; phylum Pseudomonadota; class Alphaproteobacteria; order Rhodobacterales; family Rhodobacteraceae; genus JBGCDD01. The sequence continues at coordinate 12,145 of JBGCDD010000268.1, read as the reverse complement.
GCAACGCGCGGTGTTTCGGCCGGATAATCAACCATCACCTTCCATTGCTGTTTGCCTGTCACCGCATCCAGCGCCATGGTCGAGTTGTGCGTGGTGACGAACATCACGCCCTCGTGGATCATCGGAAAGCTTTCCTGACCCCGCGTGTCGGCCAGCGAATAGGTCCAGGCCGGGCGCAGTTTTGAAACATTGCCGGTGTTGATTGCGTCCAACTGGCTGTGGCGGGTCTGGCCGTAGCCCATGCCATAGGTCAAAACGCTGGACGGGTTGCTGGCGTCATCGATCAGATCCTGCGCGCTCTGGCTCAGAACCGGACCTGACACAAACAGACCCAGCGCGGTTGCCGCAGCCAGCCCTGTTGTCTTCAGGTGCGTGATTTTCATGGTTGTCCTCCCGTTATCATTGGCGGTGGCTGCGTGTCATCCCGAGGGTTTCTCAGGCCTGCAACGGCGCCATCCCGCAAAAAATCGCGGCAAGATAGGATGCCGCGTTTTCTATTAAAAACGTTAGGCAAAGCCCTCCGTCACCGCTATTTGACTTTAGTCGTATAGGCTGCGGCGCGCATCGCGGTCACTGTTGGAAAAGTCCAAGTGCACCCGCCAAAGATCTTTCAATTCCGGAGCCTGCCATGACGACCAAACCCTGCTTTTTGCTGACCCTCCTTGGCGGACTTTGGCTCGGTGGTGCCGCTCAGGCGCAGGATCTTCAGCTTTCGTACATTTTTCAGCCCATCGAACGGCCCCCGGTGCTGTCCAATCTTGATCCGGTGCCCGACGACGAAGGCCAGGCCGGCGCCCATCTGGGCACCTCCGACAACGCCACCACCGGCAAGTTTTTGGGCCAGAGCCACAGCCTCAGCCTGTTCAAGATGGCGCGTGATGGCACTTTGACGCCAGTGTCCGGACCGCTCAGCGCGCCGTCGGATCTGGTGGTGATGGATGCCCCGGCGCCCGCGTTGCTGGAGTATGCCGATCAAAACCAGGGCGCACTTATTGTGAACGCACGCGCGCCCGATATGGCTTTGCGCGGCTCGGATTGTCGCGCCAACGTGTTTCACACCCGCCCCAGTCTGGCGATGCGCACCGATGCACTGGCGCAGTTCCTGCTGTTGCGCCGCTGGGACCAACTCGCGCTCATTCAGGGCCAGCGTGCGCCAGATCTGGCCTATGGGGCGGCGTTGCGGGCGTCATTGACCAAGTTCGGTTTGGAACTGTCGGCCTCCAAAGACTGGATCAGCGACGCTGACCTGCGCCGCTCGGCCGCCAGCGAAGTGCCGCCCTTCACCCAAAGCCTGGGTCGCTACGACGCGCTTTTGGTGGCGGATGAAACCGGCGATTTTGCCCGCTATTTGCCCTACAACACCTGGGAGCCGCGCCCGATCATGGGCAGCGAAGGATTGGTGCCCACCGCCTGGTCGCGGGTCGTAGAAAGCTGGGGCGGCGCACAGCTGCAATCGCGCTTTGAAGAGCTGGCCGGGCGTGACATGCGCGCGGTGGACTATGCCGCCTGGGCCGCCGTGCGCGCCATCGGCGAGGCCGCAACCCGCACCAAAGCCAGCGATCCGGCCACTTTGCGCGCGTTTATGCTGTCGGACGGGTTTGAATTGGCCGGGTTCAAAGGGCGCAAACTGTCGTTTCGCGCCTGGAACGGGCAATTGCGCCAGCCGATCCCGCTGGTCACCGCGCGCGCTGTTGTCGCCAATGCGCCCTTGCCTGGCTTCTTGCATCAGCGCACCGAACTTGACACGCTGGGCGTTGACGCGCCTGAAAGCGCCTGCCGCGCCTTTGACTGAACCGGAGTTGCCGATTTGCTTATGAAACCTGTTCTTGCCGCCGCCTTTGCCTGCCTGCTGGTGGCCCCCGCCGCCGCTGGTGAGATGTGGATCACCAATGAAAAAGACCACACGGTCAGCGTCATCGACACGCTCACCCAGGAACTGAAAGCCACCTATAATGTTGGGTTGCGCCCGCGCGGGATCACCTTTGCCAAGGATTTTTCGGTGCTTTATGTCTGCGCTTCCGATGATGACACGGTCGAAGTGCTCGACCCCGACACCGGGCTGGTGCTGCGCCGTCTGGCCTCGGGCGAGGACCCGGAGCAATTCGCGCTGCACCCCAACAACCAACACCTTTATATCGCCAATGAAGAAGACGCGCTGGCCACCGTGCTGGACGTTACATCAGGCGAAGCGATTGCCGAAATCGACGTTGGCATTGAACCCGAAGGCATGGCCGTGTCACCCGATGGCAAAATCGCTGTGGTCACCTCGGAAACCACCAATATGGTGCATTGGATCGACACCGACGCACAGCAGATCTTTCACAACACCCTGGTCGGGCAACGTCCGCGCCACGCCGAGTTCACCAAGTCTGGCGACCGCCTCTGGGTTAGCTCGGAAATCGGCGGCACAGTTGCCGTGATCGACGTGGCCACCCAGGAGGTGATCCACACGTTTTCCATGGCCCTGCCCGGCATTTCCGACGATCTGGTGCAACCCGTCGGCATCCGGCTCAGCAGCGATGGCAGCAAAGCCTTCATCGCGCTTGGGCCGGCCAACCATGTGGCGGTGATTGATCAGCAAAGCTTTGAGGTGCTTGACTATGTGCTGGTCGGCAAACGGGTCTGGCATCTGGAATTTGACGGCGACGAGGCGCATATTTATGCCACCAACGGGTTGTCCGGCGATGTCACCGTGATCGACACAAATGCGTTGAAACCGCTCAAAACCATCAAAGTCGGGCGCTTTCCCTGGGGTGCGGCGTTCCGGCCGTGATCCGCGCCGCTCTCCTGATTGTGCTGACTTTGGCCACGCCTTTGCGCGCGGACACTGGCATCATCGAAGTCGATATGCAGCTGGTGCTGGCGGTTGATGTGTCGTTTTCGATCTCGGGCGATGAGCAGGACATCCAGCGCAAAGGCTATATTGCCGCCTTCCGCGACCCCGAGATTATCAGCGCCATCACCGGCGGCGCACGCGGGCGCATTTCGGTGACCTATCTGGAATGGGCCGGCACTGACATGCAAGCACAGGTTGTGCCCTGGACCCTGATCTCTGACCCGCTCAGCGCCCGGGCTTTTGCCGACCGACTGGACCAGACGCCGATCAAACGCTCGGGGCGCACCTCGATTTCCAAAGCGCTCAGCACCGCGTTGGGCTTGTTTCGCGACAGCCCCTTTGTGGCCAACCGGATGGTGGTTGATATCTCAAGCGATGGGCTGAACAACGACGGACGCCGGGTCGACCGGATCCGCGATATGCTGGTCTATCACGGCATCACCATCAACGGACTGCCCCTGATGATCCGCCCTGCCTCGGGTCCTGAGGCCGATCTTGATCGCTATTTTCAGGACTGCGTGGTGGGCGGGCTTGGCGCTTTTGTCGCGCCGGTCGGCAACTGGGATGCCTTTGCCCCGACCCTCAAGCAAAAGCTGATCGCCGAGATTGCAACCCCGATGCCGCGCGCCCGCCTGCTGCGTGCCAATTCAACGCTAACTGATTGTTTGTCCGGTGAAAAAGAAGACCTGCGCAAATATATCGAACAGCTGGAAGACGCCACCGGCAACAACGCTGACCGCTGGCGGCCGCGCGAAGAAGACTGGCCGATGCCCGACTAGGCGCGCTTGTCTTTGGCCGCCGCCACTGCACCCAGAAACCCCAGCAGATCACCCGGCACAATTGGTTTGGGCAACAACAACACGTCGTGATCCGCACAGGTCTGGCGCACCGACGGGGCGCGATCCGCCGAGATCAGACAGCCGGGCAAGTCAGGCACCGTACGGCGGATCACTTCCAGAACATCAACGCCGGTCGGCCCACCATCGAGGTGGTAATCAAGCACCACCGCATCGGGTTCCAGATCGACATCGCCCAGCAATTCCAGCGCGGCGCGGGCATTGGCGACCTCAAGAACAATGCCGCCACGATCCTCGATCAGCATCGCCAGCGCGCGCGATAGATCCGTGTCGTTTTCCACCAACACAACCACAAGGCCCTCAATCAGATCGGCAGAATAGGACGTCGCCGGGGCCGTCACAGGGCGTCGCGGCACAAAATCCGGCAGCACCGGCACCTCGAGCGAAAAGCAACTGCCCTGCGCCAGAACCGATTGCACCCGCAGCGGGTGATCCAACGCCGCACAAGCCCGTTCGACAATGGCCAGCCCCAACCCCAGTCCCGGCGCCGCCGCGCCCCCGGGATCAAGCTGGCGAAACTCTTCAAACATCACCGCCTGATCTGCGTCGCTCAGACCCAACCCCGTGTCCCAGACTTCGATGCGTGCGGCACCGCGCAACCGGCGCACCCCCACCAGCACTTTGCCCCGCTGCGTATACCGCAACGCATTCGACATCAGGTTCTGCACAATGCGCCGCAAATAGCCCGGATCACTTTCCACCACCAGTGAACAGGGCAGCACCCGCAGATCCAGCCCTTTGTCCAATGCCTCGGTCTCCAATTCATTTTTCAGCGTGGTCAAAACCGCATTCAGCGGCACGGGACGGCGGTCAATCTTGGGATGCGGCGCGTCCAGCTTGGAAATGTCCAAAAGCGCCTCGATGATCTGTTCGCCGTTCTGCAACGAGGTTTCGGCCTTTTGCGCCACGTCCATAATACGCTGCTGGTCTTTTTCACCTTCCGCCAGCGACGAAATGAACAGTTTGGCCGCCGACAACGGTTGCAGCAAATCGTGACTGGCCGCCGCCACAAAGCGCGATTTCGACGCGTTCGCCCGCTCGGCCGCCGCCAGCGCCTGGCCCAATTCCTCGGTGCGCGCCTTCACACGGGCCTCAAGTTGCTCGTTCATCTGAAACAGCTTGTTGGCGGTTTCGCGTTCGACCGTAACATCGGTAAAGCTGATCACAAAGCCATGATCGGGCATTTCCTGGCCAAACACATTCAGCACCCGGCGCGCCCCGCGCTTGACCTCAAAGGCAATGGGCGGGCGCCGCTTGGGCTGATCGGCCCAGTCGCGAAATCGCTCGAAACTGAAGCCGCCGGTGAAATCAATCTGACCATCCAGCTGCGCCAGCAAATCCGACACATGCAACCCGCGCGAGCTGTGCCCCGTCGGCAGCGCCAGCAACGTATCAAGCCGGCTGTTCCAGCCCACCAACTTGCTGGCGCTGTCGAAAATACACACACCCTGATCCAGATGGTTCAACGTGGCGCGCAGCAAAATCGCCTGTTGATCGATCAGCCTGTCGCGCTGCAACCGCTCAAGACGCACAACCGCCGTCACATCGGTGTGCATGATCACCGTGCTGCCCGACGCGGTGCGCCGCGAGCTGACCTGCATCAGACGATCATCGACCAGCGTGTTGTTGAACAGCACCTGACCCTTGCGGTGCTGCTCCAGTCGCCACGCCACCCAAGCCTGTCGGCTGCCATGCACAGTCAGATCAAGGTTCGAGCTGTGGCTGACCACTTCCACATAGGTTTCAAAGGGTTGGCCGGTGAAAATACCATGAGCCACGTCATCAAGCTCGGAACAAAACCGGCTGTTGAACAGCACCAAACGGTCATTGGCATCAAACAGCCCCAACCCGTCGGGGATGGTTTCTGTCGCCTCGGTCAGGTTCGACCAGGCCCGTTCGGTCGCGATATTGGCATCGGCCAGCCGCTGGTTGGTTTCGTGCAGCAAATCCATCGTACGCTCAAGATCGGCTGTGCGCTCGCGCACCTGTGCCTCAAGCAACGCCGCCCGTTCGAATTGCGCATAGGCCAAGCCAGAAGCAGAATTGCCCGCCTCGGCACGCTGCATCAACGCCTGCACGATCTTGCGCAGTTTGGTATTTTGCCGCTCAAGCGGTTCATTTGGATCAACAATATCCACGCGCCGTCCCCCTGTTGGGAATGATGCGGGTTCAGTCGCTGCTTTGCAAGACGGCGGCGAATTTGGTCTGTTGCGCCACCAGAACCGCCTGGGTGCGGCTTTGCACGCCCAGCTTGCGCATGATCGCCGTCACATGCGCTTTTACGGTGGTTTCGGCAATCGACAGATCATAGGCAATTTGCTTGTTCAGCTTGCCATCACAGATCAATTCCAGAATCCGGCTTTGCTGGCGCGTCAGCGAAGCCAGCCGGTCAACCGAGCTTTGCATGTCCATCGCTTCGGGCGTTTCCACATAGCCTGCGGGCTTGAACACCTCGCCGCGCGCAATCGCATTCAGCGCCTCCTTGAACACCGAATGACGGCTGTGTTTGGGCACAAACCCCGCAGCGCCTGCACCAATCGCACCGCCAATGATCGCGTTTTCATCCATCGACGACACCACAATCACCGGGCACGCGCCCACCACCGCCTTCAGGCGCACCACCCCGTCCAGCCCGCTGACATCGGGCAGGTTCAGGTCCAGCACAATCAGCGACGGGCGCACCTCGTTGGCTTCAATCACCTCAAGCGCACCGCTAAGACGACTGGCGGTTTGGATGGAACTGACCTTGCTGACCGAGCGCAGCGTCAGTTCAAGCGCGTCACAAAACAGCGGGTGATCGTCAACGATCAACGCCCAATCTGTCGCGCCGCTCGGGGTGGCTTGGTCTGTCATATCATCACCCTAATGCGCGATCTTGAACCTTGTCTGTTGGCCATTGGTCCCATGCCTTCACATCTTGCGCTTTAATCCGCGCCCCGGATCATAGCCCCACACCGCCGCGGTCACAAACACCGCTGTGGCCAGCAGCGTCCAGCCAACCGAGGGCCAATTCACATCCAGATACAGCGCAAACCGGATCACCTCGACCGCGTGGGTGAACGGGTTCAACCGGCAAATCGTTTCCAGCAAAGGCGAACTTTCGCCCATTTTCCACAGCGGATAAAGCGCGGAGGACAGGAAAAACATCGGGAAAATCACGAAATTCATCACGCCTGCGAAATTCTCAAGCTGGCGGATCAGGCTAGACAGGAACAACCCCAACGCACCCAGCATCAATCCCCCCAGCACCAGCGCAGGCACCACCGTGACATAGCCCAGCAGCGGCATGGTGATGCCAAACCCAGCGGCGATGGCCAAAAACACCAGCACCTGCAAAATCGAAATCGCAGTCGAGCCCAGCAATTTGGAAAACAACAACCACCAGCGCGGCAACGGGCTGGTCAACAACAACCGCATCGAGCCCATCTCGCGGTCATAGACCAGCGACAGCGAACTTTGCATGCCATTGAACAGCAAAACCATGCCGCACAGTCCGGGCACGATATAGGTCTCGTAGGTGATATAGGTCTGATAAGGCGGAATAATCGACAGCCCCAGCGCGGCGCGAAACCCGGCGGCAAAGACCAACAACCAGACCAGCGGGCGCACCAGCGCGGCGATAAAACGTTCGCGCTGTTGCACAAATCGCAAGCCTTCGCGCCAGATGATCGCCTGTAGGGCCGTCAGATATCCGCTCATGTCGCCGCTCCGGTCAGATCCAAAAACCGCTCGGTCAGGGTTTGATCACCGGCAATGGCGCGCGCGGTGTCATCGGCCAGAACCTGTCCACGATGCAGGATCACAACCTGATCATCGGGCCAAATCTCATCGGTCAGATGGCTGGCCCACAACACCGTCAGGCCCTGATCCGCGGCCAGGTTGTGCACATGGGCGGTGATGTCCGCACGCGTCGCCGCATCCAGACCTACGGTCGCCTCATCCAGCAACAACACGGCCGGGTCATGCAACAAAGCACGCGCAATTTCCGTGCGCCGCCGGTGCCCGCCATTCAGCGCGCGCAGCTTTTCACCGGCGCGTTCCGACATATCAAGCTGCGCCAGCGCGCCCTCAACCCGCACCCGCGCGGTTTTGCCCGAAATCCCGTGCAAAGCCGCGAAATACATCAGGTTTTGCGTCACACTCAGGTCCAGATCAAGGGTGGGCTGCTGAAACACAATGCCCATCCGCGCCAGAGCTTTGCGCGGCTCACGCCCCAGATCGAACCCTGCGATTTCAAGCCGCCCCTGCCCGCCCGTCATCAACCGCGTCAGGCGCGCATAAAGCGTGGACTTGCCCGCCCCGTTGGGCCCCAGCAACGCACAAAACCGCGCCGTCGGCACCTCGAACGAGACATCGTTCAACGCCTGTTTGGCGCCATAGCTGTGGCTCAGCCCCGAAACGCGCAATCCCGGGGTCATGCGGATCGGCTCATGCTGACAACTCCGCCAGTCGTCGGGTCAGGCGGGCTTGCAAACGCGCAACCTCGCCAATCGCCGGACCAGCCAGCGCCGCGCCGGGTTTGCGCACTGTTGTATGGGCAATCGCCCCGCGCCCGGCCAGAATATGCTTGCGCACCGCCAGCCCCAACCCGGGTTGCGATTCATAGCGCACGATCGGCAAATAGGCGTCAAAGATGTCGCGCATCCGATCAGGCTCGCCCGCGTTATGGGCCGCAATCACCTGCGCCATCATTTCCGGGTAGGCAAAGCCGGTCATCGCCCCATCAGCGCCGCGCTCCATTTCTTCGGGCAGGAACTGTCCGCCATTGCCACACAGAATGGAAATCCGCCGCGCGCCGTTGTCTGACGCCGCCCGCAAAGCCGAGATTTTGGCCAATCCGGGCCAGTCTTCGTGTTTGAGCATCACGCAGGTCGGGCAATCTTCAACAATCTGCAAAATCGCGCTGACCGGCACCACCACACTGGTCACCAGCGGAAAGTCCTGCAACACAAACGGCGCATCGCCCAGGGTTTCGGCCACATCGTGATAGTAATTGACGATCTGCGCGTCGCTCTTCAGCGTCCAGGGTGGCGCGACCATCACGCCGACAGCGCCCAGATCCATCGCCGATTTGCTGAGCGCGCCCATGCCCGCAAGCCCGGGCGATGACACGCCCACAATCACCGGCAGATCCGTGCGCGCCACCACCCGGGCGATCACCGCCGCGGATTCGTCTGCCGACAATTTGCCCGCCTCACCCATGATGCCCAAAATGGTCAGCCCGCTGGCGCCTTTTTCGACGTAAAAATCCACCATCCGGTCGATGCTGTCCAAATCCAGCGCGCCATCGGGCAAAAACGGCGTCACCGCGATGGTAAAGACGCCAGCGGCGGTTTCATCCAATAGGCTCATGGGTTTGGCTCCTTCGTGATGGCCGCTTTCGGGTTTCTTCCTTGCGAAGTGCCACAGCCAAGCGCGGCGGGTCAACCACGCGCAACGGCTCAGCCCGAATTCCGACCCCGCAAACCCACGCCGGCAAAATCACCACGCCGCCAGCAAGTCCGCAATGCGGGCCAGACCTTTGGGCAGATCCACGTCCGGGCCACCGCCCACGCCCACGCGAATGTGTCCGGGCTGGTCATAAGCGCTGCCGGGCAGCAAAAAAGTGCAATAGGGCGGCGCCAGCAACCGGCGCGCAAAATCATCGCAGTCAATGCCTTCGGGCAGGCGAGCAAGCGCGATCAACCCAGCCTCGGGCGCATGCCAGCTCAGCCCGGGCGTGTCGCTTATGAACTGATCCAGCAGCGCCAGATTGGCCTGCCCTTCGGCGCGCGCCACCGCCAAAGCCGCCCCATACCGCGCCGGGCGCAGCGCAATTTCAGCAATCGTTTCACCCATTATATTCATGATTTCGCTAGAATTTTCGCGCAAAACCACCGCATCCATGATCAACTCGGGATCGCGACAGATCATCCATCCCGTGCGCAACCCTTGTAACCCCAACGCTTTTGACACCGACCCCGTGGTGATGCCGCGCGGATAGATCCCGGCAACCGATGGCGCGCGCGGGCCCTGCCATTCAAGACCCGCATAAACCTCGTCCACCAGCAACCACGCCCCAACGCGGGCGGCTATTTCGACCACTTGGGCCAAGGTGTCAGCCGACATCATCCGCCCGGTGGGATTGTTGGGATTGGTCAGAAAGATCATCTTTGTGCGCGGGCTGACCGCTTGCGCCAAACGATCCAGCGGTAGTTCCCAGCCCTCGGCCTCGACCCGCTCCACCGGCACGATCTTTGCCCCGATGGCCTTGGCCATCACCTCGCCCTGGGGCCACCCCGGGCGCTCCACCACGATCTCGTCGCCCGCGCGCAGCAATTGGCGCAGCGCCAGATAGTTTGCCTCGGCCGTGCCCGCCGTGATCAAAACGTCATCGCGCGCACAGATGTCTTCCAACCCCGCACGCGCCAGAACATGGTCCCGCAACGCCGCAAGCCCTTGAAACGACGCCCCATTCCAATCCAATGACATCGCCGGGTCAAGCTCCGCCAGGAACTCTCCCAACCGAGGCGAGCGCGCCAGCGACAAACCGACCACCGCTTGCGGATTTGCCTCGGTGGTCTCCAACAGGTATTCAAACAGCGTGTGACTCTCGACTTTCATAACCCACCTTTCAAGGACTGCGCCGATGAAACCCCAAGCGCTGCTCAAAGGCCAGCCAAACGCGTTGTTTGTTCTGGATTACGGGCTGTTTCGCGTGCATTCCGGGCCGCGCGACATAGGCCTGTGTGGCTATCTGATCCGCACCGATGCCGGGGAAAACGTGCTGATCGACACCGGGTTGCCCGCCAAATACGCCCATACCAGCGCGCAGGCCACGGCCCAGGACCGCTTGGGCAGCTTCGGACAAGTGCTCAGCTGCACCCCCGAAAACCTGCCCGAGGCGCAATTGGCGCGCGCCGGTGTCCGCCTGGATCAGATCACCCTGATGATCCAGTCCCACACCCATATCGACCACATCGGCGGCATTGATCTGTGCCCGTCCGCCCCAATGGTGATCGCAAGCGCCGAACGCGCCCTGCCTCGCCCGCTTTACTGGGGCGATGTGCAGCCCATAAATTGGCCCCAGCGCGACTATATCCAGATCGATCAAGACAGCCAGATCGGCCCCGGATTTGAAGTGCTGCTGTGCCCTGGTCACGCGCCGGGTCAGCTGGCGTTTCTGATCGATCTGCCCAACACCGGCGCGGGTTTGCTGACCTCAGATGCGATTTCGCGCCCCGGTGAGGTTGACGAGGCCTTTGCCGGGTCCTGGGACGAGGCGCAGGCCTGCCATCACGGCGCACGGCTGTTGGACCGCGCCCGCGCACGCGACGCCACGGTGATCTTTGGCCATTGCCCTGCGCAGTGGCAAACCATCGCCAAAGCGCCCGACGGCTTTACCTAGCGCACGTCGCGTCCCTGGTTCAAAATGATCACGTTGCCCGAACTGACATCGCCCAGATCCGACAGCAAAAACGCCACCCATCCCGCCACTTGCTCGGGTTGCATCGCGGCCCCGTGCGGCATCGCGGCAATCGCGCGCTCCAACACTTCAGGGGTCAGCACATCAAACAAAGGCGTTTGCGTCATCGCCGGCGCAATCGAATTTACCGCGATTTTCTCGCGGGCATAGCGGCGCGCCAGATCCTTGGTCAGCGTGTCCATCGCTGCCTTGCTGGCACGGTAATGGGGCGGATCAAACACGTCGAAATTATACGCCCCGTTCGAGGAAATATTGACGATCTTGCGCACGCCCGGGCGATCCATCATCAACGGCACCGCATTCTGGCAACAATAAAACGCCGAGCCGAAATTGATCGCCATCTGTTGGTTGAATTCGTCCGCCGGAATGTCGGGGAAATCCGACATGAAACAGGTGCCCGCGTTGTTCACCAGGGCATCCAGCCCGCCAAACTGCGCCTTGAGATCATCAAACCCTCGCGCCACAGCGTCGGGATCGCTCAGATCGACCACGCGCGGCCAGAACCCATCGCCCAGATCGAGCGCGTCCAACCCTGCGGCGTCGATGTCAAACCCGGCCACCGCATAGCCCTGGTCCAGCAAAGCGGCGCAGATCGCGCGCCCCAATCCGCCGGCGGCGCCGGTCACAAGTGCTGTTTTGTCGGCCATAGCGACACCTCTCGGGTTGACTGTGCGTCGATTGCACGGGTTTTTGCGCGCCGCCCCATTGCAACTTGGGCGATCCTGTCCATCATATAGCGCAATGGTTCGCGCGCGGGCAATTCAGCCCAGTGACGAAGCAAATGATAATCCAGGGAGATCAGACATGACGTCACGAAAATTGCTATTGGCCGCCAGCGTTTTGGCACTGAGCGCCGCCGCAGCCTCGGCTGAAACCATACGATGGGCCCGCGCCGGCGACGCGCTGACGCTGGACCCTCACGCCCAGAACGAAGGCCCCACCAGCGCTTTGGCACACCAGATCATGGAACCGCTGATCATGCGCGAC
>JBGCDD010000267.1:0-2703 GCA_045105075.1 Sedimentitalea sp. | reverse complement strand
CAATCTGAACTGGCGACACTTTATGCAGACCACCAAGGTCATTCGCGAAATCGCGCCGCGCGAGCCAAAGGTGGAAGACATCTTTGCCGATTACTGGGCCAGCGCGGGAAAATGAATTTTTCGGTCACTCAGCCGCCTGCTGGAACACTTCGCGATTGGCTCGATGCGCGTGCTGGCACAAAAGACGCAGGCATTTATTTCACCGATGGGGCCAGTCCTTTGGAGTGGCGTGACCTCAGGCAAGAGGCGCGTGAGATTGCGGGGCAATTGACCGCTGCGGGCGCGCGGCACGGCGAGAGCATTGCCATTGTACAGCCCAACGGGCGCGAGGGGGTGCTGGCCTTTTTCGGTGCGGTCTATGGCGGGTTTCGCGCGACGATGATTAATCTGGCGGCAGGGCGCGATGCGATTGCCTATGCTTTGCAGCATTCAGGCGCGCGTTTTGCATTGGTGCATGACAGTGTTGTGGAACTTTATGCGCAGGCTGCACCTGAGGGGATGACCCGTTTGGATTTGGCCGCTGCGCCGAGCGCCGAGACCCTGCATGATCTGCGCGCTGGGGATCATGCTCTATTGATGTACACATCGGGGACAACGGGCCGGCCCAAGGGGGTTGTGCACAGCCAGTCGAGCCTGCTTGCCGGTGGGTGGACAACTGCGGTTGCGCATGCCTTGACGCCGGCAGATCGCGCGCTTTGCGTGCTGCCAATCTGCCATATCAACGGGCTCTGCGTGAGCCTGATGGGCGCGCTTGTTTCTGGCGGCTCGGTAATTCTTGCACCGAAGTTTTCGGCCCGTCAGTTCTGGGATCAGGCGGCTGAGTTCGGGGCGACATGGTTCTCGGTGGTGCCGACAATCATCTCACATTTGCTGCATGGCGAGGCGGACCCAAGCGCGGCGGCGCGGGCATCTTTGCGCTTTGGGCGTTCGGCGTCATCGGCCCTTGCGCCGGATGTACAGCGCGCATTCGAGACGCGTTTTGAGGTGCCTATTGTCGAGACCATGGGGCTGACCGAGACAGCCGCGCAAATCCTGTCCAACCCTTTGCCGCCCGGTCTGCGAAAGATTGGCTCTCCGGGCATTGCGTATGGCAATGAGGTCGAGGTCTTTGGCCCGGATTTTCGCCCCCGTGCGGCGGGCGAGGAGGGCGAGATCGTTGTGCGCGGGCCGAATGTGATGCTGGAGTATCTGGACAATCCAGAGGCGACGGTGGCGAGCTTTGCGGGGGATTGGCTGCGCACGGGGGATCTGGGGCGCAAGGATGCGGATGGCTATGTCTTTGTGACCGGTCGGCTCAAGGAGTTGATTATCAAGGGCGGCGAAAATATTGCGCCGCGCGAGATTGACGAGGCTCTGTATTCGCACGGCGATGTTGTGGAGGCGGCCGCCTTTGGGCGACCTTGCGATGTTTACGGCGAGCGGGTCGAGGCAGCGGTGCGGCTCTGCGCGGGATCTGCGGTGACAGGCGCGGAGCTTGTTGCCATTTGCGCCGATCGGCTGGGCGCGTTCAAGGCGCCTGATGCGGTGCATATTCTGGAGGAACTGCCGAAAGGGCCATCAGGGAAGATCCAGCGGCTCAAGCTGCTTGAGGTGACTTAGGAGCAGGATTTTAGCGTCCAAGGTTTTAGGGCCAAGGTTTTGTGGCCCAAGGTTTCGACTTTGCCCGACGAGAAACGCCGCGCAAATCATGGCGCGGCGCTTTATGTTTGGCGGGTGTAATAGACGGCGCTTACTGGGGATCGCCAAAGACCAGAACCCAGCGTGCGTCGCTGCCGGTTCCGGCTTGGCCGAGGCCGAAGTGTTCGAAAGCGGGTGTTACGTTATTGGCTTGGTGTCCTGGTGAGGCGACCCATCCATCGAGGACGTCTTGCTCGGTTTGTTGGCCCTGCGCAATGTTCTCGCCGATCAACTTGTACTGATAGCCCGTCGCTTGGACGCGTATCGCAAGAGTGCGCGTGGCGTCGGTGAGGCCTGTGTGGCTGAAGTAGTTGTTGGTGAGCATGTCGTTTGCATGGGCCTGTGCCGCTGCATCGAGCTGTGCGTTGTAGGTCAGCGGGGCGACGCCTGCTGTTGTGCGTACGCCGTTGATCAGGGGCACGAAGGTTGCATCGCCGACGGTGCCCGTGGGTTGGAGCGGTCCGGGTGATGTGAGGTTCGCGGGAAACTGGTTGGCGGCGGGTGTCGAAGTTGACGTACCGCTGCTGACGCATCCGGCCAGCGCCAGCGGCGCGACGAGAAACGAGACAATGAGCGAACGGGGAACAGCAGAGGCAGCGGGTTTCATCGAAATTCCTAACGTTTTTAAATTTAGAAGAAGGTTACAAGAATTCAGATTTTGAGCAAAGCGTTTTTGCGCGCTTCAGGCGGGCTTTGGCCGCCCGGGGATGGTGTTGCCGGAATAGAGCAATCACCGGCGACCTGTGCCCGTTGCTAAGACGACGCGCCGCGGGCCTCCCACAAAATATCTGCGGCAGCTATGTTGCGGTCCTCATAGGTGATGGGGGCGGGATTATAGTTGATCCAGAAGCGATGGGATTTGGTGTCGCGGACGCGCAGGCCATCGGGTAGCGTTTGGGTTGGGATGCCAGCCTCCGCTGCGAGGTCTTGCACGACGCGTTGGAAGGTCGCGGCATCGGGCCAGCCTGCCATGTAATGGGTGCCGCCGCTGCGCATGATCGCCGGTGCGCCGGAGGTTGTTCTGCG
>JBGCDD010000266.1:0-8526 GCA_045105075.1 Sedimentitalea sp. | reverse complement strand
GTGCGCCTGTCGTGCATCCACGAAGAGATCTCCCAAGGGCTCGGCCTGCCCAATGACAGCCCCGCCGCGCGCCCCTCGATCTTCAACGATGACGACGAATTCGCCCTGCTCACCAGCCACGATGAAAAACTGCTCAGCATGCTTTACGACCCCCGCCTGTCACCCGGCATCAGCGCCGACGCCGCCCGCCCCATCGCGCGCCAGATCGCGCTGGGCCTGACCGGAGAACAGCTGTGAGCCACGCACCCCCGGCCCCAGATCAAGCCACACCCGACGCCATTCTCCGGAAACGCCGCCACCCCGATCAGGCCGTTTCACACATACATAAGGACCAGACCCATGGGCATTTTCGACTTTCTCACCGGTGAATTCATCGACGTCATCCACTGGACCGACAACACCCGCGACACCATGGTCTGGCGCTTTGAACGCGAAGGCCACGAAATCAAATACGGCGCAAAACTCACCGTGCGCGAAGGCCAGGCGGCTGTGTTCATTCACGAAGGTCAGCTGGCCGATGTGTTCACCCCTGGGCTCTACATGCTCGAAACCAACAACATGCCGATCCTGACCACGCTCAACCACTGGGATCACGGCTTAAAAAGCCCGTTCAAATCAGAAGTCTACTACGTCAACACCCCCCGCTCTGCCGATCTGAAATGGGGCACCAAAAACCCGATCATCGCACGTGATCCGGAATTCGGCCCCGTCCGCCTGCGCGCCTTTGGCACCTATTCCGTGCGCATCGCGGATCCGGCCAAATTCCTGGTCGAAATCGTCGGCACCGACGGCGAATTCACCATGGACGAAATCAGCTTCCAGATCCGCAACATCATCGTACAGGAATTCTCTCGCACCGTAGCACGCAGCGGAATCCCGGTGCTCGACATGGCCGCCAACACCCGCGAGCTGGGCCAACTGGTCGCCCGCGACATCGCCGACCAGCTCAGCCAATACGGCCTGGCCATGCCCGAACTCTACATCGAAAACATCTCGCTCCCCCCCGCCGTTGAAGAAGTGCTCGACAAACGTTCCTCCATGGGCGTGATCGGAAATCTCAACGAATACATGCAGTTCCAGGCCGCCGAAGCCCTGGGTCGCGACGGCGCTGGCGCAGGGGCCATGCAAACCGGCCTCGGCGCCGGCCTCGGGATGCAAATGGCCAACCAGGCCAACCCCTGGGGCGCCGCGCAAGCCGCCCCAGCCCCACAACCAACACGCGCCGCCCCACCCCCGCCCCCGGTCGAACACGTTTGGCACATCGCCGAAAACGGACAAACCAGCGGGCCGTTCTCCAAAGCCAAACTGGGCCGCATGGCCACAGACGGACAACTGGCGCGCGAAACCTATGTCTGGACCGCCGGCCAGGACGGCTGGCTCAAAGCCGAAGACGTCGCCGAACTGGCGCAACTCTTCACAGTTCTGCCCCCGCCGCCGCCCGGCGCCTGATCTTCCTCTTGCCAAAAATATCCCCGCCGGAGGCCTGAAAAACAATCAACACGGCGCGTCAAAACCACTTGCACCCGCCGGTTTTGACGCGCCAATCCTCACAACCCTTCGCCCCGGGACCCCATGACCGACACCGCCACGCCCTCCCCGTCGCCCCAACCAGAAGACACGCACCGTTTTCCCTGTGATCAGTGCGGCGCTGACTATCGGTTTCAACCGGGTGAAAACGCGCTGATCTGCGATCACTGCGGCAACAGTGCCGCCATCAGTTCCGGCCCCTGGGGCGGCTCGGCTCTGCGCGAACTTGACCTTGATGCCGCGCTGAACCAGCGCCTGCCCGAGGCTGAAATCGAGCTCACCCGCGTTCTCAATTGCCCCAACTGCGCCGCACAGGTCGAATTCGACCCCGACACCCATGCCGCCGAATGTCCGTTTTGCGCCACCCCCGTGGTCACCGACACCGGCACCCACCGCCACATCAAACCGCGCGGCGTGCTGCCGTTTCAGCTGGATGAACGCACCGCGCACAAAGCCATGTCCGATTGGTTGGGCGGGCTCTGGTTTGCCCCGAACGGGCTGCAGGCCTACGCCCGAAAGGGGCGCAAAATGCAAGGCATCTACGTGCCCTACTGGACTTTTGATGCCAACACCAAAAGCCAATATCGCGGCGAACGCGGCACGGTTTACTATGAAACCCGCACCGTCACCCGCAATGGCAAACGCGAACAACAACGGGTCGCCAAAGTGCGCTGGCGCACTGTCTCAGGCCGGGTTGCGCGGTTTTTCGATGATGTGCTGATCTTGGCCGCCACCAGCCTGCCCAAACGCTATACCGATCAACTCGCCCCCTGGGATCTGGCCGCTCTGGAACCCTACCAGCCCGAATTTCTCGCCGGGTTGCGCGCGCAAGGTTACACCGTCGCGCTTGGGGATGGCTTCACCGAAGCCCGCGCCCAGATGGAGCGCACGATCGAGCGCGACGTGCGCTTTGACATCGGCGGCGACCGTCAGCGCATCCATGACATCGACACCGACATGCGCGACATCACCTTCAAACACATCCTGCTGCCGGTGTGGCTGGCCGCCTACAAGTACCGCGGCAAAAGCTATCGCTTTGTGATCAACGGCCAATCCGGGCGCGTTCAGGGCGAACGCCCCTGGTCCGCCATCAAAATCGCCATCGCTGTTGTGCTGGGGGCTGTGGTTGCGGCCGGGGTTGGCTATGTAATTGCTTCCAATCAATAATCTCAACCCCGGCCGCGTCCTCCCTGTCTTGGCCACGCATGGGCACAGTTGAACGATATCTGCAGGCGCGAGCGCAACCAAACCCGGTTCGTCGGGCATTGGAAAACCAGGCAGGCGGAACCCGGACCAGGATATCGTAGACAGGTGTTCGCAGTCTCTTCACCCCGACAGAAATCGCCGGAATGTCTTGATGTTCAATCTCGTTTACTGTTTCGGTCATATCGTTTATAGGTTGAGTATCGGTAAAGCACTCTCCCTATGCGTGTGTTAATTTATAAAGCCAGATGCATTTGTCTAGACCCTAAAACACTTTTTTTTCACATCTTGCGTATTGCGGCCCACCTCGCCATCCTGAGCGTCCCAATAATCGTGACAAAAAGGTGCCTTGCGTGATGTCGCTTGCCGAGCTTGATACATTGATGGCCGCGCGGTTTTCCTGTCGCGCTTTTCGCCCCGATCCGGTGGCGCGCGATGTGATCGAACAGGTGCTGGCCACCGCGCGCCGGGTGCCGTCCTGGTGCAATGCCCAGCCCTGGCACCTGACCCTGACCAGCGGCGCAGAAACCGATGCCTTGCGCACCGCGCTGCAAGCCGAAGTGGCCAGCGGCGCCCCGGCCCCGGATCTGCCCTTCCCCGCCTCTTACTCGGGCGTGTACAAAGACCGCCGCAGCACCTGCGGCTGGCAGCTTTACGAAGCGGTTGGTGTTGAAAAAGGCGACCGCGCCGGCTCGGCCGCACAAATGATGCGCAACTTTGCGCTGTTTGACGCACCGCACTGCGCGATCCTGTCCAGCCCGGCCGAACTTGGTCCCTACGGCGCAATGGATTGCGGCGGCTTTGTCACCGCTTTCACTCTGGCCGCGCAAGCCCAGGGCGTCGCCACCATCGCACAGGCCGCCGTGGCCAGTTACGCGCCTTTCCTGCACCGTTACTTCGACATTCCCGATGACCGACTGGTGCTGTGCGCGTTGTCTTTTGGCTACGCCGACCCCGACCACCCCGCCAACGCCTTTCGCACCACCCGCGCCGAACCCGGCGACTTCACCACCTGGCGCGGCTGATGCGCGCGCTGGTTCAACGGGTGTCCGAGGCTTCGGTCACCGTCGATGGCGACCGGCTGTCCCAGATCGGGCCCGGCCTGTTGGTGCTGGTCTGCGCCATGCCTGATGACACAGATGACACGGCCCGCGCGCTGGCGCTCAAGCTGTCAAAACTGCGCCTGTTCAAAGACGAGGCTGGCAAAATGAACCTGTCGCTCACCCAAACCGGCGGCGCAGCACTTGTGGTCAGCCAGTTCACCCTGGCCGCCGATGTCTCGCGCGGCAACCGCCCCGGCTTTTCCGGCGCCGCCAAGCCGGACCACGCCGAAACGCTGTATCTTCAGTTTGCGCAGGCCCTGCGCGACCTTGATGTTCCCACCCAAACCGGGCGCTTTGGCGCGGATATGCAAGTGGCGCTGATCAACGACGGCCCGGTCACCTTATGGATAGACACATGAGCGATGCGTTAACACTGTGGCAGGCTGGCGTGGCCGCGGTCGACGGGCACACCGCCACCCAATCCGCCTTGCCCGGCGCCCAAAAGCCCGACCAGATCATCGCCGTGGGCAAAGCCGCCGCCGCCATGGCCCGCGCTGCTATGGCGCAGTTCCCCGACACACCGACGCTGGTTGTCACCAAAGACGGGCACGGCGACGACTTGCCCCCCAACGTCACTCTGATCGAGGCCGCCCACCCCGTGCCCAACGACAAATCCGTGATCGCGGGCAAGGCCTTGCGCGAAACCGTCGCAGGCCTGGCAAACACCGCGCATCTTTTGCTGTTGGTGTCGGGTGGTGCCTCTTCCCTCGCCGAAGATCCGGTACCCGGCAAAACCCTGGATGATCTGAAAACCCTGAACGCGCGGCTGCTGGCCGAAGGGCTCGACATCACGGCGATGAACGCCCAGCGGCGCAAGATCAGCCAGATCAAAGGCGGCGGATTGCTCGGCCATTTCACCGGCAAAAGCGTGCAGGTGCTGGCGATCTCTGACGTGCCGGGCGACGATCTGGGCGTGATCGGTTCCGGGATCGGCGCCGCCCCCCCCAGCCATGATTTCGACTTTGACGCCACCATCGTGGCCTCCAACACCGTGGCACGCGACGCCGCCGAGGCCCGTGCCCGCGCGCTGGGTCTGCACGTTCACGCCAATCGCGAAAGCCTGCACGCCGCGCTGCCCGATCTGGTCAAGCAGATCGGCGCTGAACTGCGCGCCATGGCCCCCGGCGTGCTTGTGCTGGGCGGCGAGCCGACCGTGATCCTGCCGCCCAACCCCGGCGAAGGCGGGCGCAACCAGGCCCTCGCACTGGAACTGGCGCGCGAAATCCAAGGCATCGACGGCCTGTCCGTGGTCGTGGGCGGCACCGATGGCAGCGATGGCCCAACCGGCGCCGCCGGCGGCATTGTCACCGCCGTGACATGGCAGCCCCAGGGACAGGCCGCGCTGGACACCGCCGACAGTGGCCCGTTTCTGGCCGCGCGCAACGCCCGCCTGACAACGGGGCCGACGGGCACAAATGTCATGGATCTGCTGATCGCACATCGCACCGATCCTGCCTGACCGCGCCCCCCAAGCGGCCCCAACCGAAACCAGCAAAACCCGACTGGCCGAGCACATCGCACAACACTTCAACACCGCCGTGCCGCGCAGGTGCCACATCTGCTTGACAGAATCGCACCCGCGCAGAACGCTCGCGCCATGACCCCCAAAAACACATTGCGCGATATCGAAGAAGACGCCGATCTTGGCATCACATTGTCAGATGGCTGCCGGCTGTCGGCCCGGATCTGGCGCCCGGTTGACGCCAATGACGACCCGGTGCCGGCGATCCTGGAATTTCTGCCCTACCGCAAACGCGATGGCACCTGCGCGCGCGATGCGCTGACCCACCCCTATTTCGCCCGGCGCGGCTATGCCTGTTTGCGCGTCGACATGCGCGGCAATGGCGACAGTCAGGGGCTGATGGCCGATGAATACACCCAGCAAGAACTGGATGATGCGCTCGAAATCATCACCTGGCTGACCACGCAACCCTGGTGCAGCGGCACCGTGGGCATGATGGGCATCAGCTGGGGCGGCTTTAACAGCCTTCAGGTCGCCGCCCTTGATCCAGAACCGCTTAAGGCGGTGATCACCCTGTGCTCGACCGTGGACCGCTTTGCCGATGACATCCACTACAAAGGCGGCTGCCTGCTGAATGAAAACCTCGGCTGGGGGGCGACGATGTGGAGCTATTCCTCGCGCGCCCCCGATCCCGCCCTGCGCCCGGACTGGCGCGACATGTGGCTGGCGCGCCTGGATGACGAACCGTTCCTACCCGCCACCTGGCTGCGCCATCAGCGCCGCGATGACTATTGGCGCCACGGCTCGATCTGCGAAGACTACAGCGCCATCACCGCGCGGGTTCTGGCCATTGGCGGCTGGGGTGACGCCTATAAAAACGCGGTGCCGCAACTGGTTGACAACCTGCCCGGCGCCAAAGGCATCATCGGCCCGTGGGTGCACAAATACCCGCATTTCGCCGTGCCCGAACCGCGCATCGGCTTTCTGCAAGAGGCGCTGCGCTGGTGGGATCAGTGGCTCAAAGGCATCGATGCCGGCGTTGAGGACGACCCCGATTACCGCCCCTATCTGATGGACGGCGTGCGCCCGGCCACCTGGTACACCGAACGCTCCGGTCGCTGGCTGGCAGGCGGCGCCGACCAGCCCCCCCAACGCTTGTGCCTGACCAATGCCGGGCTGACCCCCGAGCCGGGGGGGCTGAATGCCACGCTGTGCTCGCCCCATCACACCGGGGCCGCATCGGGCGAATATTGCGCCATCTGGCTGGGTCCGGAACTGCCCGACGATCAGCGCAGCGATGATGCCATGTCGGCCTGTTTTGACAGCGCGCCCCTGCCCCACGACACCGATATCGTCGGCGCGCCGCGCCTGCGCCTGACCCTCAGTTCGGACAAACCGCAGGCCCAGATCGCCGTGCGGCTCAACCACATTCACCCCGATGGCGCCAGCACCCGGATCACTTACGGGCTGCTCAACCTGTCGCACCGCAACGGGCCCAGCACCCCCAAAGCGATGGAGCCGGACCGGCGCAGCGCCATAACGCTTGATCTCGATCACATCGCTTACCGCGTGCCCAAAGGGCACCGTTTGCGCATCGCGATCTCCTCGGCCTATTGGCCCCTGATCTGGCCCAGCCCCGAAACCGCCACGCTGGTGCTGACCGGCGGTTCGCTGTATTTGCCGGTGCGCGCCACCGCCTCGGGCGACGAATGGACCTTTCCGCCGCCTGAGTCCGACGCCCCTTGGGAAACCGAAACTCTGCGCCCTGAAACCCATGTCCGGCGGCGCGAAACCGACATGGTCACCGGCATCACCGATCTGATCATCGAAGACGACTTTGGCAAAGTCCGCGATCTCGACCATGGCCTGATCACCGGCTCGCGCGCCAGTGAACGCTGGAGCATCCACCCCGACGATCCGCTGTCCGCCCGTGGCAAATGTCATTGGAGCGATGAGCTGGAGCGCGACGGCATCGCCTTGCGCACAGAAGCATCTTGTGAGATGTGGTCAGATACGACCCATTTTCACCTAGGAGCGACACTCAGCGCCTATGAAAACGGCGAACTGATTTATGAACGGGATGTCACAGACAGCGTGCCACGAGATCACTTATAGAACAGAGGCCCCCAAATGCCTCTAAAGGCACGTTCCGGCGCCGCATTAACCCTTGCGAGAGGCCCTGAAATGCGCATGCTTGACCCATCAATCAAAAACAACGGCGCCACAACGCGCCGACCAACCGGGAGAAACCAATGACCGACGAACTCAAACATCTCAGCGCCCGCGTGCGCCAGGGCCTGATGACACGACGTGACTTCATCACCCGCGCAGCAGCTTTGGGTGTGACAGCGGCAGTCGCCAATTCAATGCTCGCCAAATCGGCTCAGGCCGATGGCCACGCCACACCCGTCGCCGGCGGCACGTTCCGCATGGGCGTGCAGGGCGGCGAATCCACCAACACCCAAGACCCCGCGCTCTGGGCCTCGGATGTGCCAATCGCAATCGGCCAGCTCTGGGGCGAAACCCTGGTCGAAGTCGAAGCCGATGGCTCGCTTTCGGGTCTGGTCGCAGAAAGCTGGGAAGGCTCCTCTGACGCCAAAATCTGGCGCTTTACCGTGCGCGCGGGCTGTACGTTTTCCAACGGCAACCAGGTCACAGCCAACGACGTGCTGCGCACCATGGAGCGTCACTCTAACGAAGACTCCAAATCCGGCGCTTTGGGCATCGTACAAGGCATCGAAAGCATGCGGGCCGACGGTGACAACGTGTTCGAGGTCACGCTGGCTGTTGGCAACGCCGACCTGCCCTACCTGATGGCCGACTACCACCTGATGATCCAGCCCGATGGCGGCTTTGGCACAGAAACAGCAGCCATCGGCACCGGCGCTTACGTGATGGAAAGCTTCGAGCCCGGCGTGCGCGCCGCAGCCACCCGTCGCGCCGATTACTGGGGCGGCGATCAGACCAAAACCGCCCACTACGACAAGGTCGAAGTCATCGTTCTGAACGACGCCACAGCTCGCACCGCGGCGCTTCAGGCCGGTCAGGTCGACACCATCAACCGCGTCGAGCCCAAAATCGCCAAACTGCTGGACCGCGCGCCCACCCTCAGCGTGCAAAACGTGTCGGGCCGCGGCCACTATGTGTTCATCATGCACGTGGACACCGCACCGTTTGACAACGTCGATCTGCGTCTGGCGCTGAAGTACGCGCTGAACCGTCAGGAAATGG
>JBGCDD010000265.1:0-19446 GCA_045105075.1 Sedimentitalea sp. | reverse complement strand
AGGACACCAAAGACGTCGGCAAGGTCGAAAACTTTCCAAAGATGGAAGGCCGCCAGATGATCATGTTGGTTGGGCCCCTGCCTGCCAAGTAAGGCGCTCGGGCGAGTTTGCCCAAAGCACTAGAATGCAAACACCTGCCCTTTGGAGGGTGTTTGCCGTCACACTCAATGCAACTTGATCGCCAAATCCAATGGCCGTAACCTTTGAAACCCACCGTTCGCGGCTGCACCTCGCAGCAGGCCTGTTTGGCGCAATACTCGCGCTCAGCACCGCGCCGGTTGCGCTGTGTCTTATGCTTGCACTCGCAGGCGCCATCGCAACCGCATTTCCCCTGTTGCTGGGCCCACGCCGCCCTTTCGCCTGGCTCAGCCGCGACAACTGGGTGATGTACCGCGCCACATGGTCCGGCCGCTCGAACTTGCCAAAAGAACAAATAAGACTGGGCATCGCCTCACTGGCCCTGACCAGCTTTGCGATCTGCGTTTTCAGCTATGTGATATGTGCCGAACTGTCGGCCCGCCTGACACAATGGCCGACCCGCGCCCCGGCCCCTTGGGTCAGCATCGCGCTTGGCCTTGTCTTGTTGGGGCTGAACCAGATGCGCCGCCGCTGGGCCGCGCACCTGAAATCTTAACTTATCCGCAAACGCAGGATCACGCCGCGGCGTTGACCGCGCGCTTTGTCATCACAGCCACCAGATGGGCGCGATACGCCGCGGTGCCATGCAAGTCGGTGATCATCCCATCCGCAGGCACAGACAGCCCGTCCAACGATCCGGCCGTGAACCCACGCCCCAGCGCCTCTTCCGCAGCACTCCAACGGAACACACCTTCCTCAGACGCACCGGTCACTGCAACGCGCACGTGATCGGCGTATTTGGCCACATAAACCCCCACCAGCGCAAAACGCGACGCAGGCTGCACGAACTTTTGATAGTTCGACACCTCAGGCACCGGAAAACGTACTTCGGTGATGATTTCACCCTCGTTCAGCGCCGTGGTGAACATGCCCTGAAAATAGTCATCCGCCGCGATCGACCGCGCATTGGTGACAATCGTGGCACCGCTGCCCAAAGCCGCCGCCGGATAGCAGGCGGATGGATCATTATTGGCCAATGACCCACCAATTGTGCCCCGGTTGCGCACCGCAGGATCCCCGATATGGCTCGCCAATGCCGCCAGCCCAGGGTACACCCCCGCCTCTGCCGACACCGTCACATGGGTGGTGGCCCCCCCAATGCAAAGCGCGCCATCATCGCCTGTGCAAACGCCCTGCATCTCGCTCAACCCACTCAGGCTGACCAGCGTCGCAGGGCTCGCCAGTCGCTGCTTCATAGTGGGCAACAAGGTCTGCCCGCCGCCCAGCGCCTGCGCCTCATCACCGCCCAAAGCCGATACCGCATCCGCGACACTGCCAGGCTTCACAAACTCAAAGTTATACATCTTGTCGTCCTCTTGGTCGGAAAAATCATCTTCATCTTTCCAAATAAACTCCGGGGGGAGGCGCCCATCGGGCGACGGGGGGCTGGCCCCCCGCCCCGTTAACGATCAGCCCTGCATGGCCGCCCAAACGCGCGCCGGGCTCAAAGGCATGTCGATATGTGTAACATCCTTCCCCGCCGAGCGCACCGCATCGACCACCGCATTCACCACCGACGGAGGTGAGCCAATCGCACCAGCTTCACCACAGCCCTTCACCCCAAGCGGGTTGTGGGTGCACGGCGTTTGCGCAGAATGATCCACCTCATAAAACGGCAGATCATCAGCGCGCGGCATGGCGTAATCCATATAGGATGCGCTCAGCAACTGGTCGTTTTCGTCATAAACGCAGTTCTCAAGCATCGCCTGCCCGATCCCTTGCGCCAGACCACCATGGACCTGACCCGACACAATCATCGGATTGATGATGTTGCCAAAGTCATCCGCCGCCAGCATCCGCTCGATGCTCACCTTGCCGGTTTCAGGGTCCACTTCGACCTCACAGGCATAAGCACCGGCCGGATAGGTAAAGTTCGACGGGTCGTAAAACGCCGTCTCTTCCAAACCCGGCTCGATGTCTTCCAGCGGATAGTTGTGCGGCACATAAGCGGCCAGACACACATCGCCCCAGGCCACCGACTTGTCGGTGCCAGCGACGCTGAACGCGCCGTCCTTCAGCTCGATATCGCTGTCCGCAGCTTCCATCAGGTGGGCCGCAATCTTCTTGGCCTTGTTGATGATCTTCTCTGCCGCCCGCACCATCGCCGAGCCGCCAACCGCAATCGAGCGTGACCCATAGGTGCCCATGCCCATCGGCGCATTGGCCGTATCGCCGTGCACGATCTCGATCATGCTCTCGTCGATGCCGATCATCTCCGCAATCACCTGCGGGAACGATGTCTCGTGGCCCTGACCATGGGAATGCGAGCCCGTCATCACAACCAGACCGCCAGTAGCGTTGACCCGCACCGTGGCCGATTCATACAAACCAGCCCGCGCGCCCAACTGCCCCACAAGGTTCGAAGGCGCAATGCCACAAGCCTCGATGTAACAGTTCACCCCCAGACCGCGCAGCATGCCCTTGGCCTCCGACGCTTTACGACGCGCATCAAATCCGGCGATGTCAGCCATCTCTTCCAGCTTGTCCATCGTCGCATTGTAGTCGCCCGTGTCATAAGCCACCGCAACCGGCGTCTCATACGGAAACTCGGTGACAAAGTTCTGACGGCGCAACGCAATCGGATCCACACCCAACTCGCGCGCGGCTTTGTCGATGACACGCTCCAGCTGATATGTGGCTTCCGGACGGCCCGCCCCGCGATAAGCATCCACAGGCACCGTGTTGGTGAACACCGCCTTGACGTTCACATAGATCACCGGAGTCTTATAGTTCCCGGCCATCAACGTGCCATGCAGCCAGGTCGGAACCGAAGGCGCGAAAGTCGACAGATAGGCGCCCATATTCGCATAAGTCTCTGTGCGAATGGCGGTAAAGTTGTTGTCCGCGTCCAGCGCCAATTCGATCTTGGTGACGTGATCGCGCCCATGCGCGTCCGACATAAACGCTTCCGAGCGCGAACAGGTCCACTTGACCGGACGGTTCACCGCTTTGGCGGCAAAAGTGCAAAATGCCTCTTCCGCATAGTGGAAGATCTTGGTGCCAAAACCGCCACCCACATCCGGGGCAACAACGCGCAACTTATGCTCGGGAATGCCCAAAACAAACGCGCCCATCAAAAGCCGGATTACGTGCGGGTTCTGCGACGTGGTGTAAAGCGTGTGATCGCCGGTTCCGCGGGCATAATCACCCACACAAACCCGCGGTTCCATCGGATTGGCCACAAGCCGGTTGTTCACCAGCTCCAGCGTGGTCACATGGGCGGCCGATTTGATCGCCTCATCCACCGCGCCCTTGTTCTCCTCAACAAAACCCCAGTCGTAACACAGGTTGCTGGTCAGATCGTCGTGCACCTTGGTCGAGCCATCGGCAACGGCGGCCTTCATATCCACCACGGCGGGCAGCTCTTCCATATCAACAACGATGGCCTCAGCCGCATCGCGCGCCTGCTCTAAACTGTCGGCCACAATCGCTGCAATCGGATCCCCCACATGGCGCACTTTGCCCTGCGCCAAAATCGGATGACCAGGTTCCTGCATCGGCTCACCGTGACGGTCCGTCACCTGCCAACCACAAGGCAATCCGCCCACACCTTCAAAATCGGCACCGGTGAAAATCTTCACCACACCCGGCATCGCAGCCGCAGCGGCGCTGTCGATCCCGTTAATCCGCCCATGCGCCACATCCGAGCGCAAGAAATGCACATAGGCCTGACCATGAATATTGATGTCATCGGTATAATTACCGTCGCCGGTCAGAAACCGTACGTCTTCGCGCCGCTTCGGGCTGGCGCCAATCCCACTGTCTTTGGGCATCTGTTTTCTCTCCCTGAATTCTGAATGCGAAAAGAGCGCCATCCGACCCGACCGACCTTTTCCTCTTGCGGAAAATATCCCGGGGGTCGGGGGGCTGGCCCCCCGCTTTTGATTTTACTCAGCTGCCAGCGCAGCCACATCCTGACCCGACGCTGCCATGATCGCCTTGACGATGTTATGATAGCCCGTGCAACGGCAAATATTACCTTCCAGATAGACCCGAATATCGTGCTCACTGGGCTTTGGGTTTTCTTTCAAAAGGGCGGCCGCACTCATCACCATACCGGGCGTGCAAAACCCGCACTGCAGCCCGTGATGGTCCTGAAACGCCTGTTGGATCACATTCAGCGATCCATCTGCATTGGCCTGACCTTCGATCGTAGCCACCTCCGCGCCTTCGGCTTCCAGCGCCAGCATTGTGCACGCTTTGACTGCCATGCCGTTTACATGCACCACACATGCGCCACACTGGCTGGTATCACAGCCCACATGCGTTCCGGTCAAATTCACCTGTTCGCGCAAAAAGGCAGACAGCAGCGTGCGGCCTTCCACATCACCCGAAGCGGCCTTGCCGTTTACGGTCATTGAGACCTGAGTCATAAGAACCTCCCATTATTTTTTGTTCATTCGGATAAGTTAAAGCACGCCCCGCAAGCCAAGAGAACCCAAAACTTCTCGCACTTTAGGCCTAGATGGACTGTGGTTGCCGAGGTGGCGTTGCAAGAGCAAATCATCCGCAGCCGGTGACCTTATCCTGCCGGGGGCCAGCCCCCGGACCCCCGGGATACTTTCTGCAAGAGGAAAAACCGAAGAACGTGTTGTGCAAGAAATTCGATACCAGCTCGCAATTTTACGTGAATTTAACTCAATCTGTGATCCTGATTACAGACGCTTTTGTCTCTTTGGAGTCATTCGTCCCCAAGACCTTGCGCTTCTGGAGCCTGCCATGTCCCCTTCGATCTCACTTGTCACTGCGGTTTTTCTTGTTGCATTGGCCGCCATTCCCTTTGGCCTTGTTGGAGCGGCCCTGGCATGGGCCACTGCTCTTTAGGAGATCACTGGACTGAGCTAGGGCTTGGCCGTGGGACCTTTGCGGGGCTGTGGGCGTGTCGGAATTTCCTTGAGCAACCCGCCCACACCCATCGCTGCGATATCGCTGCTTGTGACGGCGACACCGCAGGCAATGCGGCTGAGCACCCAGTCCGCTCCGTTTAACGCGGGCGAACGGGCACAGCCTGGTAGGCCAATCACCGGTCGAGCGTCCAATTCCCCCAAAAACAATAGATTGCCTGGATCCACAGGCATGCCGAAGTGATGCACCTGCCCCCCGGCCAAACGCACGCCAGTGGGCGCAACATCCGCAATGTCTGATGTGGCTGAGCCGGTCAAAATCATCAACAAGTCTGCATTCATTTTTTGCAAACCACCTGAAATGTCACTGGGGGCATGGCCGACCTCAACGGTCTCGGACAGCGCCAAGCCCAAGGCTTCCAGTCGGGTTTTCACTGCCGCGATCCCCTTGGCCGGGTCCGGACCACCTGGAATGTGGGTCAGAACCAACCCAGCGCTTTGCAATTGCGGCGCCAACAGGCGCAGTGCGCCCCGACCTGCCCCACCAGCACGCACCAGATCGATCTTGGGCACGCCGTAAGAGATGATCTTAATTGTGGCGACCATGCCCCCGGCTGCCATTTGCTGATACGACGGTACGGTCGCAATTGTGATCATTGGATGTACCTGGTTAACCTGCTCGAGCGCCGCTACATCCAGCTCCACAACCCCGGCTGTGTCAGCCAAAAGATTGACCCGACCTGTGAACGGCGCAGTCAGTCGCAGATTGGCGCCGGCAGGGTCTGGTACCAGCGCTTGTGCCAATTGCAGCGCGGCTGTGTTCTCATCCAAGTCACCCGCTTCCAGGTGCGCGACAATTACCTCTTGAACACCCGATGCAGCCAAAGCCGCGATATGGCTTGCCTCAAGCACCAGGCCTTTGCGCAGTTTCTGAGTCGACACACGTACCGAATGAGCCAGGATCCCGCCCAAAGCATCCCTCAGCGCAACAGGGCCAAACTTCACGGAGTTTTGCCGCGCAACACAGCCGTCATCTCGGCAAGGATGGCAACTGCGATTTCCGACGGGCCGGCGGCGCCGATGTCCAGCCCGATGGGTCCATGGATCTGCGCAATCTGGTCTGCTGAAAACCCGCCCGTTTGCAGGCGCGCCACCCGCGCGGCGTGGGTGCGTTTGGACCCCAGCGCGCCGATGTAAAATACATCCGCCCCCAATCCCGCCTCGAGTGCGGGATCGTCAAGTTTAGGATCGTGTGTGAGCAGCACCAAAGCAGTGCGTGCGTCCAAACCCAGCGCGGTCACCGCCTCGTCTGGCCAGTCCAAAACCAAAGTCTCACCTGGAAAACGCGCATCTGATGCAAAAGCAGCGCGCGGATCGATCAACACCGGGTCATAGCCTGCGATCCGAGCCATCGGCACCAGCGCTTGGGCAATATGCACGGCGCCAACGACGATCAAGCGCAGAGGCGGGTTGTGCACGGCCACAAACGTATCGCCGTCCTCTTCAAACCCCGAGCGATCCAGCCGCATGCGGTCGCGTGCACCATCACCCAGCGTGCGCTGCCCTGTTGACACCACCACCGAATAGGCCACGGCGCGGCGCTGCGCGCGGGCGTCAACCAAGTCGGCCAACATGGCCTCGGGCAACGCCGTGCCCACAGGTTCGACGAGCACACGGATGGTGCCACCACAGGCCAGACCAACGGCAAAAGCATCATCATCGCTGACACCGAATTCCAAGACGCGGTGTGCACCGACTTCAAGTGCTTCGAGCGCCTCAACGATGACGGCACCCTCGACACATCCACCAGATACCGAGCCTTCAATGCGCCCATCGCCGCCCACCACAAGTTGCGATCCCACACGGCGCGGCGCGCTGCCCCAGGTTTGCACAACAGTGGCCAGAACCGCACCAACCCCATCGCGATGCCAAGCCAATGCAGTCTCTGGCATCTGATCAAAACTCTGCGTCATCGGCCGCTCCTTGGGGTCTGGCCCTGTCCGTTCGAACAACGCATATCAGTCAAAGCACGCGCCAAATCAGCCAGAGGAATGCGCCGCAAGGCGCTCAATTTGATAACATCGCCATCAGGCGCGCCTTTTCTCCGACGTCGTCCGGACGCGAGATCACATCTGCCAGTTCCTGCAACGACGCGACCGAATGGCCGGCGCGAAAGCTGTCGACATGGGGCAACATTGCCGCGATACCACGGGCCTTTGGGGCAAAGCCGTCCCAGCGCAGCAGCGGGTTCAGCCAGATCAAGCGGCGCGCGGACAGATGCAACCGCTCGGCTTCGCGCGCCAGCGCGTCGGGGTCGTCTCGGTCCAGTCCATCAGTGATCAGCAGCACCACCGCGCCTTGGCCCAGCACCCGGCGCGACCAGTCGCGGTTAAAGTCATGCAGGCATGACCCGATCCGTGTGCCGCCCTCCCAATCTTGGGCTTCGGCGCCGGCAGCAGCGAGGGCGGCGTCCACATCGCGTTGACGCAAATGGCGGGTGATATTGGTCAGTCGAGTGCCAAAAGTGAACGCGTGCACTTTGGCCCAGCCCGCCCCTTTGGCGTTGGCCACGGCGTGCAGGAAATGCAGGATGATGCGGCTGTATTGGCTCATCGAGCCAGAAATATCGCACAGCACCACCAGATTGGGCCAGCGGATTGCGGGTTTGAGACGGGCGATGGTTTGCACGTCGCCGCCCTGACGCATGCTGGCGCGCAAAGTGGCGCGCCAATCCACGGCCCGTCCGTTCAACGCGCTTTTCTGGCGCCGCGAGCGCAGCGGTTTCACCGGCAATGACAATCGGGCGAGCATGCGTTTGGCCTGGGCAATTTCGGCCGTGCTCATCTGTTCGAAATCCAGCGTGCGCAGTTTTTCCTCGCTGGACATGGTCAGTGAGGCGTCGATCTCGATCATGGTTTCGTCTTCACGCGCCTCGGGCGGCGTGGTTTCCGGCGCTTGCGCACCATCCAGCAAAGCCTCAGCCGCACGTTTCTCTGCGGCTTGCGCGGTGCGCTCTTCCTGCACGCCGCGGATGGCCGGAATCATGAAAGACATCATTTGCTCAAGGTAGCGCGGGTCGCGCCAGTACAGCCGGAAAATCTGAGCAAAAACAGCGCGCTGTTCGGGTTTGTTGACGAAACAGGCGTGCAGAGTCCAGTAGAAGTCGACCTTTTCGCTGAACCCTGCGGCCTCGACGGCGTGAATGGCATCAATCACGCGGCCCGGGCCAATGGGCAGGCCCGCTTTGCGCAAGGCACGCGCGAAATGGGTGATGTTCTGAGCGAGCTTTGGATGCTCAGGGATGTCGATCGGAGCGTATTCAGCCATGGCCACCGGCTGGGGGTTTTGCACCCCCAGACCCCCGCAGAGTTTTTTTGGAAAGATGAAGGGTCATAGGTTGTCTATCAGCGCAAGGGCTGTGTCCAGATCGATTGGCTGCTTATTGCGGAGGGCAGCAACGACCTGAATGTCGCTGGTTATGTCGTGGTTGAAACTATCCAGATCTTCGGCCGGCACCCAAAGTTCGCGGTGAGCCCGGCCGCCCGCATCTTGCACCGGATAGCGTGCGGCGCATTTGGCAGAGATGTCAAAGCTGGTCACGTAACCCACATTTTCCGGCGCCGGGGGCACCGAATTCCAGTCAGGCGCGATTTTTCAGCATAGTCTTGGGTTGTGACGGGATAAAAGATGGGCTGATCCGGCAAGCGCGATGGCCAGGCGCGCCAGTCTGCGTCGCGCACCAGCGCCAGTTCCGCGCGTCCTGTTGGGCGAAAGAGTTTCACGCCACCTCCAGGCTGGCCTTGACGTTGTCCAGAATCCGTTTCGCTTCAGAGCCTTGCAGTTTTTGGATGTCGTCCTGGTATTTGAGGATCGCGCCCAGCGTGTCGGCAATCACTTCGGGGCTAAGGTTGATCATATCGAGCGCCAGCAGGCATTTGGCCCAGTCGATGGTTTCGGCCACACCGGGTTTCTTGAACAGATCTTCGGTGCGCAAGGCCTGCACAAAGGCCACCACTTCGCGGCTGAGATTGGCCGAAGCTTCGGGGGCGCGGGCGGTCAGGATCTCCACTTCGCGCTCAAAATTCGGATAGTCGACCCAGTGATAAAGGCAGCGGCGTTTGAGTGCGTCATGCACTTCGCGGGTGCGGTTCGAGGTCAGGATCACAATCGGCGGTTCGGGCGCTTTGATCGTGCCCAGTTCCGGGATCGTCACCTGAAAATCGCTGAGCGCTTCGAGCAGGAACGCCTCAAACGGTTCATCGGTGCGATCCAGTTCGTCGATCAACAGCACCGGCGCGCCGTTTTCATCAGGTCGTATCGCTTCCAGCAGCGGGCGTTCCACCAGGTAATCATCGCTGAACAGTTCAGTTTGCAACGCGGCGCGGTCGGCCCCGCCCGACGCTTCGGCAGTGCGAATGGCGACCATTTGCGCAGCGAAGTTCCACTCATAGACTGCGCTGGACGCATCTAGCCCCTCGTAGCATTGCAGGCGGATCAGCTTGCGCCCCAGCGCCGCGCTAAGCGCTTTGGCGATTTCGGTTTTACCAACGCCGGCCTCGCCCTCAAGAAACAGTGGGCGGCCCAGTTTCAGCGCCAGAAACACCACTGTGGCCAGCGCACGACCACACACATAACCCTGTCCGTCCAGCGCCGTTTGCACGCCCTCGATCGACTGTGGAATGTCCATTTTGCCCTCTCGAATTTGGCACAGATGGGCACGGTGGGCGCGCAGCGTCAAGCAATGGGCCCTCAGACCTTGGTCGCGACCCGCTACAATTTTGCTAAATCTTGACGAATTTGGCGCGAAATGTCATGAGTTTGGAAACAATAATGCGTTAGCACAACGCAAACAGGCGGAAGAATGACATGAGCGGCAACCCGGAGCCCCGCGATGCCTTGCGCATCACTGCGGTAACCTGTGTCAAAAACGAAGGTCCTTTCTTGCTGGAATGGATTGCATTCAACCGGTTGTTGGGCGTGCGTGATTTTCTGTTTTATTCCAATGATTGCACCGATGGCACCGATCATCTGCTGGATGCGTTGGCACAACGCGGGATGGTACGCCATTTGCCGAACCCGGCCGAGGGGCGCAATTACCAGATGGAGGCGCTGAAGAACGCGCGCAAACAAGATGTTGTCGTCGATGCTGATTGGGTCTGGATCGCAGATGTCGACGAGTTTCTGAACATTCACGTCGGTGATCACACGATCCCGGCGCTGATCACCGCTTGCGACAACCCCCAAGCGATTTCGGTGAATTTTCAGTTCTTCGCCAATAATGATGTTGAGGCTTTTCAGGACCGTCCGGTGATCGCGCAATTTCAACGCAGCCATAATCCCGACCTGTGGTGTGGTGATCTGGCGATTGAAGTTAAATCCTTGGTGCGAAACGATTTTCCGCTGCACTATTACGGCGCGCACCGGCCGTTTTTCAAATCTGGCCTGCCCGCCAAACGCCGCCCCAGTTGGAGCGATGGCTCCGGGCGCGACGTTCAGCATAAATTCCTGGTGGCCGCCAACCCGCGCCGCATTCGCAAGTTTCCCGCCCATGGCGCGCGCCAATTCGCCACGCTGAACCACTATGCGCTGCGCAGTCTCGACAGCTATCTGGTCAAAAACGACCGCGGCGATGTGAACCGCGAAAACCGCGCCTTTGACGACGCCTATTGGCGCGAGCGTAACGATCCAGCCTACCACGACACTTCGATCCAGCGCTATATGCCGGCGCTTGAAACCGCTTTGGCCGAGTTGAAATCGGATCCTGAAATCAAAGCGTTGCATGAAAAATCAGTGGCTTTGCACCAACAAAAGCGCGACGCGTTGCTGGCCCTACCCGAGTACAAAACCATGCGCGACCAGTTGCGCACCGCCTCCAAACTGCCCCCCCAGGAAGAGGCGATGCTAAGCGCACTTGGGCTCACCCCGTGAGCTTGCAGGTTGTCAATCTGGGTCTGCCCAAATCGGGCACCACAACGCTGGCCAAAGCCTTGCGCATGGGCGGGTTTCGCGTCGCGGATCATCGCATTCGCGGGCGCAACACGGCTCTGGCCGACCTCAAGGGCACCTATGTCGGCGATCTGGTCTATCGCGGCTACTTTGAAACCGGCGACCCCGGCGCACATCTGCCCAATATCACCGCAATTACCGAGATGAGCGTGCTGAACCGCACCCATTCGCTGTGGCCGCAAACCGATTTTGCGCTGATCCAGGCGTTGCGCAGCTATCATCCCGGCGTCAAATTCCTGGCCTCGCGGCGCGATGCGTTCGAGATGTCGCAATCGATGCTGGGCTGGTCGAACTTGGGGACAGAACGATTGCCTGACGGCTCCATTCCCGGTCTGCCGCGCGGCTTTGGGGACACAGGAAAAGAACGCGAACAATGGATCAACGGGCACTACGCCACCTTGCGTCACATGTTCCGCGATGCCCCTGATTTTTTGGAATTCGATGTGGCCAATCCCGAAAGCCACGACAAAATCGCCGGTTTTTTGCAGTGCGATCTGCCCTGGTGGGGCAAATTGAACGCAAATCCCGCGCGCGAAAGGGCCTGAATGCGCATTTACCTTCATATCGGTTTGGAACAGGTTGGCGCGGACCGGCTGCAATCGGTGCTGGATGCCAAGCGCGATCAGCTGATTTCAAAAGGCGTACTTTACGCCCGCAGCCCGGGCGCGCGCAATCACACTCGTCTGTTTATGGCCGTGACCGACCCCGATCACATTGACCCGCTGCGCTATAATCGCGGCTTTATCACGCCCGAAAAACAGGCGGAATTGCGCGATGATGTTACTGCTGGTTTGGGGCGCGAGGTCACCCAGCACAAACCCGACGCCTTGATCCTGTCGGCGTCGCAACTGGGCGTGTCGCTGCACCGGCCCAGCGAATTGCACCGGCTCAAGGATCTGCTGACGCCTTTGTCCAACGATATCAAGGTCATCGCCCATGTCGACGAGCCCGCGCGCGCCATGGCCCGCCATTACGCCGCGCAGGTTTTTGAAGGACGGGCCGCCCCGCTCAACCGCGAACTGGAACTGACCCAAACCAAATCATGGTGGCAGGCAAGCTTGGAAACAGTGCCTGCGATCGACCCGCAGGCCGGTGTTTTTGTTGAAAATCAAGGCGCTCCGTTTTGGCTGGATTATAGTGCATTGGTGGCGTTCTGGTCGTCGGTTTTCGGCGGGCTCAGCTTGCGTGGCTATGATGCGCACCAGTTTTACAGCGAAACCGTTACCGAAGAATTGCGCACCGCCTTTGAGATTGCCCCCAGCATTGGCAAGGCGCAGCCTGGCGTCGAACCTGAGCAACCGTCCGAAGCATGGCTGGCCCGCGCGCGTCAGTTGAATGCGCTGATCTTGAAGGTGCTTGAAGGGCGCAAACGGATTTTGCCGCGTCAACTTTGGCGCAGTTTCCTGAATGAACTGGCGATAGACGGCCCGCCCATGACAGCTGGCGCGTTGGCCGAACTTTCCACCCAATTCGGCGAAGCAAATACCGCGCTTTTGACCACCCAGCCCGGGCTGAGCGGGGCGACATTTGCAAAAGACCGCCCTGCCGAAATGTGGAGCGAACCCGACCCCGGCATGGGCTACCGGGCCTCGCAATACATGCTGGCGTTCATGTATCGCATCGACCGCGCAACTGTGGCCGAGCGCAAAACCAAGGCCGCCGATCTCGCCCGCCTGAAATCGACGCCGAGCGACACAAAACCAGAGGCGAAAGCCGATCAAGACACCCTGAGTGCTGCCGCGCGCAAATTGATGCCCCCCCTTGCGGTGCAAAATTTCGAAAAATTGCAGACATCTTCGTTTAAGCCCCACAATCGGCTCGGCGCTGTCAACGAAGAAGATCTGGCCGCCGCCTACCCACCCGCTCCGCCGCGTGATTTGCCCAAAGGGTCAACCGGAAATCTGATCGTGGGCTGCATGAAAAACGAAGCCCCCTATATTCTGGAATGGGTCGCTTATCACCGCGCCATCGGCGTCGATAAC
Source organism: Sedimentitalea sp. (assembly GCA_045105075.1). Taxonomy (GTDB): domain Bacteria; phylum Pseudomonadota; class Alphaproteobacteria; order Rhodobacterales; family Rhodobacteraceae; genus JBGCDD01. The sequence continues at coordinate 6,476 of JBGCDD010000265.1, read as the reverse complement.
TTCCTGATTTACACCAATGATTGCACCGACGGGACCAGCGAAATCCTCGACCGGCTGCAAGAGATGGGCGTGCTGCAACACCGCAACAACGACAAATGGAAAGGCAACTCGCCCCAGCAACACGCACTGAACGAAGCCCTGAAAGAACCGGTGCTGAAAAAGGCCGACTGGATCATCCATATCGACGTGGACGAATTCATGAATGTGCGCACCGGCAACGGCACATTGCAGGATTTCTTTGACGCTGTGCCCGATGCCACCAATGTCGCCATGACCTGGCGACTGTTTGGCCACAACGGCGTCACCCGCCTGTCGGATGAGTTTGTGATTGATCAATTCGACACATGTGCCCCGAAATTCTGCCCCAAACCGCACACCGTTTGGGGCTTCAAGACCATGTTCAAGAACATCGGTGCGTATGAAAAAATCAGTTGCCACCGCCCCAACAAGCTGGACCCGAAGTTCAAGAAAAAGGTGACTTGGGTGAACGGGTCGGGCGCCGATATGACTTCTGAAGCGGCGGAAAACGGCTGGCGCAATTCGAAGAAATCCATTGGCTATGACCTGCTACAGCTCAACCATTACGCATTGCGCAGCGCAGAATCTTTTCTGATCAAGCGCCAGCGCGGTCGCGCGCTGCATGTGGATCGCTCGATCGGCATTAACTATTGGATTCGCATGGACTGGTCCGATTTCCGCGACATCACGATCAAGCGCAACACACCGCGACTGCGCGCCGAATATGACCGGTTGCTGGCCGACAAAGCGTTGGCCGAATGGCACCAAAAAGGGCTCGACTGGCACCGCGCCAAGGCCGAAGAACTGCACGGCATGCCCGAATTCGAAGACCTTTATCAACAAGCGCTCAAGGTCAAATTGAACGAGACCGAGCGTGTGGCCTATGCCCTCGCGCTTGATATGGAAAGCTGAGAAGCGTCACAACCCATTGAGATATCTCGCAATCCTCACCCAGCGCAACGAAGGCGCCTTTTTGCTGGATTGGCTGGCGCATCATCGTGCCGTGGGGTTTGACCACTTCCTGATCTATTCCAACATTTGCCAGGACGGCAGTGATGCCATGCTGGATGCGCTGGCCGAACAGGGCTGGCTGACCCACATCCGCAATGATGGCCCCTATGACAAGGCCGGCATCCAATTCACCGCGCTCAAACATGCGGCCAAGCTGGGTCTTTTGCGCAAATTTGACTGGATCCTGCCGCTGGATGTGGACGAATACGTTAACATTCACACTGGCGATGGCACTGTTTCGGCGCTGACCGCCGCCCTGCCCGACGCCAGCGCGATCACCCTGACCTGGCGGCTGTTTGGCAACGCCGACACAGCGCGCTACGCCGACACGCCGGTGACCGAAGCCTTCACCTGGTGCGCGCCCTATATTTTGAATTGGCCGTGGCGCGCCTCGATGTTCAAAACGCTCTATCGCAACGATGGCACCTATGCCAAACCCGGCATTCACCGCCCGCGCAGCCCGGACCGCGCCCGCCTGGACCATAGCCATTGGTATGACGCACATGGGCGCAAACTGGATGATCAGTTTAAAACCCGGCGGATTTTTTCAAATTACGGGCGGCCCAATTATGGCCTGGCTCAACTCAACCACTATCCGCTGGGCGCGATGGAAAGCTATGTGCTGAAGGCCGACCGCGGTCGCGCGGTCCACGGCGACGACCTGCTTGGCGTCGATTACTGGGTCGAGCGCAATTTCAACATTGAAACCGACACCACGATCAAGCGCATGCGCCCCAAAAGCGATGTGTTGCGCGCCGCGTTCCATGATGATCCCGCCCTTGCCGCCCGACATCGCGACGCGGTGGATTGGCGCAAAGCCCGCTTTCATGAGCTGATGGAAAAAGAGCCGTTTCGCGCCCTCTTTGCCCGCCTTTTGATGACCCCGCCTTCGCGCCCGGTGACGAGACAATCCGCGCGTATGCTGACCCAGTTTGCCAACAAAGGCCGTGCAAATTCAGAACAATAAGCCATAAAACAAGCCATTGTTCCCAACAATCACCACAATCAACGCCCAAATTTGACCCCAGGCGCGAGTCGTCGCAAAACACAGAGCGATTCCAAAGGTCAAGCTCATGCAGGATGCATCTCATTTTGACGACAGCGCGCTCGACGCGTCTCTGGCTGGTTTGAACAAAGCCGTCTGGAAGTCGCGTATGATCAATTTGGTTGAAGCGCACGGCGAATATCACCCGCTTGGGCAGCGTCACTTTGCGACCTATCTGGCGGGCAAGCCAACTTTGCTGGTCACGTTCGAATCGATCCAAGGCATTCAGGCGCTGTCGGAAAATGCGCACCCAATGGGATTCGACATGGTGCGCTCCCAAGGCTGGTCACATCTGTGCCTGATATCGGATGGCGACACTTGGTTTCGCAATTCGCGGGTTTATGGTTACTTTGACCAGTTGATTGACGATGGGTTTTTCGATCAATTCGAGCGTGTCTTGTTCTTTGGCGCTGGTCCGTGCGGCTATGCGGCGTCCGCGTTTTCGGTGGCCGCCCCCGGCGCCACAGTGCTCGCGATCCAACCCCAGGCCACGTTGGATCCCCGGATGACAGAGTGGGATCCGCGTTTCACCGAATTTCGCCGCACCTCTTTCACTGACCGCTTCGGTTATGCGCCCGACATGCTAGATGCAGCGGACCAAGCCTTTGTGCTTTATGATCCGCGTCAGGATCTTGATGCCATGCACGCCGCTCTGTTCCGCCGCCCGAACGTCACGCGCCTGCGCCTGCCGCATATGGGCAGCGCATTGCAAACCAGCCTTATCGAAATGGACATTCTCTACCGGCTTTTGCTTTTGGCCGGCACGGGGCGCCTGACGCCACATTTCTTCAGCCAACTTTACCGCGAACGCCGCACAAATGTGGGGTATCTGCGCGCATTGATGGCGCGACTGGACAACGAAGATCGCCCCGCGCTTGTGGCAATGCTGTGCCGCAATGTAACGGGACGCATGCGTGCCCCTAAATTCCGCCGCCGCTTGGATGCTGTCGAAAAAGAGCACAACGACCGCTAAAGCCCCAGCAAAGCCAACCTCTTCTTATGGCGCCGCCCATAAAGAAACCGCGCCCAAAGCCAAACGATCCACGTCTTCCAACCTGCGTCGATCTCGATCAGATCAACCAGCTTAGCGCCCGTACCTTCGGGCGTTACCGTGACCACATGGACAAAACGCGCAACGCCCATCCCCTCTTCTTCCGAGCGCAACAACCGCAATACCTCGTCACAGCGCACCACCCGCATACGGTAAGGTTGCGGCGGGAAAACACCCAACAACGACACCGCAACATCGATAACCTGACCGGTTTTTACCTGACCGGACGGCAGGTGATCAAATTGGATCCACGGCCGCGTCACCGCCTCCAGCGCATCCAGATCACTGGCCAGCGCAAACAGACGATCCGCATCCACCGGGTAATAGGCCTCAAGTCTTAAGGTTTTCACCATCGCGCTCCATATTTCCGCGCCAGTTTGACGAAGCAAGGCTGCAAGTGAAACGGTGCAAATTGCCTCGCCCCTCTGGTCGCTTTCCATAGCCTGTGCTAGCCCCAACACTATGACCCAGACACTGACCATCAGACGCCCCGATGACTGGCACCTGCACCTGCGCGATGGCGCTATGATGCGCGCCGTTTTACCCGAAACCACACGCCATTTTGCGCGCGCCTTGATCATGCCAAATCTTGTGCCCCCTGTGGTGACCGCCGCCCAAGCCAGCGCGTACCGAGATCGCATTCTCGCGGCCCTGCCGGAAGGTTCAACCTTCGAGCCGCTGATGACGCTTTATCTGACCGAAGACACCGATCCCGAAGATGTGGTCCAAGCCAAGGAAAGCGGGCTGGTGCATGCGGTCAAACTTTATCCTGCCGGAGCCACCACCAACTCCGCCAGCGGCGTCGCAGATTTTGACAAAGTTCGCGGGGTACTGGATCGCATGGCCGAAATCGGCTTGCCCCTGTGCGTGCACGGCGAAGTGACGGACCCAGACATCGACATCTTTGACCGCGAAGCGGTGTTCATCGACCGGGTCCTCGATCCGATAAGACGCGCCACGCCTCAATTGCGCGTGGTCATGGAGCATATAACGACGTCCGATGCGGTCGATTATGCCCGAGCGCAAGGCGACAATCTGGGGGCGACCATCACCACCCATCATCTTGTCATCACTCGAAACCATATCCTGGCCGGTGGAATTCGCCCACATTACTACTGCCTGCCTGTGGCCAAACGCGACTCCCACAGGCGCTCCTTGCGCGATGCTGCAACCTCGGGCGAAGCGCGGTTTTTCTTGGGAACCGATAGCGCGCCCCACCTTGATGCCAGCAAACTAATGCCATGTGGCTGCGCCGGCATTTTCACTGCACCAAACACAATGCAAATTTTGGCGCAGGTCTTTGAAAAAGAAGAAGCGCTAGGCAAACTGGAAGGGTTCACATCGCGAAACGGCGCCAAATTTTACGGTCTGCAGCTCAATGAAAACACCCTGAATCTGTCGCAGAGCCCGCCTGAAAGCGGACCTGACCACCTTACCACCCCAGAAGGGCCTGTAACTATATTCGATCCAGGTTTCGCTTTGACCTGGAACACAGCCCCATGACTTCCTCTTGCTGTAAATATCCCCGCCGGAGGCTCAAAAAAGCTTCTGGAGCGCCATAGATCTTGATGCCTCCGGCGGGGATATTTACAGCAAGAGGAAAACAAAGGAGCTTCCAAGTGATCCCCACCAGTTACCCCCCGGCAGAAGAAATGGCGCGATTGACCGCGCGAATGCTCCTTGAAATTCAGGCCGTACATCTCAATGCTGCGGATCCTTTCACGCTGGCGAGCGGTTTGCCCAGCCCAACCTACATCGATTGCCGAAAGTTGATCTCTTATCCGCGAATACGTTCGACTTTGATGGATTTTCTAACCGTCACCACAATGCGAAACGCTGGCTTTGAGGCCTTTGACAACGTTGCAGGCGGAGAAACCGCCGGCATTCCCTTTTCAGCGATGATTGCTGAGCGCATGGCTTTGCCAATGACTTACGTGCGAAAAAAACCAAAGGGCTATGGCCGCAACGCACGCATTGAAGGTGTAATGGGAGAAGGTGACCGGGTTCTTCTTGTCGAAGATTTAACCACAGATGGTGGTTCAAAATTATCGTTCGTGGATGCAATTCGTGAGACTGGTGCGTCCTGTGCTCACACAGCGGTGATTTTCTACTACGGCATCTTTCCCGACACGATCAAAACGCTCTCTGATCACGGCGTTACGCTACACCATTTGTGCACTTGGTGGGATGTACTTGCCGAGGCAAAATCCTCCGGCGCATTCGACGGCGCGACTCTGCACGAGGTGGAATCGTTTCTGAACGCCCCCAAAGCCTGGCAAAACGAACGGATGCCGAGCACTTAGGCCGACACCAGCAAAAACGCGCCCTCTAGCACACCACATATTGATCCGTACTTCCAAATCGTGCCATGATATAGCATGTTATATAGTGGTTTACTTTATCCACAGAATATACAATTTGCACTGGTCGCACTGGGTCGGCTAGACCTCAACCGACTTAAAAGTGCCCTGAAAGAGCACTGCCGGGATCAAAAAAACACCAAAAACAGGGGCCTGCAGCATGAACGAAATCGCCAATATCGACACGCTTCCGACGCCGGTTCCGAGCGGTGATGTCGTGCCTCATTCGGTGGAAGCCGAGCAGCAGCTTTTGGGGGCTGTTCTAACCAACAATGATGTCTTTGACCGCATCGCCAATATTATCGGTCCGCAGCATTTTCATGACCCTGTTCACAGCCGTATTTACGAGATCTGTGCCGCTCGCATCGCCAAAAACGCGCTCGCTTCTCCGGTGACGATCAAGGCGTTTATGGAGGAGGACGAAGGGCTAAAGGATCTTGGCGGTCCGGCCTATCTTGCGCGACTGGCCGGCGCTGCGATTGGCACATTTGCGGTGCGTGACTATGCGCGAATGATTTATGACCTCGCAATTCGGCGTGAATTGATGGCACTTGGGCAGGACATCCGCGAGAAAGCCGCGCGGGTTGATGTGGCGTCTGAACCGCGTGAACAGATCGTTGAAGCTGAACAACATCTCTACAAGCTGAGCGAACAAGGCCAAACGGAAAGCGGATTTCAGAGCTTTCTCAAGGCGGTAACGGACGCTGTTAATGTCGCAAACGCTGCCTACCAGCGCGAAGGCGGCCTTGCGGGCGTGTCCACCGGGTTGGTCGATATGGACAAAAAGCTGGGAGGCCTGCACCGCTCGGATCTGCTGATCCTGGCCGGGCGCCCGTCAATGGGCAAAACCTCGCTAGCGACAAACATCGCATTCAATGTGGCAAAAGCTTATAAACGTGGCGCCTTGCCTGATGGATCAGAAGGGGCGATTGATGGTGGCGTCGTCGGGTTTTACTCGCTGGAAATGAGTGCCGAACAGCTGGCAGCACGG
>JBGCDD010000264.1:0-15670 GCA_045105075.1 Sedimentitalea sp. | reverse complement strand
AGATCGCGCACCGCCATCTGCACTTTGTCGCGGGTCGCCTTGGCCACTTGATCGGGCGTGTTCAAACAGCGCGACACCGTGGCCGTCGACACCCCGGCGCGCAGGGCCACGTCATTGATGGTCGGAGTTGCGCGCACGTGCTGCCTGTCCCTTTGCATTCCAATTTTGAAACCGATGACCCAAACAATCGCGCAGGCGTTGCCCAATACAAGGCAAGCACGTCTCGGTCCACCTCATGTTAAATGATGTAAGCGCCTGCACAATGCAATTGTAATCGCTTACATGCCGCCATGCAAAGCATCGCTTTGCATTTTTACAGCACCAGAAAACGGGCGAGGAGTGACTTTTGTGAAGGGCAAGTTATCTTTGGCAATCGCGTGCAGCCAGCCCGTCAACTCCGCAGATCTGATCAACGTTTTGTTTCGGCGCGAAGTTGCCAAACCGCGCGCGCGCCCGGTCAACGCAATCCCGCGGCGCGATCCAGTAACAAAGTCAGGCGCACATCAACCCGCGCGTGGCGCCGTCCGTCATTTTTCTCTGTTTGGTTTTGTGGCGTATCACTTTTGTGCCGGCGGGCTCGACCACCCCGCTTACCGACATCTACAACCAGGAGCCCGCTGATATGGCCCGTGACTATCTCAAAAAAGCAACGCTGACATCGGCCTCGGACGCCTCGGATGTGCATGACATCGTGCAGGGCATCCTGAGCGATATCGAAACCGGTGGCGATCAGGCCGCGCTGGATTACGCGGCCAAGTTCGACAAATACGACGGCACGATTGTTCTGTCCCAGGCCGATATCGACGCCGCCAGCGCACTGGTGTCGGACAAACTAAAGGCCGACATCCAGTTCGCACACAACAATGTGCGCCGCTTTGCCGAAGCTCAAAAAAACACAGTGCAGGACGTGGAGCTTGAGATCGTGCCCGGCCTGATCGCTGGTCAAAAGGCGATCGCGGTGGATGCGGCAGGGTGCTACGTGCCCGGCGTACGCTACAGCCACATCGCCAGCGCGATCATGACGGTGACAACCGCAAAAGTGGCCGGTTGCAAGCACATCATGGCCTGTTCCCCGCCCCGCCCCGGTGTCGGCGTGGCTCCGGCCATCGTCTATGCCGCTCATATTTGTGGCGCGGATACCATTCTGGCCATGGGCGGCGTGCAGGGTGTGGCGGCGATGACCTTTGGCCTGTTTGGCCTGCCCAAAGCCAACATCCTGGTCGGCCCCGGCAACCAGTTCGTGGCCGAAGCCAAGCGCATTCTGTTTGGCCGCGTCGGCATTGATATGATTGCCGGGCCCACCGACAGTCTGATCCTGGCCGATGCCAAAGCCGACCCGATGATCGTGGCAACCGATTTGGTCAGCCAGGCCGAACATGGTTATAACTCGCCGGTCTGGCTGGTCACCGATGATCGCGCACTGGCCCAAGAGGTAATGCGCCTTGTGCCCGATCTGATCAACGACCTGCCCGAGGTGAACCGCGACAACGCTTTTGCAGCCTGGCGCGATTATGCCGAGGTGATCCTATGTTCGGATCGCGAGGAAATGGCCGCCTGTTCCGATGACTACGCGCCCGAGCATCTGACCGTTTAGGCCGACGATCTGGAATGGTGGCTGGACCGGCTGACCTGCTATGGCTCGCTGTTTCTGGGCGAAGAAACCACCGTGGCCTTTGGCGACAAGGCCAGTGGCACCAACCACGTGCTGCCCACTTCGGGGGCTGCGTCCTATACTGGCGGTCTGTCGGTGCACAAGTACATGAAGATCGTGACCTGGCAGCGCGCCACCCGCACAGGTGCCAAGCCCGTGGCCGAAGCCACAGCACGGATTTCGCGCCTTGAAGGCATGGAAGGCCACGCCCGCAGCGCCGATGTGCGCCTCGCCAAATACTTTCCAGACGAGGTGTTTGACCTCTCTGCCGATGGCTGACCCACGCGATCTTTTTGATCTGTCCGGTTTTGTCGCTTGTGTCACAGGCGCCAGTTCCGGGCTGGGGCGACAGGCGGCCAGCGCGTTGATCCGCGCCGGCGCCCAAGTTGTCGGCGTCGCGCGGCGCGAGTCCGAGTTGTTGGATTGGCAGAGCGAAATGGGCCCAAACGCCCATGTGGTTGCCACCGACATCACCCAGACGGACAAGTTGAACGACACAGTCGCGGCCATCAGCTCGCGGTTTGGAGCGCCCAATATTCTGGTGCATGCCGCCGGATTGAACACCCGCGAAACGGCAGACAACGTGACACAGGGCGGTTGGGATGCCACCCTTGCGGTCAATCTGACTGCGCCTTTTTTCCTGAGCCAGGCCCTGATCGCACCGATGAAAACGGCAGGCTGGGGGCGGATTGTGAATTTCGCCTCGCTTCAGACCTCTCGTGCATTCCCCGGGGGCATCGCCTATGGCACGACGAAAGCTGGCATCGTCCAGATGACGCGCGCCATGGCAGAGGCCTGGTCCCCTCATGGCATCACAGCCAACGCCATTGGCCCCGGTTTTTTCCCCACTGAACTTACCGCGCCAGTGTTCGATGATCCGGATCGGGCAGCGCGCAACGCGGCGCAAACCTGTATCGGACGCAATGGTCAACTTGAAGACATCGACGGGCCGCTTCTGTTTTTATGTTCGCACGCTTCAGCTTACGTGACAGGTCAGCTTTTGATGGTCGACGGAGGATATACCGCGAAATGAAAGCTCTGGTTTACGACGCCCCCGAAACCCTGACCTACCGCGATATGCCCGATCCTGTGGCCGGTGATGGACATTTGATCAAGGTGCAAGCAGTGGGCATATGCGGGTCGGACATGCACGCCTATCTGGGCCATGACAACCGCCGCCCTGCCCCGCTGATTTTAGGTCACGAAGTGGGCGGCGTGATCACGGGCGGGCCGCGTGATGGCACCCGTGTGACGGTCAATCCGCTGGTGACGTGCGGCGCTTGCCCGGCTTGCGTGGCCGGGCGCGACAACCTGTGCCCGGATCGACAGATCATTTCGATGCCGCCGCGCGAAGGCGGGTTTGCCGAATGGCTCTCGATGCCGGGCGACAATCTGGTTGAAGTTCCCGATACCATTGCGCTGGAACAGGCCGCACTGGCCGAACCGATTGCCTGCGGCTGGCATGCGGTGCGTCTCGCGCAAACGGCGCTTGGTGGGCCTGCTGAAACGGCGCTGGTTTTGGGCGGCGGCGCGATTGGTCTGGGCGGGGCCTTGTCGCTCGCCGCGCAGGGCGCGGGCGCGATCACAATTGTTGAACCAAACGCCCAGCGGCGCAGCTATTTGCGCGATCATTGCCATCAAAACGCAATCGCCCCGGAAGAATTGAACGGGGATGCGCAGTTTGATCTGGTGCTCGACGGCGTCGGCTACAGCGCCACGCGCGCCACCGCATCGGCCCATGCGCGCCCGGGCGGCGTGATCACCCATATTGGTCTGGGCGAAGACACTGGCGGGCTCGATATTCGCCGCATGACCCTGCAAGAGATCACCTTTATCGGCACTTATACCTACACCGCCGAAGATTTCCGCCAAACCGCCCGCGCCATGTTTGAAGGCCGCCTTGGCGCCCTGAACTGGAGCGAAACCCGCGCTTTGGCCGACGGTGCGCAGGCGTTTTCCGACATTCGCGCAGGCCGTGCAGCCGCGCCCAAAATCATCCTTTCCCCGTTCTAACAGCTTTCACAGGAGTTTTCAGACCTTGAGCATCCACACACAAATCGTTGACGACTTTGTCAAAAACGAGATCGGCTTTGTCACCACCGTGCCCTGCAAACAGCTGGGCGGCGTGATCGAAGAAGTCGAAGCCCGCCCCGAAATCCGCCACGTTCCTGCCAACAAAGAAGACGAAGGCATGGGTCTGTGCGCAGGCTCGTTCATGGGCGGCGTGCGCCCGGCGATCATCATGCAGAACACGGCAATAGGCGTGACGGTCAACACGCTGGTTACGCTGACCCAATTCTACCGCATGCCGCTGCCGATGCTGATTTCCTATCGCGGCGAGTTGGGCGAACCCGTGGCCTGTCAGGTCGAAATGGCCGTGCACACCAAGGCGCTTTTAGACCAGCTGCACATCCCGACCTATCACTTTCACAAACGCGAGGACGCCGACGAGCTGGACGCGATCCTGAAATACACGTTCATGTGCAACAAACCTGTGGCCATCCTGACCGATGCCAGCTTTTGGGGAGGCTACTGATGATCCGCTCTGACGTATTGCGCGAAATCGCGCCCATTCTGCGTGACCAACTGGTGGTGTGCAACATCGGCCTGCCCAGCCAGGAACTGCACATGATCGACGACCAACCCACCAATTTCTATATGTTGGGCACTATGGGTCTGGCCTCGTCCATCGGGTTGGGTCTGGCGCTGGCACAGGACAAAACGGTCATTTCCATTGACGGCGATGGCTCAGTTTTGACCAACTTTGGCACGCTGCCGACCATTGCAAACAACGTGGCCGACAACTTCATCCTGTTGATCGTTGACAACGGATCTTACGGCTCAACCGGCGATCAGCCGACCTATGCGGGCAAGAAAACCTCGCTGACGGCAGTGGCCAAGGCCTGTGGGTGTGACACGGTGATCGAGTGCCAGGCGAAAGACACCGGCGACGTGTTGCAGGCGGCCATCGACAGCAAGAAGATGACCATCATCGTGTGCAAATGCGACAGCGGCAACATCAAGCTGCCCGTCATCACCCGCGATCCGGTCTCGATCCGCGACCGGTTCATGGACTCCGTCAAAGCCTGATGGCGCGCGCGCATCTGCACATCCATTCAAGTGCGGATGCGCGCCGACTGGCCAAGGCACGCCTGCCCTGGATGGTGTTTGATTACATCGATGGCGCCGCAGGGCGCGAAATCGGCGCCACCCGGGCGCGCGCCGCATTGGACGCTTTGACCCTGCGCCCGCGCATCTTACAGGATGTGTCTTCACGATCATTGCAACGCCCCTTGTTTGGCACAGATGCGGCAAAACCTTTTGGCATCAGTCCGATGGGGATGTGTAATCTGTCCGGCCCCGGCGCTGATCTGATGCTGGCCCGGCTGGCGGCGCGTGAAAAGGTGCCGTTGGGTGTATCCACCGTGGCCAGCACCGCGATGGAGCCATTGATCGAAGCCGCCGAGGGCCACGCCTGGTTTCAGCTTTATTTCACCGGCGATGGCAGTGGCACGTTCAAGCTGGTCGAACGCGCCAAGGCTGCCGGATATCAGACCCTCGTGCTGACCGTGGATGTGCCCGAAGTGGGCCGGCGTCCGCGCGAGTTGCGCCATGGGTTCACCATGCCGTTTCGCATCGGGCCGCGTCAGTTTGTTGATTTCGCGTTGCACCCGCGCTGGTCGCTGGCGTCGCTGTTTGCCGGCAAGCCGAAGATGGCAAATTTCCAGATGCCGGGATATGACTTCAACCGAACCGAAAGCCGCGCGCGGGCCGATTGGACGACTCTGGCGCACCTGCGCGACATGTGGCCCGGGCAGTTGGTGGTCAAGGGCGTGCTGGATCGCGACGACGCGACCGCGCTGAAAACCGCCGGGGTCGATGCCATTCAGGTCTCAAGCCACGGCGCGCGACAGCTCGACAGCGCCCCTGCCCCGATCACCGCGCTGGCCGAAATTCGCGCCGCTGTTGGCCCTGATTTTCCGGTGTTCTTTGACAGCGGGTTACGCGGCGGCGAAGACGTGATCAAAGCGCTGGCCACCGGGGCCGACTTCACCTTTCTGGGCCGCATCCTGCAATTTGCCATCGCAGCAGGCGGCGAAGACGGGTTGCACCGGCTTTGGGACGTGATCAGCGACGAACTCAGCATCACAATGGCTCAGATCGGCATCACCGATCTGTCGCGCAACCAGCTTGGCGACGTTCTGACCCCTTTGCCTTGATCCCCTTGCCTTGTTCGAATGGACCGCTACCGTTTGGGCCAAAGGAACATGCCATGCCTGTCAACACCCCAGCCGTTTCTGCCGGTCAAGCGCTGGACGCTCTGCGCGCCGGTTTTGCTGCCCAAGCCAAAGGCGATCTGCGCGCCTCGTGGATGCTGCATGGTCGCCCGGGCATCGGCAAAACCGAGATCGTGCAGCAACTGGCGGCTGAAACCAAAAGCCGTCTGTTTGATCTGCGCCTGACCACGATTGAGCCTCAGGATCTGCGCGGATTGCCGTTCTATGATCACGACACAAAGCGCACGGTGTGGTATCCGCCCGAGGATTTGCCCAAAGATGATCGCCCGGCGATCCTGTTTCTGGATGAACTCACCGCCGCGCCGCCGATGTTGCAACCCACCGTTTACGGCCTGCTGCAGGAACGCCGCGTGGGTCAGCACGCGCTGCCCGATGCCACCTTTATTGTTGCGGCCGGAAACGCGGTCGAGGACGGCGCGATTGCTTATGAAATGGGCACCGCGCTGTCGGACCGGCTGATCCACCTGTCGCTGCGCGCCGAGGCCTCGGACTGGCTGGCCAACTACGGTGTTGCGCGCAATCTGCACCCTTCGGTCACGGCCTTCATCCGCACGCGCCCCGATCTTTTGGACACCACCGAAGCCGCGCTGCGCCGGGGCGATCTGATCGCCTGTACGCCGCGATCCTGGGCGCGGGTCAGCGATCTGCTGTTTGCGATTCCCGACAAAACCCTGCGCGATGTATTGATCGCAGGCACGTTGGGGGATGCGGTCGCGGCAGAATTCATCCTGATTGCCGAAGACATCGCCGCCACAGTGCAAGCCGCTGATATGCTTGCGGCTTCGGCGCGCGCCCGCATGGACATGTACCCGCAGAATCTGCACGGTCTGACGGCACTGATCTATGCACTGGTGACGCTGACCGACAAGACCACGATTGCCCCGGTGATCGATGTGATGGCCGGTATTCGCACGCTTGAGGGCCCGGCATTCGCCGCCTTGCCCCTGGGCGAGTTGACAACGCATGGGTTCGAACTCTTGATCGACAAAGCACTTGGGCTGGGGCTGCAAGAGGCGTTTCGCAGCTCAAAATCCTATGCCAGCTATGCCGCCGCGCGCGACGCACAAAGCGCGGGATGAGCCAGCACAGCACCCGCGCCAGCCCGGCCTTGCAAGCCTTGGCCGAACAGGACCCCGCCATTGCGGCGCTGTCGCTGTGGTGCATCCACCGCGACGGGCCGCGCACCCAAACCACTGGCGATGTGATCAGCTATGGGCCCGATTTCGAAAATCTGGCACGCCATGAACAGATCGGACTGGCCGCCCATCATGTTCTGCATGTTGCCTTGCGCCATCCCGCGCGGCTGGCTGATTTTGAGGCGCGGCTGGGCGCCGGGTTTGACGCCGAACTGTACAATCTGGCCGCCGATGCGCTGGTGAACGAGGCCTTGCTTTTGGCCGATCACGCCCTGCCCCGCCCTGCCGTCACGCTACAAGATCTGCTTGCTGCGCGCTTTGACATTGAAACCACGCCCGAGGCCGCCTTGGCTGAGTGGGATGTAGATCGTCTCTATTTTGCGCTGGCCAGCCCCAGCGATAAATCCCGTCGACAAAGCAACCGCGAGTTTGGCAAAAAACAGGGGTTTCAGGCCGATCTTAAGCCACAGCAAGGCACAGCAAAGCCAAAAAACCCCACCGAAGACACGGCGCGTTGGGCCCAGCACACAGCCCGCGCGATGGATGCCGGGCGTCGCGCCGGGCGCGGGTTGGGCCGCATCGGGCACCGCATAGCCGACATTGCGCAACCGCGCACACCGTGGGAGTTGATCTTGCGCGCGCAACTGAGCACGGCACTGATGCGCCAGCCCCAGCCAAGCCCACATCGCCCCTCGCGACGATGGTTGGCCAGCGTTGCCGAGGCCAACCGCACCCACCAACCGGTGCCCGGCTTTCAACCCGGAGTGCGCCCGTTTTCCAATGTTGCGCGCATTGCGCTGGCGCTCGATGCCTCCAGCAGCATCGACGCGGCGCGTCTGGCGCTGTTTTGGTCCGAGATCACCGGTATTGCGCGTCGCATGTGCGCCGAGCTGCATGTGATGGTGTTTGATGATGCGGTGCGCTCGTGTACCCGCGTGGACCCGTCGCAACAGAACCTGACCTTGCCCGATATGCCACGCGGTGGCGGCACGCAATTTGCCCCGGTTCTGGCGCAAGCTGGGGCGTTGGAGGCCGCGGCCTTGGTGGTGTTCACCGATCTTGACGGCGATGCGGGGGCCCCGCCTAAAGGTCTAAAAGTGATCTGGGCCGTGCCGGATGGGCGTGTTCAAACGCCGCCCTATGGCACTTTGATTGATCTGTCGGCCTAGGCCCTAGGCGAGCGCCGCCGCAAGGCGTGAATGGGCCGACACGCCGCGTGCGTCTAGCACGATATCACGCAGAAACACGCCCTGAGATTGATTGATGCGCTGCAACAGGGTCTCGCTCAGCGGGTCCTGGAACAGGGTGTCGCGCAGGATCGATTGCTCGGGTTCGCTCAGATCAAGCACTTCCGGGCCGTCATCTGACTGCACCGAGATATAGGTCAGCGGCGAAAATCGCCACAGCTCGGACTGTTCCACCACCAGATGCAATTGGCCTGCGCGCAGCTCGCGCCCGGCGGCAATTTTGGTCAAACAGGCGCGCGCCTGCACGTTCAACAGATCAATTCCGCGTTCCGCATCTGGGGCTTTGATCAGATCCGCGCGTTTGGTTTTGGGCACCCGCAACACGCGCATTTCCACAATCCAAATGAGCACCAGCATCAACAAAGGCGCTTGTGACAGCGGCAACGCAGCGCCGTTCCAGATCAGCGCGATCACAATCAGCGGCGACAGGCACAGCGCATAGCGCAGCACCTGAAACTCGGCCAACAATCGCACCACCCCGCCGGTCGAACATTGCCCGCGCGGCCACACCGCCACCCGCCCAAAGAATTTGCGCGGGAGTTGGCGCACCTGCAATATGGCAGGGTTGCGCAAAGTCGAATGCGTCAGGATCAACACGCTTTTACATCAGCGATGGCAGATACAACGCCAATCCCGGCACCAGCGCCAGCAGGATGATGCGGAAAATATCAGCCACCCAAAACGGAGTCACGCCTTTGAAAATGGTCGACACCGAGACGTCCTTGAGCACCCCTTTCAGCACAAACACGTTCATTCCTATGGGCGGCGTGATCAGGCTGATTTCGGTGGCGACGACGACCAGAATGCCAAACCAGATCAGATCAAAGCCCAGCCCTTCGACCAGCGGCGCAAAGATCGGCACGGTCAGCAGGATCATCGACAGCGATTCAAACACACACCCCAGCACCAGATAGATCAGCAGGATCATAAAGATCACGCCCATTGGCGGAAAATCGAAACCCTGAGCCAGGTTCAGCAACGCATCCGGCAACCCGGCGCGGTTGACGAAGTTCGAAAAGATCATCGCGCCGAACACCACCAGAAACAGCTTGGCCGTGGTCAACGTGGTTTCGCGGGTGACCTCCAGCAACACGCGCCAGCTTAGCGCGCCGCGGAAATAGGCGATGGCGATGGCGCCAGCAGCCCCCATGCCGGCCGCCTCGGTCGGGGTGAAGGCGCCCACGTAAATGCCGCCGATCACAAAGATGAACAGCCCCAGCGTGGTCCAGACATCGCGCAGTGCGATCAGACGTTGGCCCCAGCTGGTGCGCTCGCCCGCGGGGCCAGCCGTGGGGTTGCGCGAGACCACAAACACCACCGCGCCAAGGTAGAACAGCACGCCAATGATGCCCGGCAGAACGCCGGCGATGAACAGTTTGCCCACGGACGCGTTGGTGATCAGCCCGTAGATCACCAGGATCACACTGGGTGGGATCAAAATACCAAGGGTGCCGCCCGCCGCGATCGAAGCAGTGGCCAGCGAGTCGTCGTATTTGTACCGGCGCATCTCGGGCATCGACACTTTTGACATGGTTGCGGCTGTGGCCAGCGACGATCCGCAGATCGCCGAAAACATCCCACATGCCACGATGGTGGACATCGCCAAACCGCCACGACGGTGGCCCAGAAACGCATAGGCCGCGCGGTAGAGTTCCTGCGCCATGCCACCCTTGTCGACCATCAGACCCATCAGGATGAACAACGGCACAACCGACAACCCATAAGACTGGCCGGAATCAATCACCAGCCGTGCGGCGTTGGACAGTCCGGCGCGGTAGCTGGACAGTTCGGAAAAACCGATCAGCCCCACAAGGCCCAGCGCGATGCCCAGTGGCATGCGCAAAAACGCCAGGATCAAGACGGCGGCAAAGCCGATCAGTGCAATGGTCATTGGTTTTCCCCGTGGCGGTCGTCGGGCAATTTGCCGGGCGTGGACAAAATCAGCGCCAGCCGCAACGCCGAGGTCAGCGCGGCGGCAAAGATCGACACTGTGATCAAACCCACAACGGGCCAGCGTGGGATCGACAAATATTCCGTCATATCATTGTCTTCCGCCGCGCGCACCGCATAGTCAAACACCCGATCTCCGATTTTGTAGGCCACGTAGATGGTCACACACAGGATCAAAACCGACGAGATCCAGCCGATCCAGCCGCGTTGAAAGATCGCAAAAAGATCCACAATGATGTGGTCATTGCGCAAAAACATCAGTG
Source organism: Sedimentitalea sp. (assembly GCA_045105075.1). Taxonomy (GTDB): domain Bacteria; phylum Pseudomonadota; class Alphaproteobacteria; order Rhodobacterales; family Rhodobacteraceae; genus JBGCDD01. Next base: position 5,125 of record JBGCDD010000264.1, on the reverse strand, counting down.
GAAACGAGAAAAAGATCAGCCCCGCCATGCACAGGCGCACCAGCTCGACCGCGCCCACCAGGGGGCTGGAAAACACATAGCGTCCGATCACGTCGACACAGGTGAGCGCCACAAGTCCCAGCAGGATCACCGCCGCGACGTTGGCCAAAAAGAGGCTGGCAGAATCGGCCAGCCCCTCTGTTTTTTGCAACAGATTACGCATCAGCCCTGATGCGCGTTACTTGATTTGCGACTTGAAGTACGCGAGCGCCTCGGCGCCGTTCACGCCTGCGCCGTCCACATCAGCCAACACAGTATCAAGAATTCCTGCGGTCTTTTCCTTGAAGTAAGCACGCTGGTCCGCGTCCATTTCGATGATCGACAAGCCATTGTCTGCAACAGCCTTGGCGCGACCGAAATCATCGGCCTCGTCCCAGATCTTGCCGATCCAGCGCGCCATATCCACACCGCGCATATCATCAACGCATTTGCGGTTGGCATCCGACAGATCCGAATAGGTGTCGCCGTTCAGGATCAAGCCAAACGAGGTCGTGTACATGCCGTCCGGGTTCACATAGCTGTATTTGGTCAGCTCGGCGGTTTTGAACGCAAACAGGGTTTCGGCGGGGAAGAACACCCCGTCTGCCACGCCCGAAGCGATGGTTTCATAGACCGCAGGTGCCGGCACGTTCACGCCAGCCACACCGAGCGCCGAGCCAACCATATTGGCCACACCGCCGCCCACGCGCAGCTTCATGCCGTCAACGCTGGCATAGCCGTTTTCAAGCGGCTCGACCGTGTTCAACAGGCCCGGACCATGCACGAAGTTGGTCAGAACCTCGACACCTTTGGCCTCGCCCACTGCGGCCAGATATTTCTCGTGGGTCATCTGGAACGCGACCGAGATCTGCTCGGCATTGCCAGAGATACCGGGCAGTTCGGCCAGTTTGGTGGTGACGAATTTGCCAGGCGTATAGCCGTGCACGATCCAGGTCAGATCGGCCACACCGTCGCGCACCGTGTCGTACTGGGCCGGGGGCGGGGCCAGACCGAACTCGATCTTGACCGACATATCGCCGCCCTCACAGGCCTCAAGGATCTCTTTGATGCGTGGAAACACCTTGGAATTCATCGAATGGTTCGGACCGGCCCAGGTCGAAACGGTCAATGTGGTTTCCGCCGACGCGCTTGAGGCGGCCAAAACCAAAGCCAGCGCGGTTGCGCCCTTGATCATATTTTTCATGTTCTACTCCCTTGTTGATGCTACAAATGTCTGCGCATTTGCTTTCTCGTTTAAACTGTTACCCGAATTTGATCTCAGAACAAGACGCACCTGCCTTGCCGTGCTCCCCAGGTTCCAACCAGAGCGACTTTGGTGCCAGCAGTGTCGACGGTCCTTTATCGACACCGCGCACCGGTTTGCCAAAAAGCAGGGTTTGAACATGGAATTCGTCAGGGCCGAGGCTTGCCAACATCAGCTGCCGGGCTTGAGCGAAAGTGGCCAGGGTTTGCTTGTGCGTGGCGCATTTTCGATTTTTTATCAGGCATTTGCCGCGCGTTCGCGCGATCAGGTTTGCGCCGGATTGCCAACCTGTTGGGATGCCATCACGGCGCAGTTTGCACGGGAACACGACCAACAAGCATCACATCCGAACACCATCGTAGCTTGAAAACTGCACCCAGCAATTGCCAGGAAAAACGGGGGCGTTGACCATGGGCGCCCAGCCGACGGTCGTAATTAGTCCCGGTCAAAGCAGCGAGAGAAGCTGTGGCGCACGTTCGCAATCACCTGCCCCGATCGCGCTGTCTCCTGTTGGCCCGGTCGAGCGGTTGCCTTGATCTCCAAAACCATTGGCGCCCCGGTCAGAACATCTGCTTTTTCAACTCGCGCCGACTGACCAAAGGCAACAATTGCTTGCTGATCACACACACCACTTCTGCCTGTCGCGAAACGTGGCCGGTTTCACCCGCTTTGTGCACTTGATGCATCCCAACCAGCTTGCATTTCTGCGGGCGACATCGACCCGACGCGCGTTTGAATGAACCAGATGTGGCCGAACGGGTCGATGACCTGCCCTGTGCGGTGGCCGTGAAATTCATCTCGTACGGCGCGCAAAGCGCTTGCGCCTTTTTCCACCGCAAGAGCAAACACGCCGTCCACATCCGCCACGTTCAACACCAACTTGACCGGTGTTCCGCCGATGCTCACCGGACTTTCTGCACCAAAATCTGGATATTCATCTGCGATCATGATCCGACTTTGCCCAATCTCAAACTCAGCGTGCCCGATGCGGCCGTCATTTGGATCAACCAGCCGATAGATTTCCTGGGCGTCAAAAACGTCTCGGTAAAACGCCAAGGCCTGATCAGCGCCCTTTACAGTCAGATAAGGGATAACGCGGGTGTCGATGTTTTCCGATGGCATATCAAATCCTCTTGTGGGTGGGTGATATTTACGTTACGTATCGTTTCATTAATAGTATAGTGAAAATTTCAATGACGTCAAAACCCCGCGGACGCCCGCGCAGCGCAACAGCCCACCAAGCCATCGTCGCCAGCGCGCTGGCTTTGCTGGAAGAACGCGGCCTGACCGGGATCACAATCGAAGCCGTGGCGGCGCGCGCCAAAGTGGGCAAGCCCACGATCTATCGCTACTGGGCAAACGCGCAGGAACTGGCGATGGCAGCGCTGATGCATCAAAGCCCGCAGATCTCACAAACCAACGGCGCTCAAAGCGATCTGGACACATTGCGCGCCCAGCTGAAATCGGTGATCGCCCGGTTTTCGACCCGCTCGGGAAAACAGGCGGCCACGCTGATGGCTTCGGCGGATCCCGACAGCGAAGTCAGCAAAGCCTTTCGCAATCAGGTCATTTTGCAAAGCCGAGCCGAAGGGCGGGTTATTCTGGACCAGATCTTTGGCAATCGCACTCCGACAGCCTGTTCAACAGACAGCCTGCTGGATATGATCTATGGGCCGATCTTTTATCGGCTGCTGACCCGGCACGCCCCACTTGAAGCCGATTTGGCCGATGATATCACCAACATGATCGCTGCATTGGCGGCCTCAGACGCCAATCAAACGTGACGCGGCGCGGCGCAAATATGCCAGATAATCAGCCTGTGACCAGCCGCAGACTTGGGTCAAATGTTCCCAGTTACGCACAGAAACCAGCATCCACAACACATCCACGGCCTGTTTCTGGGTCAGATCAGACGTCAGTTGGCCTTGCGCGCTCAGAGAATGCACACTCGCCTCGCACAACCCGCGCACCGCAATCATCCGATCATCCCACGCCGCTTTGGCTTCGGCGTCGGTGTCTTTGATCGCCATCAGCGCTTTGCCCACACCATAGATCCGCGGAATGTGATTGCCCCAGGCCACCAAAAACCCATCAAGACGCGCCTGCCCCTGAACCGCCATCACCTGCGCGTCGACCTCGGCTCCGATTTCATGCACCTCATCCAGATAGCGCGTCGTGGCAATCAACAGATCCGCGCGGTTGGGAAAATGCAGATACAGCGCTTGCCGACTGATCCCGGCGCGTTTGGCGATATCAGACATGCGCACACTGCCCGCGCCGCCGCTTTCCAACAGGTTTTGTGTGGCTTTCAAAATGCGATCGCGGGTCGGCGGATTTGAGCTTGACATGGTGTAAAGTAACGCGCTACTCCGGCTCCGTCAACTTGACACGATGTCAAGCTCAACTGAGAAAGGAAACATCATGAAAGTCATCGTCATCGGCGCAACTGGAACAATCGGCCGTCTGGCCGTTGCGCAAATGCTTGCACAAGGGCACAGCGTCACCGCCTTTTCCCGAAATCCCAACGCTTTAGACACCGATCACCCGGCCCTTACCCTGGCGCCCGGAGACGTACAGGACCTTCAAAACCTCACCGCAGCTGTGGCCGGGCACGACGCCGTTGTGATCACTTTGGGCAATGCCTCACTGGTCTCGCCGATCCGCTCGAAGGGTACGCTGAATGTGATCCGCGCGATGCAAAACACCGGGGTGTCCCGGCTGATCTGTCAATCCACTCTGGGCGCGCGCGAAAGCTGGTCCAACCTGAATTTCTTCTGGAAACGCATCATGTTTGGCGGATTGCTGCGGGTTGTGTTTCGCGATCACGAAGTGCAGGAGCAGCTGGTCGAGGCCAGTGGGCTTGATTGGACCATCGTGCGACCCGCCGCCTTTGTGGATGGCCCCGCCACGGGCACATTCAAAGAGGCATTTCCGCCAACATTGCGCGGCCTGACTTTGAAAATATCGCGCTCTGATATCGCCAACTTCCTGACCCGGCAGCTCAGCGAAACCAGCTATCACCACCGCGCGGTCGCGATTTCGAACTGAGCGTGGCTCAGGTAAAACTGCGCACTGTTTCAATCGCGCCGTCCAGCGCCTTGCCTGCGGGATCTTGCAGTGCGGCTTCGCGCAGGCGGGCCATCCAATCGGCCGCGTCTGCGCGTCCTTCCAACAGGGAAACCGTGCTCATAACGGTGGCAAATTTACTGAGCCCACGCGCGTGTGTGTCCGAATAGCCTTTGATCAGCCGACGGTTTTTCAACAACTCGACCGACAGCGCATAGTCGCGATCCAGCGGCGCCAGAGACTGCGCCAGCCATGCCTCCAGATGTGCCATTTCAACCATGTGGCGGCGGGTTTTAAGCCTGTACGCTTTTAGACCGCCCAAAAAATGCAGCATCAAAAAGCTGCGCAAACTGTGCGTGCGCAGCCGACGCCCTTTGTTGAACACCCGGTTGAGCAACGCCATACGCTTTGGGCTGTCCTCCCATTTGGCGCCCATTTTGGCCGGCATCAGGCTGGCAATCTCTTCGGCGCGCGGGTGAAAGAACTCAGTCAGCTCAATCACGTTGTCTGCACCCGCGCCCATTTCAGATTGGATCCGCGACAGACGCGGCGCGCGGGTTTTCAGATCCGCGACGCGGATGATATCATCATAGGCCATGGCGTTGGCGATGTATTTGGCGGCTGTTTCGCTCAGCTGCCAATTGTGCGCGCTGTCATCGACTTTGATGATCTTCTCCAGTCGATCAAGATAGTGCGCGCCGTAAGCGCAGTCCTGAAAATCAACCACCTTGAGCGCACCGGCCCGGGCTATGTCCTGCACCGGCGCAGGCAATGTGG
>JBGCDD010000263.1:0-11071 GCA_045105075.1 Sedimentitalea sp. | reverse complement strand
GTGATCACAACCGGCACGCCCCCCGGTGTGGGGCTGGGCATCAAGCCTGACCCGGTGTTCCTGAAAGCTGGCGACGTGATGGAGCTGGACATCGCAGGCCTTGGCAAACAACGCCAGGAGGTGCGCGCTGATGACTGATCTGTTGGTGATCGGCGGCGTCACAGATGTGATGCAAGCCCGTCTGTCGGAAAAATTCACCCTGCACAAATTGTCTGACATTGCGGATTTCGCCGGCTGGTCCAAGGACCATGGCGCCAAGATCGAAGCCGTGGCAACCAACGGTCATGACGGGGTCAAACCCGAGATCATGGCCGCCTTACCCAACCTCAAAGTCGTGTCCTGTTACGGAGTGGGATACGACGCAATCGACACCGCGGCCTGCGTCGCACGGGGCATCAAAGTCAGCCACACGCCGGATGTGTTGAACGCCGAGGTCGCGAACACCACGATCCTGTTGCTGCTCGCCTGTTATCGCAATTTTCGCCATGACGAAGCCTGGGCGCGCTCGGGCACGTGGGAGGCAAAAGGCAACGCGCCGCTGTCGCGCTCGCCTGATGGGCGCAAGATCGGGATTTTGGGCATGGGGCGGATCGGGCAAGAGATTGCCACGCGACTGGCCATTTTCAATCCCGAAATCGCCTATCACACGCGCAGCGCAAAAGACCTGCCCTATCAATACTATAGCGATCTGACGGCGATGGCCGAAGCCTGTGACGCGCTGATCTGCATCACCCCCGGCGGGCCAGCCACCAACAAGCTGGTCAATGCCGAAGTGATGGCAGCCCTGGGACCAGAGGGCGTTTTGATCAACGTCTCGCGCGGCTCGGTCGTGGACGAAGACGCGCTGATTGCAGCACTGGACTCAGGCGCTTTGGGCATGGCCGGGCTCGACGTGTTCGTGGGCGAACCGCACATTCCCGACGGGTTGAAAGCCTCCGACAAAACCGTGTTGTTGCCGCATGTCGGCTCGGCCACGGTGCAGACCCGCGCGGCGATGGGCGGACTGACGGTGGACAACCTGTTGCAATGGCTGGACGACGGATCGGTGAAAACCTCAGTGCCGGAATGCGCCCACCTATGAGCCGGATCACCGATGTCAAAGCCCAGCTGTTCAATGTGCCGCTGGACGAGGTGCTGGTGGATGCCAAACACGGCGATCACACTCATTTCCAGCTGATCACAGCGACGATCACGCTGGAGGATGGCAGCACCGGCACCGGCTATACTTACACGGGCGGGCGGGGCGGCACGGCCATTTTAGCGATGGTGCGCGACGATCTTGCGCCGTTTCTGGTTGGTCAGGACGGCGCAGATGTCGAGGCGCTTTACGAGGCGATGCAGTGGCACGTGCACTACGTTGCGCGCGGCGGTGTGGCTTCGTTTGCGATCTCGGCGGTGGATATTGCGCTGTGGGATTTGCGCGGGCACGCCACGGCACAGCCGCTTTGGCAGATGGCCGGTGGCGCGGCGCAGCGATGTAAGGCCTATTGCGGTGGTATTGATCTGGGGTTCGATCTGCCCAAGCTTCTGGACTCGGTCCAAGGTTATCTGGATCGCGGGTTCAATGGTGTAAAAATCAAGATCGGCCAGCCCACTCTGGCCGAAGACGTCGCCCGCATCAAAGCGGTGCGCGAGCTGATTGGTCCTGACGTGGCGTTTATGGTTGATGCCAACTATTCAATGACCGAAGCTCAGGCGATCGAGGCTGCGCAGGCGTTCAAACCCTATGATCTGTTGTGGTTCGAAGAGCCGATCATCCCCGACAACTACGCCGGGTATGCCCGCATCGCCGACGCCACGGGCATGCCGCTGGCAATGGGTGAAAACCTGCACACGATCCATGAATTTGAATACGCGGCAGAGCAATCAAAGCTGGCGTTCCTGCAACCTGATGCGTCGAACTGCGGCGGCATCACCGGCTGGCTTGAGGCCGCCGCGCTCAGCCAGAAACACGGGCTGCCGGTCTGTTCGCACGGGATGCAGGAACTGCATGTCTCACTGGTGTCAGGTCAGCAAAACCCCGGCTGGATCGAGGTGCATTCCTTCCCGATTGACCGCTATACCACGCGGCCCTTGGTGGTGGAAAATCATCTGGCCGTGGCGCCAGACACGCCCGGCACAGGCGTGGTGTTCGACTGGAGCAAGCTGGCGCCCTACGCCGCCTAATCGCGCTTGCCCTGCACCACCCGATCCAGGATCATCGCGCAAAACAGAATGGCGAAACCGGCCAAAATCCCCTGCCCCACGCTGGCATATTGCAGCGCTTCCAGCACGTCTTCGCCCAGCCCCTTGGCGCCAATCAGCGACGCCACAACGACCATGGCAAGGCTCAGCATGATGGTTTGGTTGACCCCAGCCAGGATCGACGGCGCCGCAAGCGGCAGATCGACCTTGGTCAGCAAATACCATTTCGACGCACCATAGGCGATGGCGGCTTCGCGGATGCTGTCGGGCACACCGCGCAGCCCCAGCACCGTCAGGCGCACCACTGGCGTGCCGCCAAAAATCATCGTTGTGACCACAGCGGCGGGTTTGCCCGTGCCGAAAAACGCGATCACCGGGATCATGAACACAAAGGCGGGCATGGTTTGCATAAAGTCCATGATCGGGCGGATCACCGCATAAAACCTCGGGCGACGCGCGCAAAACAGTCCGACCGGAATGCCGATTGCAATGGAAATACAGGCCGCCGTGCCCAGCAAGGCCAGCGTGGTCATCGCCTTTTCCCAAAACCCCAGAAACCCCATATAGGCCAGAAACGACCCCGCCGCGATGGCCGCGCGCGAGCCTGCGGAAAGCCAGGTCAGCAGCACGATAAAGCTGGCGATCACTGGCCAGGGCGTGTCGACAAACAGCACCTCGAGTGCGTCCAGAACCGCACGGATGCCATAGGTTATCATCTGAAAGAACCACTCGCCCGAGGCAATGATGACGTCAAAAAACGCCTCAACCGCGTCGATTGCGCTCAGTCGAATGTTGGGATCGGTCGGAAAACTGGCCAGCCACGCAATGGCCCCGGGAAAGCTGTAGTGGATCACGCAGGTGGCGATCACAAGAGCGGCAAACACCGCCGCCAAAGCGGTGCGAAACGGATTGATCCCGGAACTGATCGTGGAATCCGAAAGCCATTCGGAAAAGCGTTTTTCCAGCACCGAATTGGCCATCACCCCGGCAATCAGCTTGATCACGATCAACGCGATCAACCCAAAGAGCGCCACCCAAACCGCCCCGGCCTGCAGCGCATCGGCCTCGGCACGGATACCGCCGATGGCCCCCTCAAGCGAGGCAATGGTGCGTTCGAACACATCCACCTTGTCGGATTTCTGCTCAATCGCGGCGGCCAGCTGTTCGCGCCGAAACGCCAATGTGCCCTCAATCTGTTCAATGCGGGTGCGCGCCTCGGCGCCCAGATCGCCAAACAGTCCACGGCCCAGTTGGATGTAGGCAAAGGTCTCCAGAATGACGAAGGTCAGGCTCCAATTCCATAAGCCCCGCATGCCGTACCAGACCGGCCCCAGCAGCGCCGCCACCCAGTTGAACGTCCAGCTGAACGCCGCCCGCGCGCCGATGGTTTTGAACTGATCTGCGTAATAATTCGGGTTGGTGGCCACAAATTCAGTGAGCAGTTCGCGGTGGCTTTTATCGCTCATGAGGTTTCGGTTCCTTCAATCACTGTGCGCAGCAGATCGGCGCGGGTGATGGCGCCCAACCGCTGACCTGTGGCGTTGACGATGGCGGCGGGGCGGTCGGTGTCGATGGCGGCGGCGATCAGATCGCCCAGATGCGCATCTTCGGGGAATTCCTGTGCGTCGCCCAAAGGGCCATTCGCGGCCTCGAAGGCAGCGATGGGCTGCATCACGGCATGGGCGCGCACGACTTTCAGCCGCGAAATACCAGCCACGAAGTCAGACACGTAGTCATCAACCGGGTTCATCACAATCTGTTCGGGCGTGCCGGTCTGAATGACCATACCATCGCGCATGATCGCGATGCGATCACCGATGCGCACAGCCTCATCCAGATCGTGAGTGATGAACACTGTGGTCTTGTTCATATTGGCCGCCAACCCCATAAACTCGCCTTGCAATTGGCGCCGGATCAGCGGATCGAGCGCCGAAAATGGCTCGTCCATCAGCAGGATTTCGGGATCCGACGCCAGGGCGCGCGCCAGTCCGACGCGTTGTTGCATCCCGCCGGACAATTCATGGGCGAATTTGTTGCCCCAGCCCGTCAGATCAACCAATTCGATCACCCGCTCGGCGACCTCCATGCGCTGGTTTTTGGCCACACCGCGAATTTCCAGCGGCAAGGCAACATTGTCCAGCACCGAGCGGTGCGGCATCAGCGCGAAATTCTGGAACACCATAGCGATATGTTCATTGCGAAACCGACGCAGCGTTTCGCCGCCCATCGCCATGACATTCTGGCCGTTGACCACAATCGTGCCATCGGTGGGTTCCAGCAAGCGGTTGATATGGCGCACCAAAGTGGATTTCCCCGAGCCCGACAGGCCCATGACGCAAAAAATCTCGCCGGGGCGGATGTGCATCGTGGCGTCCGACACGCCGACCACACAATTATATTGATCCAAGACCTGTTTTTTGGAAATACCGTTGGCGCGTATGTCGGCGATGGCCTCGGGCGCACGGTCACCGAAAATCTTCCAGACATTGGATATCTCGATTGCGAACTCTTCGCTCACGGGGCGCCCCTTTCAGGTTGGGTTTGGGCCGGCGCACGATCGCGCCGGCCCACAGATGGCAGCTTATAGGCCGAGCCAGCCGTCGACCCGGTCGGAATTGGCCGCAACCCATTCCTTGGCCACGGTGGCTGCGTCTTTGCCGCCTTCGATCTGGAACGCAAAGTCCGACACGGTTTCACCGTCCAGCGCGATGTTTGCCAGCAATTCGGCAATGATCGGCGAGCGTGACGCCAGCGATTTGGAATAGGCGATCTGCACTTCTTTCAGCGCGTCCTCTGTCATGACTTTGGACTTTTCGAACCAATCGGGGTCATCCGAGGGCTGTAGTGCTGTGTATTTGGCCGGATCAAACGCGGGCTCGGACAGGCGTACGATGTCGTGCTGGAACCAGATCGCGTGGGGGCTGTAGCAATAGAACGCATAGCCCATATCCTTGCGGATGCTGTCGCCCACAGTCGCGGTCATCACGGCCTGATCGGCGCGGATTGGCTCCATGAACGGCATCAGACCATAGTCGCGCACCTTGACTTCGTTGACATTGGCGCTGGCCCAGCCCGGTGCGCCAATCCAGATTTCACCCTTGCCGTTGCCATCGCTGTCCATTTTGGCGGCCACTTCAGGGCGGGCGAGGTCAAAGATCGAGGTCACATTGTTGGCTTCGGAAAACGCGCGCGAGACGCAAAAGCTCTGCTTGCCTTCATAGAAATTGTCCGACAGCGCCACAGTGCCGGCGCCGGTCACGTATTTGTCGGTAAAGCTGGATTGGTTGGGCAACCACACGTCGGGGTGCACATCAATGTCGCCCTTGCCCTGGTCCATCGCCTGGAAAATGCTGGCATTGTTGCCGGGCACCAGATTGGCTTCGCCGCCGATGCGGGTGGTCACGATTTCGGCAATCAAGTGCGCGATCGCTTGGGCTCCGGTCCAGGAAGGCGCGCCGATGTTGACCGACTCCGCTTGGGCCGCGCCGGTCATCGAGACCGCAAACACAGTTGTCATAAGTAGTTTTTTCATCATTTTCTCCACTGTTTTTTTGTCCGCGCAGCCGGCAAGCGCGCACGTCTTGTTTTGGAACCGCGCCCCATTGTTGGCGCGTCGCTCAGATTGGGTCCGGCAGAAAACTCTCCAATAGGGCATTGAAAATGTCGGGCTTCTCGAGGTGGGCATTGTGCCCGCAACCGGGCAAAACGCCAAGGCTTGCCCCGCTGATACCACGCCAAAGCGCTTCGGGTTGCGCCCAGCCATAGGATTTATCAAGATCGCCCCACAGAACGAGGGTCGGCTGGATGATGCCGGCCAAACCGTCGCGCCCGTCCCAGCCCTCCATCGCGGCCAGACCCGCAAGCGCCGAGGCTTCGCTGACGTGTTCGCCCAGACCCGCGCAAAGATCAAAGCCTTCTGCGGCCTCACCTTGCGCAAACCAGGTGGCGGCAATGCGCCGAGCCGTGGCGCGTACACCCTCGGTTCGCAGCCGTTGGCGCGACATGTCCAGTGTTTCAAAACGGTCAGGCATCACGCCGCGCGGCCCGGTGCCGTAACAAATCAACCGGTCAATGCGCGTGGGGGCCAAAGCAGCCATTTCCTGCGCAATCATGCCCCCCATCGAATGACCCACCAGATGAAACCGCAAGATCCCAAGCCCGCCCAGCAAATCCAGAACACGCTGCGCACTGTCGGTGATCGACGCACTGGCGGTGAGATCTGTTCGCCCGCCAAAACCGTCCAGTTCGGGCACGATCACATCAAACCGGTCGCGAAAGGCGGCGACCTGTGCGTCCCACATCGCCGCACCGCCCAAGTAACCGTGCAGCAAAACCAACACCTCGCCTTGGCCATCGCGCACCAGGTTCATGGGCGGGACCGCTGGCAAAAGGGACAGATGTCAGACAACAGGAAGGCTCCGATCAATGGGGCGACTCAGCTTCGATAACCCTACGCAGAGGCCGCATTTGCACGCCAATTCAAATCTTTCATCGGGTTATTCCATTTTTGCATAACCCTGCAAAGCCGTGTAAAGTGGCGAAAATCGGAGACCAAGATGGATTTGAACCTGCTGCGCGACTTCCTGTGTCTGGCCCGCACGCTCAGCTTCACCCGCGCCGCCGAAGAGCGCAACATCACCCAATCCGCCTTCAGCCGCCGCATCCGTGCCTTGGAAAGCTGGATGGGCGTTGCGCTGGTGGATCGTGCCAGTTTTCCAGTGCGCCTGACCCCGGCCGGTACCCAGTTTTTGCCAGTGGCCAAAGAAACCGTGGCCACGCTGATCGATGCGCGCCAGGCCATTCGCGATCTGGATCAGGGCGAAAGCACATTTCAGCGTTTTGCCGTTTTGCACACGATTTCAGTGAATTACCTGGCCGGGCACATCACCACGCTGGAACAAGACATCCCGGATTTGCGCGCGCGGGTCATTTCCGACAGCCTCAGCACCTGTTGTCAAATGTTGGCAGATGGGGCTTGCGACTTTCTGCTGTGCTATCGTCACGCGGACGTGGCGCTGGTGCTGGATGAAAGCCAGTTTGCGCGTCAGGACATTGGACAAGAACGCATGTTGCCAGTGGCTCAGCACGACGCCGCCGCGCGCCACGGCTGGGCGATGCCGGGCACGCCCAAACGCCCCCTGCCCTATCTGGCCTATGAGCCGTCCAGCTTTCTGGGCACGGTGGTCGACCAGACCATTGGCAAGCGTCCAACCCACCTGGACAAGCGCTATGTCGACGGGCTGGTTGAGGCGATCAAGCGGCGCACATTGGCCGGCAGTGGCATGGCGTGGTTGCCCGAATCCGCCATCCGCGAAGACCTGGGGCGCGGCGATCTGGTGGCGTTGGCCGCGCGCGACTGGGACGCAACACTGGATCTGTCGCTGTTTTGCTCGCCCGCCCGCCTTGATGCCACTGGGCGCGCAGTGTGGGACAGCTTTGCACAGGTCTAGACCACGGCGCGATGGCGCGCACCGGGCGCAGGCGGGTCTTCGGGCGGGCCGGCAAAACACTGCGCCATGGCCATCCACTGTGTGGCCACCGGGCCAACCGTGCGCACATCTGTGTCGGCAACATTTCGGGTCTGCGCCACCGCCTGGGCAAATCCAACGGCGCTGCCGGTCACGCAATTGTCCTGTTGCGGCTCGTTCCATTCCCAAATCGCGCCCGAAGGCCCTGTAAGCTGCACGAACGGCGCTGGGTCCGGAACAGGTTGGCGTCGATTGACATGGGTCCAGCCAAACGTCGCCACGCCCAGATGCGCGATGTTGCGCACGCGGTCGTGTTCAATCCGGGTCTGGCCAAGGGCGTCAAACACCTCTTGTCCATGCGCCCAGGTTTCCATCTGGCGCGCCGTGATGCTGGACAACGCGCTCATGTCGGGGCCGGCCCATTTGAGACGCCGCTTGGGATCAACCGCGCCAAACCCGTCCGCGACCCGGTGCACCGTGTCGCGCCAGGTTTCAAACAGCGCCCGCCCGCGCAGCCCATCGAGCCAAGGATATTGCAAATCACGCAAGGATTGACCCTGCGCAATCCCGGCCTGAAGCGGCGCAAAAAACGCGGCAAAGGCGTCATCGCCCTGCAGCGAGATTTCGGCGGCCACATTAAACAGGTGCAAATGGCCGATCACGTCATCAATGCTCCAGCCTTTGAACAAGGTCGGTGTGTCGAAGGCGCCGTCCGCAAGCGGCTCGAGCACCGTGGCCAGCGCATCGCTTTCGGCGCGGAAATCATTGGCTTGCTGCATTCAGTCGTTCCTTGTTTTGTGTCGTCCCTGCGTTGGGCCGGAAATGCCGACCTGTGATACGCACGCGACCAGCCGGCTCATGATTGCGCGCCGTTGGCGCAATAAGATCACGTTGCAGCTTCATACCCGCTTGCGCCGCCAACCGCATGTCTTTTTCGACGTGCACACAGACACGAACCACCCCCCCGATATTGCTGCGGACGCGCCGCGCCGGGCGCATTTGCCCAGCTCACTGCAATCAGATCAGTGAGCGGGTGACGCAACGGCGACCTCGCACATCTGTGTGCAAGGCATTCCCCTTTTGTGCGCGCCGTCGCATGATGGCGCAGGGAAAAAACGGAGATCAGAATGCAGGATATTTCGGGAAAAGTGGCTGTGGTCACCGGCGCGGGGTTTGGCATCGGATTGGCACTGGCGCGCGCGCTTGCGACACGCGGTGCTAATGTGATGCTGAACGATATTGATCCCGATCGCTTGCAAGACGCGGTGGCGGCCCTGCAGGGCCTGCCCGGCTCAGTTGCAGCCGTTCCGGGCGATGTCGGCAAAATCGGCGATGTCGAAGCGATGGCTCAGGCGACGCTGTCGCAATTTGGCAAGGTGCATCTGCTGTTTAACAATGCCGGTGTGAGCCTTGCCGGTCGTCCTGGCAACGTGGCGCTGAACGATTGGAATTGGGTCATCGATGTGAACCTGATGGGCGTCGTGCACGGGGTTGAAACCTTTGTGCCTTTGATGCGCGAACAGGGCGAAGGCGGGCATATCGTGAACACCGCGTCAATGGCCGGGCATTTGGCAGCCGAGCATCTGGGTCCCTACAATGCGACCAAATTCGCAGTGGTCGGCCTGTCGGAAACCATGGCGCAGGATCTGGCCCCGGACGGCATCGGCGTGTCGGTCTTGTGCCCGGGCTGGGTGCGCACTGATATTCACAATGCCCACCAGCGCCGCCCCTCAAATGCGCAACGCGATGCACCGCTTGCTGATGCGCCGGGTGGCATTGTTGCGGCCGTCCAAAACGGCATTGATCCAATGGTGGTGGCGGATTGGACGCTGGAAAGCATGGCGGCGGGGCGGTTTTACATCTTTACCCACCCAGAGTTCGAAAAATTCATCACCCTGCGCCATGACCGGATCCGCGCAGACTATGCCGCCTGCGCGGGAGATCCCCGGTTCAAAACCGGCTAGCTGGCGTCGGCCAACAGGTCTTGGTATTCCGCCTCTTTCTTGGCCATTTTGGCCTGCATCGCGGTCATCAGGTCCTGTGACCGCAACATGCCCGCATTCCAGGTCGCGATCTGATCCAGCCCATCGCGCACGCTGTGATCACGCGCGTAGGTGACCGATTGTTTGATCCCGGCGATGGCCAGCGGTGATTTGGCGGCGATGTCGCGCGCCATGGCCATGGCCGCCTCCACCACCGCGTCGCGATCTGCGTGCACTGAATTGACGATGCCCCAGCCTCTGGCCTCTTCCGCAGAAAAGCGCCGCCCGGTATAGGCCAGTTCACGCACCACACCGGGCGCCATCAGCTTGGGCAGGCGCTGTAAGGTGCCCACATCTGCGGCCATCCCGACGTGGATTTCCTCGACCCCGAATGAGGCATCGGCGCTGGCCAAGCGAATGTCACAGGCCGTGATCAAATCGATGCCGCCGCCCAAACACGCACCATGAATGGCCGCAATCACGGGCACGCGACAGGTTTCCAGACTGGTCAGCGAGTCCTGCAATTTAAGCACCAGATCGCGCATCGCGTAGGCGCCGCGCGCAGGTTCGGATTCGGCCAGACCCATGATGCCCTGAAACGCCGCCAGATCCATGCCGGAGGTGAAATGCCGCCCCCGCCCCGAAATCACGATGCAGCGCACACCAGGGTCGCAATCAAGTGCGGCCGCCAGACGCGGCAGGTCCTCCCAAAAATCGGGCGACATGGCGTTGGCTTTTTCGGGTTTGTTCATTTCGATATGGGCCACACCGTCGGTCACGGTTGTGGCGAAAAATGTGCTGGTCAGCTGGTCGGTCATGGCGGGCCTCTGAATGTGATTGCTGGTCTCGTGTAGCATAGCTTTTTGCGCGCGGCTCGTTTGACGGCGCGTCGCGCGTTTACCGTTTGCTGGGGCCCAGTGATCCGCGCAAACGCAATTGAACCGCCAGACTGTGGGTTTGCACCTGTTTCTTGCCCTCGACCATGTCCATCAAGGCACGTGCCGCGCGCCGCCCCATTTCGCGATGCGGCACCTGCACCGTGGCCAGGGCCGGCACCGCCACCTGCGCCAGTTCAATGTCGTCAAAGCCGGTGATCGATACGTCGCCGGGCACATCAAGACCCAATTCACGCGCCCGGCGCAGCGCGCCCACCGCCAGCACGTCATTGCCGCACATCACCGCAGTGGGCCGAATCGAACGCTGCATCAGCGCATCAAACGCCGTTGCGCCGTTTTCGATGCCATAGGGCGTTTGGATCACGGCCAATGCATCGGGCGGCAGACCGGCGGTTTGCATCGCATCGCGCAGCCCGCTCAACCGGGCCATGGCGCGGTCATTGCCTGCCACTTCGGCACTGATCAACGCCAGATCGCGATGCCCAAGATCCAGCACAGCGCGCGCCAGTTCGGCCATCGCCGCGCGGTTGTCAAACCCCAC
>JBGCDD010000262.1:0-22355 GCA_045105075.1 Sedimentitalea sp. | reverse complement strand
CTCGCCCACTTCGCAAATTCCATGATAAGACACCAGCATTGGCCCAGCCAGGTGCACACTATAGCGCGCTTGGCCCGACTTTGCCGCACTGAGCACATGCATTGCGCTGCCCCCAAAGCCGATAACAAACCCGTGTTCAGGATCGCCTGACTTGAAGGCGTCAATCGTCTCAGCCTCGGTGATCAATTGCACGTCGCCGTCGGGCCCGGCAGCCATGGTCATCTCAAAAGACGTCTCACTGCAGGCTTCGGTTTCGAAACATTCCTGCGAAAACCGACAAAAGGTGTCTTTGGCCTGCGCGACAGGCGCCGTGCATGTGAAAACAACTGCAAAGATCCACATTGTTTTCATGTCTACCCCCCCAAGAAACTGCGCCGGACTTCGTCATCCGCCAGCAGTTCCTTGCCCGAGCCAGTATGCGCATTGCGCCCCTGCACCAAAACATATCCTTTGTCTGCAATTTCAAGCGCTTGCCGGGCGTTCTGTTCCACCATCAAGATCGGAATGCCGGTGCGCGCCACTTCGATGATGCGATCAAACAGCTCGTCCATGACGATCGGGCTGACCCCGGCGGTGGGCTCATCCAGCATCAGCACTTTGGGCTGTGTCATCAACGCGCGCCCCACGGCGACTTGCTGGCGCTGCCCGCCCGAAAGCTCGCCTGCCGGTTGCAAACGCTTTTCCTTGAGGATCGGAAACAGATCGTAAACCTGCGCCAAGGTGTCAGAAAAGTCATCGCGCCGGATGAACGCACCCATCTCCAAGTTTTCCTCAACCGTCATCGACGTAAAGATATTGCTGGTCTGGGGCACAAACCCCATGCCCTTGATCACCCGGTCCTGCGGGCTCAGATTGGTGATGTCCTCACCATCCAACCGCACCGACCCGGCGCGCACATCCAGCATCCCAAACACCGCCTTCATCGCCGTTGATTTGCCCGCCCCGTTGGGCCCGACAATCACCGCTATCTCGCCCTTGTCCACGGCCACCGAACATTCATGCAGAATATCTGGCCCCTTGCCATATCCGCCGGTCATCGTATCACCGATCAAAAATGCCGAACCTGTGTTCATCTGTCGCCCGGTGCCGGGCCGCGCCTCAAGCGTTCCCGCCCCATGGGGATTGCCAATAGAGCGGTCACGATTGCCGCGATCGTCCTGATAAGGGTTGCCGGTCATGCGCCCACGCCCTCCTTCATCTTTCGAGATAAACTCCGGGGGGTATGGGGGGCTGGCCCCCCATTTGAAGGCTCGGTATGGGCGGCTGCCCCCCAATTCAGAGGCTTGATGTAGGGGGCTGCTTGCCCACGGATTACCACGTCAAGACCCTCTAAAATACTGAAGCGCGAGTCCAAATCCTTCATGCGCTGGCCTTGTTCTTGAGGCCGGTGCCCAGATAGGCCTCGATCACCTGCTCGTTGGCCTTGATCTCGGCCAATGTGCCCTGCGCCAGCACGCGCCCTTCGGCCATGCAGATCACCGGATCACACAGGCGGCCGATGAAATCCATGTCGTGTTCAATCACCACGAACGTGTAGCCGCGTTCCTTGTTCAGGCGTAAAATCGCATCGCCAATAGTGTTCAGTAGGGTGCGGTTCACGCCGGCACCAACTTCGTCCAGAAACACGATGCGCGCGTCCACCATCATGGTGCGCCCCAGCTCCAGCAGCTTTTTCTGCCCGCCCGAGATTTGCCCGGCCTTTTGCTCGGCCAGATGCTCGACTGTCAGAAACTCCAGCACCTCATCGGCTTTGGCCCGCAGCGCGCGTTCTTCGTTGGCGATGCGTTTGCGCCCAAACCAGGTGTTCCACAGCGTCTCGCCCGATTGCCCGCCCGGCACCATCATCAGGTTCTCGCGGCAGGTCATCGACGAAAATTCGTGCGCAATCTGAAACGTGCGCAACAGCCCTTTGTGAAACAGCGTGTGCGGCGCCAGTCCGGTGATGTCTTCACCGCCCATAAATACTTTGCCCGACGTCGGCGGCAGGACGCCTGCAATCACGTTGAACAGCGTGGTTTTGCCCGCGCCATTGGGGCCAATCAGCCCGGTGATGGATTGCTCGGCAATCTCGAGCGAGGCGCCATCCACCGCGTGGAATCCGCCAAAATGCTTGTGCACGTCTTCAACGACGATCATGTCACCCCCGGTGGCCCATCTGATGCAGGCCTCACTTGGCAAAACAGCCCAATACGCGCGCGCACCGGGCTGTTTGCTTATCACATCGTCAGTAGATCAGCGCATCCGCACAGTTGCGTTTTTGCCGTCCGTGACTTCGATTTCGCGGTATGTGCCCGCGCTTTCACCGGGTCCGATCAATTCCACAGCAGATCCGCCGACATAGTCGATGTCGCCGCCCGCTTTGATGATCTCGAGGCCCTTGGCCAGCTCACCGGGATAGATCTTTTCACCCGGAGCGTTGGCCACGTCCAGAATGTGCTTGCCGTAATCTGCCGGATCGGTCGAATTGGCCGCCTGCATGGCAAACATGAACAGCGCGGCTGCATCATAGGATTCGGGCGTGTAAGGCGATGTGGCGTCAAATGCGTCACCGGCCAAAGCCACCAGCTTGTCGATGCCGTCGCCTTGCGAACCGGCGATCTGACCAAACGAGCCGTTCAGGTCCGAGCCGACGTTTTTGGGCAGGCTGTCACCGATCATGCCACCGGGCAGGCCGAAGGTTTCAAACGCTCCGGAATCGAGCGAGGCGTTGATGATGCCAAGGCCGCCCTGGTCAAGATACCCGGCCACAACCAGAATGTCGCCACCCGCGGAGGCCAGCGCGCCAACTTCTGCGGAATAATCAGCTTTGCCATCTTCGTGCGCCGCCGAAATTGTGACCTTGCCGCCAACCGCCTCATACGAGGTGATGATCGCGTCGGCCAGACCTTTGCCATAGTCGTTGTTGGTATAGGTCAGGGCGATCGATTTGATGCCACGGTCCAGCAGAACCTGCGCCATCACCTGACCTTCACGCGCGTCCGAAGGCGCTGTGCGAAAAAACAGGTCTTTGTCATCGACAGTCGACAGGCCGGGCGACGTGGCCGAAGGCGAGATCATCACCATGCCATTCGGGATCGCCACGTTTTGCAGGATCGCGCCGGTCACACCGGAACAGTCACCGCCGACAATGCCGCTAACGCCATCACCAATCAGACGTTCGGCGTTCGAGGTCGACAGACCGTTGTCGATGCAGCCCGTGTCAGCGCGCATCGGAATGACCTTGGCCGCGTCCAGCAGCATGCCGCTGTCGCTGACCTCTTTCATCGCCAGTTCCGCACCCATCGCCATTGGACCCGCCAGCGATTCAATTGGGCCAGTGAAACCCACCAGAATGCCAAGTTTGACTTCTTTGGCGTGACCACCGGCAAAAGCGGATCCCGCAATCAGAGCTGTTGCGGCTGTCGCCATGAGCAGTTTTTTCATTGTTTATAACTCCCGTGTTGGAACATGATGTTCTGGGCGAACCCTAGGCAAGGCCACTGCAAAAGAAAAGCACTTCTGTATTTTGAGCGGCTCACGCAGCTTTGAGCGTTTCATGCTTTAAATCGTTTGGTCAGGCACTGGACGCAGATCAAGCGCACGCCATGTTTTTTTGCGGCGGGCGTTGATAACAGGTCCGCAGCGCGCGCAATGAAAAAGGGGAACCAGTATGGGCCAGACACGCAGCAGGAAAATTTGGGCGGCGGTGATTTTGGGGATGATCCCTTGGGGCGCGCAGGCCGATCAGCTGACCACCTCTGCGGGTGATTTCAGCATCACACAAATTGCGCGCGGCTTTGATCAACCTTGGGCTGTGGGGCTGTTGCCCGGCGGCGATCTGCTGGTGAGCGAACGCGGCGGCGCGTTGATCCATGTCAGCGGGGCGCGCAAAACCAAACTTGGCGGTGTGCCCCAAGTCGTCACACGCGGGCAGGGCGGGTTGCTCGATATCACGGTGGCGCGCGATTTTGCCAGCACGCGCGAGGTGTTTCTGACCTATGTGCGTCCCTTGTCCAGTGGAGCGGGAACCGCGCTGGCGGTGGCGCGGTTGGCGGATGATGCGCGGTCACTGGAAAACCTGCGGGTGCTGTTTCAATCACTGCCGGGGCTGTCGAGCGGGCGCCATTTCGGCAGCCGCGTCGTCGAGGCGCGCGATGGCACGCTGTTTGTGACCCTGGGCGATCGCGGTGACCGCCCCGGCGCACAGGACCGCGCCAGCCATCATGGGTCGGTGGTGCGCATCAATCGTGACGGCAGCGTGCCGCGCGACAATCCCTTTGTTGGCCAGGCCGGCGTGCGCCCTGAAATCTGGTCGTTTGGGCATCGCAATGTGCAGGGCGCCGCGCTGGATCGTGCGGGCAATCTGTGGACCGCCGAACATGGCGCGCGCGGCGGCGACGAGGTGAACCGGGTTCAGAAAGGCGCCAATTTCGGCTGGCCGGTGATCTCCTATGGGCGCCACTATTCGGGCGGCAAAATCGGGCAGGGCACCGCCAAGCCGGGACTGGAGCAGCCGCGCCACTATTGGGATCCTTCGATTGCGCCCTCGGGGCTGGCGGTGCTCAGCGGAGATTTGGTGGGCGACTGGCGCGGTGATCTGTTGGTGGGATCGCTAAAGTTTGACTACATCGCACGCTTGTCAGGGTCGCCTTTGCGCGAGGTTGAACAGATCAAAGCGCCCGAAACCCGGCGCGTGCGCGATGTGGTGCAGGGCAAGGATGGCGCCATCTGGTTTGTCTCGGTGGATCGCGGCGCCGTCTATCGCATCGCACGCGATTGATCGCTGGCAATGCGCCCACCACGCGTTACTATGGCCAAAATCCATATCGAAAGAGAGCCGCCATGCGCTTGATACTTGCCGTTTTTCTGATGATCTTGCCGCTGGGTGCATCGGCACAAGTGCGCGACAGCGTGTTCACCGATTACGCCGAATATGATGCCTTCGTCGACAAAAGCATCATGACCCGTGATTTCGTGGCTTTGGTGTTGCAGCTGGGCGGTCGCGATGAGTACACGCCCGAACAGTTGGCCGCCACCAAAGACCAGCTGGGGCGCGCCTTTCCGGTGGATTTCACCGACGCCACCGTGTTTCGCCGCATCGATCTGGGCGGCGGGTTCTCGCAAGAAGCGCGCGCCTATTGGACAGCGAACGGGCGCTACGCGTTCTACTTTGCGTTCCTGCACCAGCGCGATGACGGCCTGATTGTGATGAATTTCAACCTGAACTCGAACCCGCAGGCGATCATGGACAACTTTTAAGGATCAGCTCGGGCGGGACAGCTTGTAAAAGTCGCTGTCAAACCAGTTTTCGCCAATTTGCAACGTGTTCTGTTCGGTGTGGGTATAGACAAAGCCGAGCTTTCTCAACAGCTTGGCCGAACCAAGATTGCCGGGATCAATGTCGCCGATCAATTCTGGCAAATCGGGATACAGTCGCCAAATGACCGGGATCAGCGCCTGCATTGCCTCGGTCATGATGTGCTGCCCCCAAAAATCACGGTGCAGGATGTAACCGACCTCGGGCAAGCGCCAACACCCGGCCTTGCCCACGGCGCGCCCTTGGTATTCGATCACCCAATCTACGCCAGTTTTGGGATCGATCCCGCGCATTCCCTCGACGAAATCGCGGGTCTCCTCGTAACTGTGCGGCAAGGTCGACCAATAGCGCATGGTTTCGGGGTCGCTGAACACGGTGTGCAGGTCATCGACATCGCCCGGTTCCGCGGCGCGCAAAAGCAGGCGTTTTGTGCGGATCATATCGACAAACGCGCGGCGTGACTGCCGCGTTCGCGGTACGGGGTGGTGTCGTAATGGGCGCGGTAGCATTTCGAGAAATGGCTGGGCGAGGCAAAGCCACAGGCCAGCGCCACATTGATCACGCTCATATCAGTTTGCATCAAAAGGTTGCGCGCCTTTTGCAACCGCAGCTCCATGTAATAGCGCTTGGGCGAGCGGTTCAGGTAGCGGCGAAACAGGCGTTCCAGCTGGCGCGTGCTCATGCCCACATCGCGCGCCAGAATCGACGGGCTGATCGGCTCTTCGATATTGTTTTCCATCATCTGGATCACCTGGCTCAGCTTGGGATGGCGCACGCCGATACGGGTGGGCACAGACAGGCGCTGAGTGTCCTGATCGGTGCGGATCGAGGAATAGATCAGCTGATCGGCCACCGCATTGGCCATGTCTTCGCCGTGATCATCGGCAATCAGCTTCAGCATCAGGTCAATCGAACTGGTGCCCCCGGCGGTGGTCATGCGATTGCCATCAACCACAAAGACCGACTTGGTCAGCTCGACTTCGTCAAATTCTTCGGTGAAACTGTCGGCGTTTTCCCAATGGATCGTCGCCTTCTTGCCATCCAGCAGCCCAGCCTTGGCCAGGGTAAAGGCCGCTGTGCACAGCCCACCAATCACCAAACCCTTGCGCGCTTCGCGACGGATCCAGCCCAGCAGTTTCTTGGTGGTCGCTGCCTGCACGTCAATGCCGCTGCAGATGATCATCGTGTCGTCGCGCCCCAGATCCCCCAGATCACCATCGACCTTGAACGTGGTGCCGGCCGAACAGGTGACATCGCCGCCGCCTTCGCCCAGCAGCTTCCAGGTGTAAACAGGTGCCGAGGCCATACGATTGGCAATGCGCAAGCTCTCCATCGCCGAGGCAAAGCTGAGCATGGTAAAATTGTCCAAAAGGACAAAAACAAACTGGCGGGCTTTCGGTGCGGGTTCGCCCCGGTCGACAACTTTGCGTTGCTCTGTCATGGCGCTTTGTCCTTAACGCAGTGACGCCAGCCCTTGCATCCAAAGGTGACGTGATCGGTACCTTGCTCAGACCCGCAAAGCGCCGTCAAGAGGGCGCATTTGTGATATGGTCACCGCTGGCTGGCTTTTGTATAAAAGCCGCCTAACGTCGAAATACGGGGACACCGAAAATGAGCGATTGGAAAAAATCCGACTGGCGCGCGAAACCGCGGGTGCAGATGCCGGACTATACCGATGCCGCTGCTCTGAGCGCGGCAGAAACGCAGCTTTCAAAGTATCCCCCGCTGGTTTTTGCGGGCGAGGCGCGCCGGTTAAAGTCACATCTGGCCGCCGCAGGCCGGGGCGAGGCATTTTTGCTGCAGGGTGGCGATTGCGCCGAAAGCTTTGAGCAGTTCAGCGCCGATCAGATCCGCGACACGTTCAAGGTCATGCTGCAAATGGCGATGGTTTTGACCTACGGTGCCAAGGTTCCAGTGATCAAAGTGGGCCGTATGGCGGGTCAATTTGCCAAGCCACGCAGCGCGCCGACCGAAACCATCGACGGCGTCGAGCTGCCCAGCTATCGCGGCGACATCATCAACGAGCTGGCGTTCACGCCCCAGGCCCGCATTCCCGATCCGGGCAAAATGTTGCAGGCCTATACCCAGGCGGCAGCGACGTTAAACCTGTTGCGCGCATTCTCAACCGGTGGTTTCGCCGATATGAACCGGGTGCACGCCTGGACGCTTGGTTTTGCCGAGGGCGAGAAGGCCGAGAAGTACCGCGAGATTGCCGGGCGCATTCAGGACACGATTGATTTCATGTCAGCGGCCGGAATCACCGCCGGAACAACCCATGAGTTTTCGACGGTTGAGTTTTACACCAGCCACGAATCACTTCTGCTGGAATACGAAGAGGCGCTGACCCGCGTTGATTCCACCACCGGACAGTGGTTGGCCGGATCGGGCCATCTGATCTGGATCGGCGACCGCACCCGCCAGCCCGATGGGGCACATGTGGAATTTGCACGCGGCGTGCAGAACCCGATTGGTTTGAAATGCGGGCCAAGTATGACCAGCGAAGATCTCAAGCTGTTGATGGCGCGTCTGAACCCGGAAAACGAACCTGGACGGTTGTCCTTGATCGCACGGTTTGGCGCCGGGCAAGTGGGCGATCATCTGCCCCGCCTTATCCGCACCGTGCAGCAGGAAGGCGCCAATGTGGTCTGGGTCTGTGATGCGATGCATGGCAACACGATCAAATCGTCCACGGGTTACAAAACCCGGCCCTTTGATCAGGTGCTGCGCGAAGTGCGCGAGTTTTTTGGCATCCATGCGGCTGAGGGCACCGTGCCAGCGGGCGTGCATTTCGAGATGACCGGGCAAGACGTGACCGAGTGCACCGGAGGTGTACGCGCCGTCAGCGATGAAGACCTGTCAGATCGCTATCACACAGCCTGCGACCCGCGCCTGAATGCCAGCCAATCGTTGGAACTGGCGTTCTTGGTGGCCGAGGAATTGTCGGCCTTGCGCACCAGCCAAGCCAAGCGCGAAGCTGTCTGAGCCGCAACGGGGGCGGTGCGCCGCCCCCAACCGACCCTACTTCTTAACCGTGAATGACACCGTGGCCTTGGTCACGCGTTTGTTGGCGTCCTGTACGGTGACGCGCATCGCGTGTTTGCCGGCGGGCAGTTCAGCGCCCGTGGCAAACAGGCGCGAGCCTTTGACCTTGGCCTGTTTCATGATCCGCCCGGTCACATTCAACCAGGCCGGACCCACGCGGTATTCGATGCGGATCGACTTCATGTTGACGGCGACGCCGTTCTTGGGCTCGATTTTGATGTCGAAATCCACCGGCGATTGCAACGCATAACCGGACGGAGCCGCGACCTTGATCAGGGGTCCGTCTGATGCTGTCACCTTGAATGATCGCGTCGCCTGATCCTCGGTGTCTGACCCGGCCTCTTGGGTGAGCGCGTCGAAATCGGTCAGACTGTGCGCTTTGGCCTCGGACACGGTGAGCAGCGCAAACTGGTCATCGCCTTTCATCGACGTGCCCAAAAAATAGCCACCACCGGCAAGAGCCAGCCCAAGTGCGCCGACCATGAAGAGTGTTGTTGATCTTGACATATCTAACCCCCGATTCGTCTGATCCTTGTTGCTTAAGCTAACAGAGCAATGCGGATCCAACTGTGTGTTAAGTCACAATCGGGGGTTTTTTCCGAATATGTCCGCTTAGCGGTCTGTCTTCACCAGCCGCAAATAGGGCACAGATTTGGGGATCGACGCCAGCGCATAAGGTGTTTCCAATTTGGCAGATTCTGGTGGGGGGGGTGGCGCGAGCACCGGTTTGGCAGGTGTCGGCACAACCTCTGGTGGCTTGATTTGCTGCAGCGGCCCACGGGATACGGGGCGTTGCGTGGCGCTTTGAACATCAAACCGACATGGCACATTGCGCGCCATCCGCGGCCCTTGTGCAACCACCACCCCAAGAGCGCGGTTTACGTCGCCCTGATCGTTGCGCATCGGCAGCAGGATCATGCGGGCCTCAAGAGTAGATTTTTGTCCGTAGGGTTGGCCGATCAGCGTGATTTCGGCAATATTGGGTTGAT
This sequence comes from Sedimentitalea sp., assembly GCA_045105075.1. GTDB lineage: Bacteria > Pseudomonadota > Alphaproteobacteria > Rhodobacterales > Rhodobacteraceae > JBGCDD01. Next base: position 13,028 of record JBGCDD010000262.1, on the reverse strand, counting down.
CAAACATGTCTTTCAGAATGGCACTGAACTGATTGCGACCCGACGGGGTGAAGCAGGCCGTGATCGGCATACCTCGCACCTCAAAACCGGTTATTGCGCAAATATGCGCGCCCGCAAGCCGGAACCGCGCGATACTGGGCGCGACACGTTCCAAAATAAAGGTGTACTCCAGAATGTTCTGCAAACCTCGAGGGTCGATCTGGCTGCGCCGTGGCATATCCTCGCCATTGCGCAGGGCGCTCCAATAAGCTTCGGCCTGGCGCAAAGGCGACAAATTAACACCACTGCCAAATTTGTCCATGTCGATCACTTTGGCCGGCTTGGAACGACCCGTGAGATGTCTGATCATGTCTTTCATCCGTATTAGCGCCCCCGCACCATCGTTATGAGTATTGTTCCACCGCAATGTCCGTTAACCAATATCTTTAGAATGATTACCCAAGTGTTAACGTGACAGATGTTGAAGCGAATTTGCACTAATTCCTTTCAAAATGGTTAACGCAGTCGCAAATCCGGACAGTTTGTGGGCCGGGGCAGGGCTTGCTCTGAGGTCGCGATTGGCATTAGGTGCCACTGACCATCCCTCCTTTTTGTTTTTTGCAGGTGCACCATGATCAGATCAATGACCGGTTTCGCCTCGGGCAAGGGCGAATTACCCCCTTTCAATTGGAGTTGGGAGCTGCGCAGCGTCAACGCAAAGGGGTTGGATCTGCGCCTGCGTGTGCCGGATTGGCTGGACGGGCTGGAACCGGCGTTGCGCGCGATGATGGCCAAAGCGGTGTCACGGGGCAATGTGACGCTGTCGCTGCGGTTGACGCGCAGTGATGAAACCAGCGCTCTGACGCTGAACACATCGACCCTGCAGGCCACGCTGAGCGCGATCAATCAAATCGAGGCCGAAGCGATGGAGCGCGGCATTTCGTTGGCGCCGTCCAAGGCCAGCGACCTTTTGGCAGTGCGCGGTATGCTGGAGGCAGGCGCGGTGCAGGACGACACCGCACCGCTGATCGCCCAGCTCAAGGCGGATTTCGCGCCCTTGGTCGCAGCCTTTGTCGCAATGCGCGAACATGAAGGTCAGGCGATGGCGGCGGTGCTTGATGATCATCTTTCGCAAATTGCGGATCTGACAGATCAGGCCGGTGTGCTGGCCGAAGCGCGAAAACCCGCCATGGCCGCCGCACTGCGCCATAACCTGGCGCGGGTGTTGGATGATGTGGCCACAGCCGACCCCGACCGCATCGCTCAAGAGCTGGCAATTCTGACCGTCAAAGCCGATGTCACCGAAGAAATCGACCGGTTGCGCGCGCATATCTCCGCCGCGCGCGATTTGCTGAACGAAGGCGGGTCAGTGGGGCGCAAGCTTGATTTTCTGATGCAGGAGTTCAACCGCGAGGCCAACACGCTGTGTTCCAAATCCCAGTCAACCGAGCTGACCACCGTTGGCTTGGGGTTGAAAGCGGTGATCGATCAGATGCGCGAACAGGTTCAAAATGTCGAGTAACGCGGTTTTGGCCAACCGCCGGGGCCTGCTGATCATTCTGTCGTCTCCCTCGGGCGCGGGCAAGTCCACATTGGCGCACCGTTTGCGCAAATGGGATCCCTCGATTGCCTTTTCGGTCAGCGCCACAACACGCCCGCCGCGCCCGGGCGAAAACGATGGCACGGATTACCATTTTGTCAGCGACGCGCAATTCAAGGCCGATGTTGTGGCCGGCGACATGCTGGAACACGCCCATGTTTTTGGCAATTTTTATGGCTCGCCGCGCCAACCTGTGCAACGCGCCATCGACGCCGGCCAGGACGTGTTGTTTGACATCGACTGGCAGGGCGCCCAGCAAATCCGCAATTCGGCTTTGGGGCTGCACACGCTGTCGATCTTTTTGTTGCCCCCGTCCATCATCGAGCTGCGCCGCCGTCTGGAGGGGCGTGGCCAGGACGGTGAAGAGGTGATCACCCGCCGCATGCAGAAATCGTGGGATGAAATAAGCCATTGGGATGGCTATGATTTTGTTCTGGTCAATGATGATCTGGACGCCACCGAAGACCGCATCAAAACCATAATTACCGCCATCCGTCTGCGGCGCAGCCAACAGCCCGATCTGATTGATCACGTGCGCGCGCTTCAGGCCGAATTCGAGGACCAGCTATGACCATTTATGCCCTGAACGGCCAAACCCCGCAAATTGACCCCGACACATGGGTGGCGTCCGATGCCAATCTGATCGGCAAAGTGATCCTGGAACAGGGTGCAAGCGTCTGGTTTGGAGCCACAATCCGCGCCGATCACGAGGAAATCCGCATCGGCAAAGGCAGCAATGTTCAGGAAAACACGGTGATGCACATCGACGCCGGCTATCCGCTGACCATTGGTGAAAACTGCACGATCGGGCACAAAGTCATGCTGCACGGCTGCACCATCGGCAACAACTCTCTGATCGGCATGGGCGCGACAATTCTGAACGGCGCCAAGATCGGCGACAACTGTCTGATCGGGGCGGGTGCTTTGATCACAGAAAACAAGGTGATCCCCGACGGCTCACTGGTGATGGGCGCGCCGGGCAAAATCGTGCGCCAGCTTGATGCGGCGGCGATCCAGATGCTGACGGCCAGTGCCGCGCATTACCAGCACAACATGCGCGCGTTCCGTGATGGCCTGACGGTGGTTGGCTGATGCGCAACTCGAAAGGGTCGGTGATGCGCCCGGTGCCGTTGCCGCAAGGGGCGAGCACGCCGGTTGTCACACCTTTGTCGCCGTCGGTGGTTTATGCCAGCGAAACCCCCGACGATCTTGATGCGCAATACGAGGGCCGCGTGCATGGCTATACCTATTCGCGCGAGGGTCATCCCAACGCCGATGTGGTGGCCGCAGCGATTGACGCGATGGAGGGTGGCGCCAACGGGCTGATCACAAGCTCGGGGATGGGTGCGGTCAGCGCGGTGTTGCTGGGCTTGTTGCAAAGCGGCGATCACGTGATCGGGGGCAACCAGCTTTATGGTCGCTCGCTGCGGATGATGGCCGAAGATTTGCCGCGCCTGGGCATCACCACCACATTGGCCGACCCCGGTGACGTTGACGCCATGCGCGCCGCGATCCGCCCGGAAACCCGTCTGATCCTGATCGAGGCAGTGTCGAACCCGACGCTGCGATTGGCCGATGTGGCCGGGATTTCCGCGCTATGCGCCGAGCATGGGCTGCTTTGCGTTGTCGACAACACCTTTACCACGCCGCGCGCGTTTCGCCCGTATGAGCACGGAGCTGACATTGTGATCCATTCGATCACCAAGCTGCTGGCGGGCCATTCCGATGTGATGCTGGGCTATGTGTCGGCGCGTGATGCGGACATTGCCGAGCGTTTGCGGGTGTTTGCGGTGACGGCCGGGCTAAGCCCCAGCCCGTTTGATTGCTGGCTGGCGGAACGCGGCATGCTGTCTTTTGATCTGCGCTATGATCGCGCGCAAGACACGGCGGCGCAGTTGGCCGATCATCTGGCGCAGTTGCCCGGTGTGCGCCGCGTGCTTTATCCGACCCGCGCCGACCACCCGGATCGCGCTTTGGCGGCATCACTGCTGGGCGGGCAGGGCTGCAATATGGTCAGTTTCGAGCTGGACGGCGAACGCGCAACCGCCAATGCGTTCACCCGCGCGGCGGATGGGCTTTCGTTTGCGCCCACGCTGGGCGATGTCGGCACCACGCTGTCACATCCCGCGTCGTCCTCGCACCGGGCTCTCAGCGCCGAGGCACGCGCTGCCCTTGGGATCTCTGAGGGGTTCTTTCGGGTGTCCGTAGGGTTGGAAGATCCCAAAACGCTGCTACAGATCTTTTCTCAGGCCGTCGCTGCCGCCACGCAATAGCATGAGTGTGCCACATGCCAGGGGCCAGAGCCAATGAGCCAGTCGGTGATTTCGGACATGTTGGCGGCCTTTCCGGCGCCCGCTGTGCTGATCGACACAAGCGAGCGGATCCTGGCCGCCAACGCTGACGCGCGCACCTTGCTGGGGCATCACATCGAGGGGCGTCATTTCGCCACCATCCTGCGCCAACCGGCAGTCATCGACGCCATCGAAGCCACGCTGCGCGCGCACACCCAGCGCACCGCCCGCCATCTGGCCAATGATGGCGCGCAGGACACAACTTTTGAGGTGACTTGCCGCTTTGTGGGCGCGGTCGGTGCCAGCCGAGGTGGTTTGGGCCGGGGCGGTATGAAGCTGGACGGCGTGGGCAAAAGCGGCGCGGTCATGGTCACGTTTCAGGATGTCACCCAGGTGCAGCAAGCCGGGCAGATGCGGCGCGATTTTGTCGCCAATGTCAGCCATGAGTTGCGCACGCCGCTGACCGCGCTGATGGGGTTTATTGAAACGCTGCGCGGCGCGGCGCGCGAAGATCCTGCGGCGCGTGATCGCTTTCTGGGAATCATGGAAAAAGAGGCCGGGCGGATGAACCGGCTGGTGGGCGATCTGCTGTCGCTCAGCCGGGTCGAGGGCGATGAACGGGTGCGCCCCAGCGCCACGCTTGATCTGTGTGCGCATCTGAGTTCGACATTGAAATCGATCACACCGCTGGCCGAAAGCAGCGATGTGGCGCTGGTGCTGACCTTGCCCGACAGCCGGGTTGAGGTGCAGGGCGACGGCGATCAACTGCACCAAGTGTTCAGCAATCTTATTGAAAACGCTATCAAATATGGCGGCAGTGGCGGGCGCGTCGATGTCACCCTGACGGCCTCGGACCATGACCCGGCGCTGCGTGGGCCGGGCGCGCGCATTCAGGTGAGCGACAAAGGCCCCGGCATCGACCCGCTCCATCTGCCGCGTCTGACCGAGCGGTTTTACCGCGCCGACAATCACCGCAGTCGCGAGCTGGGTGGCACCGGGCTCGGGCTCGCCATTGTCAAACACATCATCAACCGCCACCGCGGTCGTTTGCGTGTGCAAAGCGATCTGGGGCAAGGCGCGACCTTCACGGTTGTTCTGCCCATCACCCCGGTTGAGTGATCCTTACCGGATCTGATCCAGCACTTTGTAATAGGCCCCGACCAACGGCAGGACCCAACCCATTCCCAGATGTCCGGGCACCGCAGGCCAGGGCAACGCTGCAAACGGATTTTCGCGGGTTTGTCCGGTCATCTGGTCGGCGATGATCTCGCCCAGATGGGTGGCGATCTGGGCGCCGTGACCGGAATAGCCCATGGCGTAATACAGCCCATCGACCTGACCCGCGCGCGGGTAACGGTCTTGGGTCATGTCCACCATTCCACCCCAGCAATAGTCGATGTTGACCTGCGCCAGATGCGGAAACATTTCGACCATCGCCGCGCGTAAAATCACGCCGCTTTTGGCGTCTGCGCGTGGATCAGATCGGTTGGATAACCGCGCGCGCCCGCCAAAGATCAGCCGATTATCGGGCGAAAGCCGAAAGTAATTGCCCAGGTTCAACGACGTCACATAGGTGCGCCCGCCGGGCAGGGTGGCGGCGATTTCGGCGGTGCTGAGCGGGCGCGTGGCGATCAGATAACTGCCCACCGGGATCAACCGTTTGCGAAACCAGGGGAAATGGGGCGTGGTGTAAGCGCCGGTGGCCAGCAACACCTTGCGCGCGGTGATCGTGGCCTGCGCCGTGCTGAGCAGATGCCCCTTGGGATCAGGCGTGCAGGCGGTGACGGCAGCACCCTCGAGAATGTCCGCGCCATACCGCGCGGCGGCTTGGGCCAGACCGGTCGCGAATTTCCCCATATGCATCATCGCGCTTTTGCGTTGTAACATCGCGCCATAGAACATGTTTGATCCTATTTCGGCGCGCAAATCATCCTTTGATAACAGCGCCGTATCGGGATCAACCAATGTGTTGATCGCCTCGAAATTCCGGGTGATGCCCGCCATATGCTGCGCCCGCGAGGCCAGTTTCAGCTTGCCCGAGCGGCGAAAATCACAAGCGATCTGGTCTTCGCTGATGATCTGTTCGATGGTGTCGATGCCTGCATCAAAGGCACGGTACATCGCAATCGCGCGGTCCTGACCAACGCGGTTGCAGGCATCGACAAAACTGTGCGCCAGCCCGTTATTCAAATGTCCGCCATTGCGCCCGGACGCACCCGAGCCAACTGTGTTTGCCTCAAGCACCGCCACTTTGGCACCGTCCTTGGCCAATTTGCGCGCAGCCCCCAGCCCGGTAAAGCCCGCCCCGATCACGGCCACATCGTATTGCCCCTGCAACCGATCCACGCCGCCGTTGAATTTGGGCGCATCCGCTTGCCAAAAGGGGGCAAATTGCAGGGCCGTCATGTTAGCCCAAATACGCCAGGCAAGCCCGATATGTCCTTGATTTCGCTGTAGCCGTATTCTGGGTTCGCCGGCTCGTGGCCGCGGTTCACCCACACCTTGGACGTGATCCCCATGTCATGCTCCGTCATCAGGTCATAACGGAAGGACGACGACACATGTGTAATGTCCTCGGGGCCACATCCCAGCGTATCAAGCATGTGTTCAAAGCCCCGCATCTGCGGTTTGTAGGCGCCGGTTGTTTCTGCGGTCAGGACGGTGTGAAACGGAACTTCCAGGGATTTTACGTTCGACACAATCTGGTTGTTCATCGCGTTTGACAGGATCACCAGAGGAAAGTCCTGCGCCACACGCCGCAATCCCTGAACAACATCAGGATGCGGGCCCCAGGTGGGAACCTCGTTGTAGATCTGGCGTGCGTCCTGGGCGCGAAATGCCACATCATGGCGTTGGCAGGTGCGCTGCAACGCGCCGGCCACCACATCGGCATAAGGCTTCCACGCGCCCAGAACCTCGTCCAATCGAAACGCGGAAAAGCTGCGCAGGAACGAAGCCATTTGATCGGGTTCAAGCAGGTGCCCATAAATGCGCCGTGCGGCCCCGGCCATGTCAAAGTGAATAAGCGTGCCGTGACAATCGAAGGTGATGAATTTGGGTCGAAACGCGCTCATATCAACTCCTTCTGGTCAGGCTTATCGCGATGGTAGAGCAATGCGCAAAATGTCGGAACGGTTTGTTCGTTTTCAATGGTATTTTCTGTCGCAAAATGATGCAGATACGACCATTGATCGCGGCTGTGCCCGCAAATGCAACTGGACCGCGCGCCCTGGGATGCGCGCCAAAATGATCAGGACAACAATGAAACCGACCCTCCGTTTTGTTGATTTGGACGCGTCGCATTTGCCTGGCGCGGTGCAGTTGTCCACTGCGGTGGGCTGGCCGCATCAGGTGGCGGATTGGGCGTTTTCCGCCAACCTCAGCAAAGGCGTTGTGGCGCTGGATGGAGATCGGGTTGTGGGCACCGCGATGGCCACACCCTTTGGGCCGGTGGCGATGGCCAATATGATCATCGTGGCCGCCGAGTGGCAGGGCCGTGGGCTTGGGCGCGATGTTATGCAGCGCGCGATGGATCGTGTGCCGGCGCCCGCCTGGCAATTGGTCGCCACACCGCAAGGGGTGCCGCTTTATACCCGGTTGGGTTTTGTGCAAATCGCTCAGATCGTGCAACACAGCGGTCTTGTCGATCAGGTCACACCACAAGGAAGCGCCGAGTGGGCCAAATCCGCGGATCACGATGCGATTGTGGCGCTGGATCGCGCCGCATCGGGCAAAGACCGCGCCGCGCTCTACCGCGCGCTGACATCTGCGCGGTTCGCGGTTCTGCGCCATCAAGGTGAGATCGTCGGATTTGCAGCCGTACGCCGGTTTGGGCAGGGCGAGGTGATTGGCCCGGTTGTTGGCGAAAACCTCGAAACGGCCAAAAGCCTGATCGCGCTGATCATGAGCGAACGGCAGGGGCGTTTTTTGCGACTGGACACAGACGTGCGGTCGGGTCTGGCCCCGTGGTTGAGCGCTTGTGGTTTGGCCCAGGTTGGCGACGGGCTTCAGATGCAAAAGGGGCAAACCGAACTGCGCCAAACCCGCCACCACGTTTATGCTCTTGCTTCACAGGCTTTGGGATAAACCACATGAAGAGCCGGATCCTGTCCCTTTTGGATGCAGAGCGCGGCGCCGTTTGGACGCAAGGCGACCTGATCGACGCGCTGGACAACGGACAGATCTCGGCCGTTTGCCGGCGCCCGGGAGCATCCAATTGGTCGATCCCAGCACGCGGTAGTGATGCGCTCAACGCCACCCGCGCACCACAAAGCCCACTCTGTTTGGCGCGCTTGGGCTATAATAGATCCACCATCGGAGCAACGACATGAGCGCGCCGCTTTATCACATCGAAACCAACCCGGACACGCCCGCGCAGGCAGATGTGGTGGTGATCGGTGGCGGCATCGTGGGCGTGTCTGCGGCCTACTACATGGCGCGGCGCGGTGTGAGCGTGGTGCTGGTCGAAAAGGGGCGCATCGGCGCCGAGCAATCCAGCCGCAACTGGGGGTGGTGCCGCCAGCAAAACCGCGACGCGCGCGAATTGCCGATTTCGACCAAAAGCCTGGCGTTGTGGGATGATCTGGCCGGTGACATCGGTGAAAGCGTCGGATTTCGCCGCTGTGGGCTGACCTATTTTTCAGATGATCCATCCGAACTTGAAGGCTGGGCGCGGTGGCGTGATTTTGCCAAGGGCGAAGGCGTGACCACCCATATGTTAAGCGGGGCGCAAGCCGGTGAGCGTGGCACCGCAACCGGGCGCGCATGGCGGGGGGGCGTGTTTTCGCCCTCGGACGGGACGGCGGACCCGCGCGTGGCGGCCCCGGTGATTGCCAAAGGTGTCATGCAGCACGGTGGCATTGTGCGCCAATCTTGTGCCGCGCGGGGCATCGAAACCGCGGCAGGGCGGGTCAGCGGTGTGATCACAGAACACGGCGTGATCAAGACAGCCACCGTGGTGATGGCGGGCGGTGCCTGGGCGTCGTCGTTTTTGCGCCAGCAGGGCGTGCGGTTCCCACAGGCGGCGGTGCGCAGTTCCAGCCTGGCTTTGGCGGGCGACGGCACGGGCCCGGACGCGCTGCACACGGCGGATGTGTCGATCACCAAACGCGGCGATGGCGGCAGTACTTTGGCGATTTCGGGGTTGGCGCGGGTTGACCCAACCGGGCAGCAGCTGCGCTTTGCCACGTCGTTTCTGCCGATGTTTTTCAAACGTCGCGCCGTGCTGCGCCCCGGAGGTTTCGAGGCGATGCGGAATGGGCACGAACGGTTGCACGGTTGGCGTCTTGACCAGCCCAGCCCGATGGAGCGCGTGCGGATATTGAACCCCAAGGTTGATCAAGGTCAGGCCGCTGAAATCTTGCGCCGCGCCCGCGTATTACTGCCCGAGTTGCGAAACCACGCCGTGACGGCCACCTGGGCCGGCTATATCGACAGCACCCCGGACGGCGTGCCGGCTATGGGCGAAACCAATGTGCCCGGGCTGGTGCTGGCGGCAGGCTTCAGTGGGCATGGGTTTGGCATCGGGCCGGGCGGGGGCCATCTGATCGCAGACCTTATCACCAGCGCGCCGCCGATTGTTGACCCAAGCCCCTATGATCCCGCGCGATTTGCAAAAGGCACCTGGGGAAACGTCGCGGACTTCTGAGCGCAGACCACATACCTTTCGCCCAAACTGCGTATCGGTTGAAAGCCGCTGGTTTGACGCCAGATCGGGCGATAGAGTAACGCAAACCGAACGCGAGACCTGATATGACCCTGTCCATTGGCCAATTGTCCGAACAATCCGGCGTCAAAGTGCCGACCATTCGGTACTATGAAAAGATCGGCGTGATTGCCGAGGCACCGCGCAATGCCGGCAACCAGCGCCGTTACAACACCGATCACCTTGAACGGTTGCGCTTTATCCGACACGCCCGCGATCTGGGGTTTGACATGGACAGCATCCGCGCGCTGGTCGACATGGCCTCGACGCCGCAAGCCTCGTGCCACGCCGCCGACAGCATCGCGCGCTCGCATCTTGAAGGCATCCGCGAGCGTATCGCCCAACTTCGGCTGCTGGAAACCGAGCTGGAGCGGATGGTCACCGAATGTCAGAACGGCCAGCTGAGCGAGTGTCGTGTGATCGAAGTGCTGGCCGATCACGCGGAATGTTCAACCGATCATGGGCGGATCGCAGCGACCGTACCCAATTCGGAAACATCGCCCTGAACCTGCGCCGTTGACTTGGGCCCCAGATATCCCAGCAGGCGCATCGCGTTCAGCGTCACCAGAACTGTCGCTCCGGTATCGGCCAGAACGGCCATCCACAGCCCAGAGAGCCCGGTGATTGTTGTGACAAGAAAAATCGCCTTGAGTCCAAGCGCGATGATCACGTTCTGGCGGATGTTGCGTATGGTAGCGCGCGCCAATTTGCTCATACGCGCAACGTCGTTGATATCGTTGCGCATGATGGCCGCGTCCGAGGCTTCCATGGCCACGTCGGTGCCCGAACCCAAGGCGATGCCCACATGCGCTTCGGCCAGGGCAGGGGCGTCATTCACCCCGTCGCCCACCATCATGACATGGCCCTTTGCCGCAAGGGCGCGCACTTTCGCCGCCTTGTCTTCGGGCAGCATTTCGGCCTGAACCTCGATCCCCAGATCGGCGCCAATTGCGGCGGCGGTTTTGTGGTTGTCACCGGTCATCATGATGGCCTTGATGCCGTCATGTTTCAGCGCAGAAAGGCCGGCGCGGGTCGTCGCACGGGGATCATCGCGCAGAGCAATCAGGCCCAGCACATCCGAGCCTTGGGTGACCACAGCCACTGTTTTTCCAGACTGTTCGAGTGCTGCAATATCGGCGTTCGTCGTGTCGCTGATCTCTGCGCGGTCTTTGGCAAAACGCGGCGCGCCCACAAAAACCTCTGTGCCGTCGATGCGCGCTTCCATGCCTTTTCCCGGCACAACGCGGATATCGGTGGCAGTGCAGGCGGCAATGCCCCGGCGACCCGCTTCGGCACAGATCGCTTCGGCCAAGGGATGCGATGAGCCTTGCTCGACCGCTTTGACCCGCGCCAAAAAGCTGGTTTCGTCTTTGGAGAAGGCAACAACATCAGTCACCTCCGGCTTGCCTTTGGTCAGGGTGCCGGTCTTGTCAAAAACAACAGTTTTCGCGCGCGCAATTTCCTCGATCACGGCGCCGCCTTTGATCAAAATGCCGTGGCGCGCGCCGGCTGACAGGCTGGCCGCAATGGCCGCCGGAACCGAGATCACCAGCGCACAGGGGCACCCGATCAACAACAACGCCAAGGCGCGGTAGGTCCAGGTGTCCCAGGTGCCCATCCCCGACAACGGCGGGACGATCGCAACCAGCACCGCAATGGCGATGATAATCGGCATGTAGATTTTGGAAAAGCTCTCGATAAAGCGTTCGGTCGGGGCTTTGGCGTCCTGGGCCTCTTCGACCATGGTGATGATGCGCGCAATCGTGTTGTTTTGCGCGCTTTGCGTGACCCGCAAATGCAAGGCCGCATCATGCAAAACCGTGCCGGCAAACACGTCCTGGCCGACTCCTTTGCTGACTGGCACGCTTTCGCCGGTGACCGGGCTTTCGTCGATGCTGGAAAAACCCTGAATGATCACGCCATCCGCCGGAATGCGATCCCCTGGGCGCACCAGCACCGATTGACCCACTGCCAAGGTGTCAGCGTGGACTTTTTGCGGGGTGTCATTAACCAACAGCCACGCGTCGCGGGGCAACAACGCACCAAGCGCCTTGATCCCCGAGCGCGCTTTTTCGCCCGCAAGACCTTCCAGAAATTCGCCCACCATGAACAGCACAACCACCAAAAGCGCCTCGGTCTGTTCGCCGATGACAACCGCACCGATGGCCGCGACCGTCATCAGCATTTGAATGGTGAAAACCGCGCCCAACCGCGCCGCAACGATGGCGCGCCGCGCAATCGGAAACAGCGCGAAAGCCACCGCAATTGTGAACAGCGCGTGTTCCATAGATGGCATCAGCACAGACCCGAGATAGGCGGCCAAACCCAACACAACACTGAGGCCCAGATGGCGGGTCTTGGGGGTGTTCCACCATGTCTTTGTGCGCGGCGTCTGCGCTTTTTTTGAGCCAAGCGGGGTGATGCCAAAGCCAAGGCTGCGCACGGTGCGCTCGACGACATCCCCCTGATCGGACGGCGTTTGCAGATCCACCGTCAGGATTTCGCGCGCCACTGAAACAGACGCATTGGACACACCGGCGATCCCATCCAGCGCGGACGTGATCGTAGCTGCGCAGCTGGCACAATCCATGCCCTCAATGCGGAACTGGCGTGAGGCATCGCTCAAAATCGGCGCGGCTATGGGGGCTGTCTCATGCGAACAGCTATGTCCGTGATCGTGGTTGTGGTCGTGTCCTGTGGGCTGCAAACTGGGAACAAAGCCCAACCCGCGCACGGTCTTTGCAACAGTGTCCACCGGGGTTTGTGCGGGATCATGCGACAGGGTCAACCGCGCACGAGCCACGGACACATCGACGCCGTGCACGCCGGGCAAGCCGGATAAGGCTTTGGTCAACGTTGCCGCGCAGCTGCCGCAATCCATGCCTTCAACCTTGAAAACCTGTTGTTTGATCTGTGTTGCGCCAGACATACCACCCCCCCTGACTCTCGTATTTTGTCATCGTATACGACCTCTAGTCGCTATAGCTTCAAGCTTTTTCTTCATGTTTTTCGACGATAAAGGGCTTGATTCGCGTGATGCCCGAAAACGCCCACAGCAATCAAAGCACGACCTGCGCCGGACATGAAAGCAGCGATGTCAGGCTGAGGACCAGCTTGATATTCAAATGGTACCAATGGTTGCTGGTTGCTCCAATCTGTCCAAAACGAGACGAGGCTGCGGCTGAGCACAAGCAAGATACCTCGGCATCTACCGCTTGATCAAGCGCCGCGCCCAGACCGTTGAAAACATCAATCACCGAGCTCTCGAAACCAATTCAACAGCCGCGCCGCAACCGGCGATCATCGCGTGGTTTATGGAACACCAGCGCAAATCGAGGATCGCCATTTTGATCGCCTGATACCGCCAGATAAACAAGGACGCAGCTAGATCGCGATCGATCCGCGCTGCGAAAACGCAGGCTAGGTGAAAAACTAATTTTGAGACGGCTGTAGA
>JBGCDD010000261.1:0-12191 GCA_045105075.1 Sedimentitalea sp. | reverse complement strand
GGCAACTGGGACCAACCCTATCTGACCATGGATTTCCACGCCGAGCGCGTGATCGCCGAAGAGTTCATGAAGTTCCTGATGACCGGCACTCTGTATCAAGGTTCCAAACCCGTGATGTGGTCGCCCGTGGAACAAACCGCGTTGGCGGAGGCCGAGGTCGAATACCACAACAAGGACAGCTTCACGATCTGGGTGAAGTTCAAGGTTGTCGGCACCGGAGACGCCACACTGGACAGCGCAAAAGTGGTGATCTGGACCACCACGCCCTGGACCATGCCCTCTAACAAGGCGGTGGTTTACGGCGAAAACATCTCTTACGGACTCTACGAAGTCACCGGCCGCCCGGAAGAATGCTGGGCCACCATCGGCGAACGGTTCATCCTTGCGGATGCGCTGGCCGCCGACGTGCTGGGCCGCGCCCGTCTGGACGAAACAATGTACCGCCGGTTGTGCGATGTCAGCAATGACGACCTGGCCAAAATCACCCTGACCCACCCGCTGAACGGGGCCGTGGAAGGCAACGGCGAATGGGATGACATCCGTGATTTCCGCGCCGCTGATTTCGTCACCGACACCGAAGGCACCGGGTTCGTGCACTGCGCGCCGTCCCACGGGATGGAGGAGTTCGAACTCTACCGCGACCTTGGCATGTTGGAACAGGTCATCACCTACAACGTGAACCCTGACGGGCGCTTCCGCGATGATCTCCCGTTCTTTGGCGGCAAGGCGATCCTGAAACCCAACGGCAAAGAGGGCAACGCCAACGCCGCTGTGATCGATAAACTGGCCGAAGTGGGCGGGCTGCTGGCGCGCGGCAAGATCAACCACTCCTATCCGCATTCATGGCGCTCCAAAGCGCCGGTGATCTATCGCAACACGCCGCAGTGGTTTGCTGCCATCGACCGCCCCGTGGGCGACGATCAGGACGAACATGGCAAAACCATCCGCGAACGCGCGCTGACCGAAATCGACAATGTGAACTGGACGCCCAAGACCGGGCGCAACCGACTGTATTCCATGATCGAATCGCGCCCCGACTGGGTGCTGAGCCGCCAACGCGCCTGGGGCGTGCCGCTGACCTGTTTTACCAAAAAGGGCGCGCTGCCCACAGATGACGATTTCCTGTTGCGCAACAAACAGGTCAACCGGCGCATCACCTCGGCGTTCGAATCTGAGGGCGCAGACGCCTGGTATGACGAAGATGCCAAACAGCGGTTCCTTGAAGGCATCGTGAACCCCGACGATTATGATCAGGTGATGGACATTCTGGACGTGTGGTTTGACTCTGGCTCAACCCACGCCTTCACCCTGCGCGACCGCCAAGACGGCACCGCCGACGGCATCGCCGACGTCTATATGGAGGGCACCGACCAGCACCGAGGCTGGTTCCATTCCTCGCTGTTGCAATCGGTTGGCACCACGGGCCGCGCACCTTACCGCAACGTCGTCACGCACGGCTTCACGCTCGATGAAAAGGGCCTGAAGATGTCCAAATCCATCGGCAACACCATCGTGCCCGAGGCCGTGGTCAAGCAATACGGCGCTGACATTTTGCGCCTCTGGGTGGCCCAATCCGACTATACCGCCGACCAACGCATCGGGCCGGAAATCCTGAAAGGCGTCGCCGACAGTTATCGCCGCCTGCGCAACACCATGCGCTTCATGCTGGGCTCGCTCGCTGATTTTTCCGATGCCGACCGGGTCGAGCCCGCCGATATGCCGGAACTCGAACAATGGGTGCTGCACCGCGTGTGCGAACTGGATGACACAGTGCGCAAAGGTTACGCCGCGTTTGATTTTCAGGGCGTGTTCTCGGCCGTTTTCCAATTCGCCACGGTCGATCTGTCGGCGTTCTACTTCGACATCCGCAAAGACGCGCTCTATTGCGACGGCGACACCGCGCGGCGACGTGCGACCCGAACAGTGCTCGAGATCCTGTTCCACCGCCTGACCACATGGCTGGCCCCGGTGCTGGTGTTCACCATGGAGGAAGTCTGGCTCGAACGTTTTCCGGGCGATCAAAGCTCGGTCCATCTGATCGACATGCCGGAAACGCCCACCGCATGGCGCAACGATGCATTGGCTGAAAAATGGGGCAAAATCCGCGCGGCCCGCCGCGTTGTGACGGCCGCATTGGAAGTCCAGCGCACCGATAAAGTCATCGGCGCCTCGCTGGAAGCGGCCCCAACCGTGCACATCAGCGACAGCGAAACGCTGGCCACGCTGCAATCGGTGCCCTTTGATGACATTTGCATCACCTCGGCGCTGGCGCTGTCACAAGACGCCGCCCCCGACACGGGCTTTACCCTGCCCGACGCGCCCGGCATCGCCGTGACCTTCGACAAGGCGACCGGTGAAAAATGCGCGCGGTGCTGGAAAGTGCTGCCTGACGTCGGCCAACACAGCCACGCCGGCGTGTGCAAACGCTGTGACGACGCTCTCGGATAAACACATCGCCGACGCGATCCTCCATCTCGTGCAGCAGCGCGGGGTGGGCAAAACCCTGTGCCCCTCCGAGGTCGCGCGCGCCTTGGGCGACGACTGGCGCGCCTTGATGTCCCAAATCCGCCGCGTGGCCGATGATCTGGCCACCACCGGCCACATCCGCATCACGCAAAAAGGCCACACGGTACAGGCCCAAACCGCGCGCGGCCCAATCCGCCTGGGCCTGCCCTGATCCGCAAGAAACGGCTTGCCCCCATCGGCGCTCAAGGCCACGATAAAATTATGCCCAGCGTTGTTGTCCCCACCCAATTCGGCCCGCTCGTTGTCACGGAACACAACGGCGCCATCACCGCGCTTGACTGGGGCGGGACGGCGACCGGCACGCCCACAGAGCTGCTCAAAAAGGCCGCCACCCAGCTTACCGCCTATGATCAAGGCAATCTGCAAACCTTCGATTTGCCTTTGTACGTCAAGGGGTCCCCGTTCCAGCAGGCGGTTTGCGCCGCCATGCAGGCCATCCCTTTTGGCGACACCTGCACTTATGGCGACATCGCAAAACAGCTTGGTGCCATGCCCCAAGCCGTGGGTGGCGCCTGTGGTGGCAATCCAATTCCAGTGATCATCCCCTGCCACCGCGTGATGGGCGCCAAAGGTCTGACTGGCTTTTCCGGTGCGGGCGGCGTCGAAACCAAAGTCGCGCTTTTGAAACATGAGGGCGCCGGCGGCTTCCTGATCTGACCTTTTCCTCTTGCTGTAAATATCCGGCCAGACCTGTCAAAGAGTGCCAAACCCCAGCGCATTATTGATCGGACGGCAAAACCATGGCGGGGCATCCAAAACGGGTGCCATGACTATTTTATGGTCCAGCGGCGCACGCAATCAACAAAATGCCAAGCCGCACAGGTGGATAGGCCGTTGAAAGAATTCTCAGGCCTTTGGGCCGGATCGATATTTGTCGCGGCTGGCTCAAACAGGGGCCGACCTTTGTCCAATCGGGCATTTTGTCCTATTTTTGCAATTCCAGACTTTTAAGACGTCATCTGCTCTTGGCCAGGCCATTGCCACAACACATAAATCCGAAGCGCGAAGCTTTGTCAGGCAACGCTCAACCGACCAAATGCTGCTGGCGAGACGGGCGACTTGGACCGCAGAAACAAGCGGTGTTGTCCGTCGTGATCGTGACCTGCCGCTGCAATGCCGACCCGGTTCCATGTTTCGGCCCGTTAACGGATCAAAGCGGCCCGGCGAATGGTCGCCCAACAGGTGCGCCGGATCAGCTTTGCTTTGATGGATTGCAAGACCGTTTCCATCATAGGATTATCATAGCAATTCCATTTTGCATTCATGCGTCGCCCGCCAGGCTTCACTGTTTCAGATTGCTGACAACGGGCGATCGATCCGAGCGAAAATGGCAACGAAAAGTTGCTTGCCCCGTTTTGTTCAGCCCGCCAACGCAAACTTTGCCACCAGTCGAATTCCGGCGGGGTGTCCGCTCGAGCCAAGCCGCAAAACCACAACCACAATCGAAACGATTTGATGCTAGAAAAAAGTCCTAGATCGTATTGGCCGCCCCTCGGTATTCCTTGAGGCTGTTGGTTGGTTTCCAGCGGTTTCACCCGCTGCATTCAAATGCGCGCAGAAGGCCTTCTCAGTTTCGGCTGGCGTGATGTTGCCGGTGGACTCGAGTGGCCGGCCGTCTTTGACGCCCCGGCGTTTGCTCAAAAACGCTTTAGTTGAGCGATTTGAGCGTTGCCCAATCGATTGCGCCAGCGAATTTTCACGGCTCTGATCTGTAGGCGGCTTCAGCTTTGACCAAGCCAATCACCATCTTGGCCAACGCGCTGTCATGGGGGGCAACATAAGACCCCAAATCCGCATCACCCAACCGGTCTGCGTCTTTGATCGACCGGTATCGTGCAGCAACACTTGGTCAGGTGCCCGGGTTGGTTTGTCCGTCATGTTGAGGCGTTTTTGCGTGTTTTGGCCCAAACGTTTTGCGAGGTTGGTTGTTGAGCATACGGGCCATTGCATCGATTTCAGCATGATCATGCTAACGCAGGTCCGTTCCTTTATGGCCTTATTGGCGCGGAAGGCCGTCGGTGTCTTCAGTGCGACCGCGTTGCGATGCTTTTCGCGGCAAGCGATTTTGCAGGCAAAATCTGGAAGCAGGGGCTCTGCGGGCCACAACACGAGATATCGAAACCTGGCCGTGCTTTGGGTTTTTCATGTCGTGCCATTTCGGCGCGCGTGCCATCAGTTTCGAACGCAGGGCGATACAGTGGCTCATCTCGGGTCAGCGATTTGCACAGATGGTCCGGCGACTTTGGAATAGACGCGGCGATAGCATCCCAGCCAGCTTCGCCATCGTGCCCGGCAAGTGCGCGGCCTTTTTTTTCGCGCGCGGACCATCACCGTGACCCGGCATTGGCGGCAAATGCAACAAGAGGGTTAATCGGGGTGTGCGTAAAACGACCATCCCGATAGCCGGGCTTTTCAGACCGAGGATCAACGCCCTCTCACACATGCAAGTCTGTGTTAACCTTTGCCCGAAAAACGCTGCAAGGCCGCAATGGCCAGGACCCGCGCGGTCCTTACCTGCGGCGAGGCTTTTGCGGCTCGGTTTGCATGCCATTGGGCCGTCGTCGCGCCATACGCAAAACGGCCACTTCGGGTCGCAGCATCGTGGCGCAATTCTCTTGATATTGTCGTGCTGGAAGCACGCCATATTGTCGTGCTGGAAGCACGCCATATCCGTCTCCCCGTCGAAATCCGCAAAACACCCAATCGAAGCCTACTTGCGACCTGCGATTGCTGTGATCGGCCCCGTTTTCTGCTGGGCCCCGTTTTCTGCTAGGCATCGTTCGTAAAGGGCCTGTTTGAAAGCACTTCCGATCCGAAAATCGCATGCAAACCGTGGTGCAGAAAGGCTGCATGCCAAAGTTTGCGCGCACCATAGGCCGACAGGTTATCTTCCCATACACAGGTCACGGCAGGGCGCAATTCAGGTCGCATTCGGCACGATCGGACGCTTCGTCTGGACCAATTTGCACGGCAAAAGGTGCATAGCACGTCATGTCTCGTGGTAATTTGCACTGCTGGATGATGGCAGGGGTTATCTGTCGTACAGGCCAGCTCGGCTCCCACATGCCAGGCAAATTTGAGAGCGGGCAATGACGCTCCGAAACCATCGATTTGGGCGCCCGCCGTTCTGCAATCACCTTGTGCAACCCTCGCGGAATGCGTTGATCGGGCAGGGACGTGTCAGCAAGGTCACGCGAGGCAAAAAAAATACGCGGATGTTTTCTTCAAAATCACGCCCGCAATCAATCCGATGCCCTTTTTCGAGACCTTCAACGATGCTCTGCTCAAGTTCCCACGCGACACGACCGTTGGACAGAAACCTGCGGACGACGGCAAGCCGAGCATCACTGATCTGGTTCAGAATGCGCAGCCAGCGACCACATAGGCGGCGGACGCTTACGGGCGACTTCTGGTTTGATCGCTGCGCGATTGTCCTTGACGTTCTGGTGCTCGCGCTTTCGCAAAAGTGCAGACGAACGCCAAAGCAACGGCGTACTTTCGAATGGGTGTGCACAGGTTTGGGGAGAATGGCGGTGGTGTCATCGCCCCTTTTGGTCCCCTAAAAGACTGAGCCAATCAGATGAAAACCTTGATCACATCTTGCCCCGATCAACCAAAGGAGCCCGCGCTCCGGATGCGCCGGAAAAACAAGGTCGAGTGTCTCTGAGATGTTCGGCTTAGCCAGCCCGCTCGGGGATGAGTTGTTGGGCGACACCGGCAAAAAGCAAATAGACCGACGTGATGACAAGCCCCCAATGCGCCCAGCTTTCGGGGTGAAAATCGACCCAGGCGGCCCAGCCGGCAAAAAACGTCCAGGTCAAGGCGACCGGAAAACTGACCAACCGCCAGCGCTCGGTGCGCACGGGATGAATGAACTTCAATGGCAGGAACATTGCCCCTGCCAACGCCGTGACCAGCGCCAAAGACACCCAGAAATTCGGCTCGAGCGCAAAGATAACCAGCACGACCATGTTCCAGCACCCCGGAAAGCCAGAAAACGAATTGTCCTTTGTTTTCATGCGGGTGTCGGCCATGTACATGGCGCTGGCAAAGGTGATGACGATGATCGCGAACCACCCGGTCCAGCCATCCATCAGCCCGGATTTGAACAAGGCAAAGGCGGGAATAAAGATGTAGGTCAGATAGTCGACGATCATATCCAGCAACATGCCATCAAACTGAGGTGCGTTTTTCTTCACATCATAGCGGCGCGCCAGAGGGCCATCGATGCCATCCACCACAAAGGCCACCACCAGCCACAAAAACATCATGTCCCACTTGGCATCCACCGCGGCCAGCATCGCAAGCATGGCAAAGACAGCCCCCGTGGCGGTGAATAAATGGACGCAAAGGGCGCGAAAACGGGCAGTCATCTCTCAGTCATGCCGCAATGGGCGAGGGTATGCAAAGCAAAAAGCCCAAGGCGCACCCCGGGCTTTTCAACCTGACGCATCAGGCCCTCAGTTGGACAGGCGCACCTCTTCCAGCGGATAGGCCAGATAATCCTGATCCTCGTAGCCCGCGTGGCAGTCGTGGCAGAACGCCTGTTTGAACTTCATTGGCTTGCCGTTGGGCAGCACGCCGCCGTAAAGCCAGTCATTGGTGTCGGGCAGGCTGCCGGCTTCGACTTTGGTCATCAAAAACAACGGGCCAACCCGGGCGGTCTTTTTCTTTTTGCGGATTGAAATACTTTCCTTGGCCAACACCGATCCCACTGGCATCACCACACCTTCTTCGGCGAATTTCAGATATTGCTCGACGGCGATTTCATTGGCAAAGGTTTGCAACAACCGGCTGCCATGCACGCCCGCCACAGCCGGGCGGGTCGAGGTCACAGCCCAGTCGCGGTACACGGCGGCGGTTTCATCGCCGGCTTTGGTATAGCCTTCGACCATCTTGTCTTTGATGCAGTCATAGATCGTGATGATTTCGGCCTCTTCCAGATCAAACGTGTCGACCGAGCTGACCGGGCAATCCTGCGCAGAGGCCGCCGAGCCAAGCGTCAGCGCCGCAGCACTCAGCACAAAGCGAAAGAATGAAGTCATAATGGATGTTCCTTGGGGCTGGTTTTGGTTGGAACATGGGTTGCACAGAAATTAGGCATTGCCTCACCACAATTGTACACAGTGGTACACAAATCTGTGACGGTGGCTCAGGCTTTGGGATGTGCGGCGTTGTAAACTTCCATCAACCGCGCCGTGTCGACCGAGGTATAGGCCTGGGTTGTCGACAGAGAGGCATGGCCCAAAAGCTCCTGGATCGAGCGCAGATCCCCCCCCGCGCTCAGCAAATGGGTGGCAAAGCTGTGGCGCAAGGCATGTGGTGTTGCAGTGGCAGGCAGGCCCAGTTGCATGCGCGCGCGCGCCACGGCTTTCTGGATCGCACCGGGGGCCAGCGGGCCGCCGCGCACCCCTAAAAACAGCGCGCTGTCACGGGTGATCGGATGCGGGCACACCCGCACATAGGTCTGCACCGCGTCGCGCGCCGCATCAAGCACCGGCACCACGCGTGCCTTGCCGCCCTTGCCGATGAGGCGCAAACTGGCCGGCAGTGGCACATCTGCGCCCTTTAACCCCAACGCTTCGGAAATGCGCAATCCGCAGCCATAAAGCACGGTGACCACGGCCACATCTCGCGCACCGACCCAACCGGTATTGGATTGCAGCTCGACCGTATCCAGCATGGCGCGCGCGGCGTCTTCGGCCAGCGGACGGGGCAGTTTTTTCTGAAACTTCGGGCTGCGCGTCGACAAAACGGCGGTGGGCTCAAACCCCTCACGCTCGGCGAGCCAGCGATAGAAACTTTTGATGGCTGACAATTTGCGCGCCAACGACCGCGAACCCACGCCCGTGCCGCGACTGTTGGCCATCCACGCGCGCATGTCACTGACCGTGATCCGCTCCAGCGCGCCCAGCCCCTGCGGACCACCTTTGTGAGAGCTGATGAACGCCAGAAAGTCCATCAAATCGCCCTGATAGGCGATGATGGTGTTTTGCGCAGCCCCACCCAGCGCGCTTTGGGCGGCCAGAAAGGTCTGCATCGCGTCCCGGCACGCCGGTGAAATCAAAAGACTGTTTTCAGCGCCGCTCACGACAGCCAGTGGCGCATCGACCGCTCAAAGACTCCGGTGAAAAAGGCAAGCAAATCCGTGCCTTGCTGCGGCGTGAAGTGATGTGGATCTTCGGCGCCCATGACCAGCAAACCGGGCAAGCGCCCTTCGCCAAAATCAAGACGCAAGCACGCTTCCGAGCGGATCCAATCCGCCGCTTCGCCGTAAATCACCTCGCCCGCATGCTGCACCTGGCGCAGCGTGACCTGGCGCACATTGCCGCCACGCCCATGGGTCAGATAATCGTCTATAAAGCCGGGTTCGGCCACGGTCAGCACATTGCCAAGCCGGCGCACCGCCGGATCATTGTCGTTTTGCACTGATTCCAGAACCAGCGTGACCTTGTCCACACGTAGGATATCGGCCACTTCGCCGCCCAGATCGCGCAAAAACACCTCAAATTCCATCGGATCCAGCATCCGCAGAATGGCCCGGTGCACCTGATTGGTGCCGGCAAGGTTGTCGTAAGCGGCGGCGATCACGCTGCGATGGGTGTCTTCCAGCCGGTCCAGCCGCGCCTCAAGACGTTCCATCGCGATGCCGCGCAGATCGACGATATTGCCGCCCATCGATTTTTCATTGGCCACAATCAGGGCGTGCATCACGTCCTGATCGTCCAGTATCACATCGGGCTTGGCCATGATGGCCGTGCGCAACGTGTCTTCCAGTTTCGGGCTACTGCTCATGCCTGCCTCTTGTGCGTTGTGGCGGTATATAACACATGATCTGGGCTATATTGTGAAAAAACTAAGTTTTGATTTAAAAGTTACAGACCGTGCGTCAAAGCCACAGAGCGCCTGTTCAGACGATCTTGATGCCCGCGGTTTCCGCATCTTTCACGAATTGCGCCAGCCCCTTGTCGGTCAGCACATGGCCGGCCATCGCCTTGATAACATTGGGCGGCGCGGTCGCCACATCGGCGCCGATCTTGGCACAATCGCTCATGTGATTGGCCGTGCGGATCGAGGCGGCCAGAATCTGGGTTTCATAGCCGTAATTGTCATAAATCGTGCGAATGTCTTCGATCAACTCCAGCCCGTCGATGTTGATGTCATCGAGCCGCCCGATGAAAGGCGAAATGAACGTGGCCCCGGCCTTGGCCGCCAGCAACGCCTGATTGGCCGAAAAACACAGCGTCACGTTGACCATTTTGCCCTCACCCGACAGCACCTTACAGGCCTTCAGCCCGTCCCAGGTCAGCGGCACCTTGACGGCGATGTTCTCGGCGATTTCGGCCAGGCGGCGCCCTTCGGCGATCATCGCGTCCGCGTCCAGGGCCACCACTTCGGCAGAGACCGGACCATCGACCAGATCACAAATCTCTTTGGTGACCTCAATAATATCACGCCCGGATTTCAAAATAAGCGACGGATTGGTGGTCACGCCGTCGACCATGCCCAGATCGTTCAGCTCGGCGATGGCATCAATTTCAGCGGTGTCGACGAAGAATTTCATGGCTGTGGTCCTTATGCGGGTTGGCCTTGGTCGGGGATGGCTTTACCCCATGGCGTCAGTTGCCGAAACCCTTCATCTTGCCCGAGGACGTGTGGAAAGCCCTGATTTCTTCGACCAAGGCGCGCTGATCGGTGTGCTGACCACCCAGCCGCTGGATCGTGTGCTGGATTACAAGGCGCCCGAGGGTGGGTGTTTTCTGGGCGCGTTCGTCGAGGTGCCGCTGGGTCCGCGCAAAGTGTTGGGCGTGGTCTGGGGGCCGGGGCAGGGCGATTACGACATTTCCAAAGTGCGCGCCGCGTTTCGGGTGCTGGACGCCGCTCCGATGCGCAGTGAAATGCGCGCCTTTCTGAACCGCGCCGCTGATTACACGCTGACCCCGCTGACTGCGATGCTGCGTCTGGCGACCCGCGCGCCGGGGCTGTCTGATCCGCCCTCAATGCGCAAGGTTTACCGGCTGGGCGATCAGATCCCCGAGCGGATGACCGACACGCGCACCCGCGTGCTTGAGGTGCTGCGCGACTATTCCGGGCTGTCCTTCACCCTGAAAGAGCTGGCCGAGATGGCGGGTGTCACCAGTTCCGTGGTCAAAGGGCTGGCCAAGCTGGGCGCCGTGCGCGAAGAAGACAGCCCGCGCGACACGCCTTTGCCGCCGCTCGATCCCGCACGCCCCAGCAAAGACTTAACGCCAGATCAAACCACCGCCGCCCAAGCCTTGCAAACCGCGATCCGGGGCGGCGGCTATGGCACCACCCTGCTGAAGGGCGTCACCGGGTCGGGCAAAACCGAAGTCTATCCAGAGGCGGTCGCCGAAACCCTGCGCGCCGGGCGTCAGGCTTTGGTTCTGTTGCCTGAAATCGCGCTGACGGCGGAATTCCTGACCCGGGTCGAGGCCCGCTTTGGCGCCCGCCCGGCCGAGTGGCATTCCGGCGTGACCATGACCGAACGCCGCCGGATCTGGAAAATGGTGGGCCAGGGCAATGCGCAATTGGTGGTTGGCGCGCGCTCGGCCCTGTTTTTGCCATTCCGCGATCTGGGGCTGATCATTGTCGATGAAGAACACGACACGTCCTACAAACAGGAAGACGGCGTGCTTTATAACGCGCGCGATATGTGCGTGCTGCGCGCGGCGATCTGTGGCGCGCAGGTTGTGCTGGCCAGTGCCACGCCGTCGCTGGAAAGCTGGGCCAACGTCAAATCCGGCAAATACACCGGGCTGGAATTAACCTCGCGCTTTGGCGCTGCCGTGATGCCCGATATGCGCGCCATCGACATGCGCGCTCAAACCATGAAATCCGGCACTTGGATTTCGCCGACCCTGCATGCCGCCGTCACCAAACGTCTCGAACTGGGCGAGCAGGCGTTGTTGTTTGTCAACCGGCGCGGCTATGCGCCCGTGACGCTGTGCCGGGCCTGCGGTGAACAGGTCAGCTGTGATCATTGTGACGCCTGCATGGTCGAACATCGGTTCCTGAAACGGCTGATGTGCCATCAGTGCGGCGAAACCCGCCCCATCCCAACCACCTGCCCGTCTTGCGAGGTTGAGGACAAGCTGACCGCCGTGGGCCCCGGCGTCGAACGGCTGGCCGAAGAAACCGCCGCCCAGTTCCCCGAGGCGCGCCTTGCGGTGTTGTCCTCTGATCTGTTTGGCTCGGCCCGTGCGCTCAAGGCCGAGATCGAAACCATTGCGGCCGGGGGCGCCGACATCATCATCGGCACGCAGCTGGTTGCCAAAGGGCACAACTTTCCGCTGCTCACGCTTGTGGGTGTGATAGATGCCGATCTGGGGCTGAAAGGATCGGACCTGCGCGCCGCTGAACGTACGTTCCAATTGGGGCGACAGGTGGCAGGGCGCGCCGGTCGGGCAGACTAACCCGGCACCGCCTTGTTGCAAACCTACCAGCCCGAACACCCGGTGATCCGTGCCATTCTGGCGGGCGAGGAAGAACCGTTCTGGGCCGCTGAAGCACGCGAGCGCGAGGCCGCCGGCGTGCCCCCCTATGGCCGCATGGCCGGCATCATCCTGTCAGGCAGCGATGTGGCGCAAGTGTTCGATCTGGGCAACGCGCTGGCCCGCCAGGACGCCCCTTTGCGCGCGGTGGGT
>JBGCDD010000260.1:0-14369 GCA_045105075.1 Sedimentitalea sp. | reverse complement strand
GTGTCGGGCATCAGCGCGCGCAGGTTTTTGTGCACCGAGACCTGTGTGTCCATGTCGTAGCTGGACAGTGCCTGATCCAGGATCAGCACGTCGGGGCGTTTGATCGTGGCGCGGCTGAACGACAGGGGTTCGGCAAAAAGCGCGGGCAGATTGGCGCCGTTCAGCGTGAGCGGCAGATCATAGATCAGCTGTACCACGCCGGTTTGCGCGCCGCCTTCGATCAGCACGTCGGCGACCAGTTTGCGCAAGTCATCTGCCTTGCCCCCGGCCACGCCCGAGATTTTGCCGAAGATCGCGTTTTCAACGACGCTGAGACCGGGGGTGAACGCCTTGTCGTCCAGCGGCGCAAACACATCGCCCAGCGAATTCAGCAGCTCGGTCGAATGGCTTTGGCGCAGGTCCAGAATGCGGGTTTTGATGTCGTCGGAAAAGGCCGGGCCGATCTGTTCGGCCGAGATGCGGAACGGCACAGTCAGCAGTGACACCATGTCATCGGGTTCCAGCGGCTTGGCCCCGTTTGTGCGGGTTTTTTCCACCAATGCGACGGCGGTTTCATAGGTGGCCACGTCCAGGCCCAGCTTGCGAAACAGCGGGTGATCGGTGCCGTCCAGCCCAAAGATCTGGCGCAGCATGTCGATCACATCCTGGGTCAGCAGCACCAGATCCTTGTCGAGCCCGAGCGCGCGCAGCTTGGTCATAAAATCGGTCTGTTCGGCCAAAAGCTCTTGGGTGATGGGCACGCGCGGGCTGGCGAACAGCAGGTTTTCGGCCACTGGCAGCGCGTGGTTGTAGAGGTCGGGTTTGAAGAAATAGGCGTGTTTGCGCAGGCCCGCATCACGGATTGCCTGTTGCACTTTGGGGCGCAGGGCGACCAGTTTGGCGGCCAGATCGGGGTGGTCTTCGGCGTTGAAACGTTGCTCCATGCCGCGCCGGAACAGGGCGGTGCCGCTGCCCATCCCATCGATCATCTTGAGCCACCAATCGCGCAGATCCTCGGGGGTTTCAAAGCCCGCAAGGGTGGGATCAAGCCACTCGGTGTTGAACGGATCGGGGCTGTTTCCGGCGCGTTGGGATTCGGCGAAAAAGGCCGGGTTGTCGCTGGTGCCCATGGGGCGGCGCAGGATCGGCATCATCACATTGTCGCCGAACGTGCCCTGAAACATCGCCGGGCGCGACGAAGCGTGGCCGATGCGCGCGGCCACCACCCCTTGGTGCAGGGTTTTCATGTCCTGATCCCCGATTTTGAGCGTGCCCGAGGCCGGGATCACCTCGCGCGTGAGAACATCGCCCAACGCGCGGCGGTCTTCCTCAGAGGGGGCGGCAATGGCGATCACGCCGCCTGCGGGGAACGTGGCGGTCAGGTCCTCGAGCACGGCGTTGCCATCGGCGTCGCGTACGGTGACATGATCCAGCGTGATATCTCCGCTGAGGCGCGGCAGCTCGTCCGGGACGCCATCAAACAGGGTTTCATCCAGCATGCCAGTGGGCGCAAAACGTTCGGTTATGATCTCCCAGCGCAGCGACATGTCCTGGGTCTGATTGTAATAGGCCAGCAGTTCTTTCCACGGGCTCGACAGGTCCTTGTAGGCGGCCAAGGCGGCGACCAGCGCGCCCAGCGAAACAGAGCCTTGCAACACCAGATAGCCGCCAATGGAAAAGAAGAAAAACGGTGTGAGTTGCGAAATGAAGTTGTTGAGGAACTTCATGAAGAACTTTTTCTGGTAGATCTCAAAGCGGATTTCGAACAACCGGCCAAGCTGATTGGTGATGCGCGCCATCCGGTAGCGCCAGCCGCCATTGGCGCGCAGCGCGCTGGCCCCCGCAGCGCTTTCGCCGATGTCAGCGGCCAGCACGCGCACCTCCTGGATGCGCTTTTTGTTCAGCAGGTTGATCTGGCGTTGCAGTTTCGGGATCAGCCAGGCCTGCAGCGGGATCAGCGCGCAGGCGGCCAGACCAAACCAGAAGCTTTGCAGGAACAGAAACGTCAGAATCGTCAGCATTTGCCCGGCCTGCAGCACCGGCTGGCTGATCGCATCGCCCATCAAACCGCCCATCGGCTCGCTTTCGGCGGTGACCATGCTGACCAGTTCGCCCTGGCTGACCCGTTCGAAATAAGGCTGTGGAAAGCGCAGGATGCGTGCGATCAGGATGTAGCGAAACCGGCGCAGCATGCGTTCGGCCAGCACGCCCTTCATCGTGTTGATGCGCATCTTGACCAGCCCGTGACACAGCACAGCCAGCAGGAACGCGCCACACAGCACGCCAAGGAATGTCACCTGATCAAACTGGAAACCGTAGAAGTCGACCACCGAACTTTGCGCGCCGATGGCATCGTTGATGATGCGTTTGGGCAATTCCAGCGTCAGATACAACAAAGGGAACAGTGTGGTTGTCACCAGCAGCAAGATCAGCTGATCCCGTTTGGAGTACTTCCAGATAAACCCGAAAAGAGAGCGTTCTATGGTGGTGATCCGATCAAACAGTTTGGGTGTGACAGCGCCGCTTTGAGCAATCTAGCAAGCCACAGGGCGAACAGGCAATTGGTAATCCTGCATTGCTATGATTGCAGCGCGCCCCGGTTCGCCCTAAGTTAATGGTCAAGCCGCCCTTCCGGAGATTGCTCTGTTGGACACTGTCAGTACCGTTTTGATCCTGCTCTGCCTGTTGCAGATCAAGCATATGTTTGCAGATTACTTCCTGCAGACGCCCCGGATGTTGTCCGGTCGGGGCGAGTATTGGCATATGGGGCGCGCCCAGCACGCGGGTGTCCATTCCGTTTTTTCCGCACTTGTGCTGGGGATCATGGGCACCACGCCGGTGATGATGGTGGTGTTGGTCGTGGGCGAATGGATCGTGCATTTCAACATCGATTGGGCCAAGGCGCGCTATTCTGAGTTTCGCGGCTACACCCCGACCCAGGCCGGGTTCTGGCGCGCGGCGGGCTTTGATCAGGCGCTGCATCAGCTGACCTATGTGGGCATGGTCTGGATCTGGGCGGGCGCGGCGCTTTAGCCGCTCGCCGTTTTAACCACCAATCGGGGCGCCGGTTTTGATGGCACGCAGCACAACATTGGTTTGCGCACTGGCCACCGCAGGACTCGCAAACAGCACCTCTTCCAGAAAGTGATTGTAGGCGTCCAGATCGGCGCACAGCACATGCAGGTGGTAATCGGCCTGCCCGGTTGTGGCGTAGCAATCCTGCACCTGTGGGCAGTGGGCAATAACGCGCAGGAACGCCGCCAGTTGGTCGCGGTCGTGGCGGGTCAGATGCACGTGGACAATCGCGCGAAACCCTAGCCCCATGCGCGCGGGATCGACCTTGGCGCCATAGCCGGAAATCACGCCCGCGTCCTCGAGGGCGCGAATGCGCCGCCACAAGGCCGAGGCTGATAGCCCAAGGCGCGCGGCCAGATCGGCATTGGATTGACGGGAATCGCGTTGCAGTTCGAGCAATATGGCTTGGTCTTGCGGGCTTGCGGGCATGCTTGGGTCATTCTTTCGTTTTCTGGATCTTTGGCGAATATATTTGTCACCATTATAGCAAATTTTCGGAAATCTGAAACTAAAATCCACGGGTTCTCGGGTAAGCTGTTCCAAACAGGAGCGCCCATGACACAGCACATCCCCAATCTGCGCAGTTATCAGCTGAGCGACCGTTATGATCTGACCCAGGGGCGCGTGTTTCTGACCGGCACCCAAGCGCTGGCGCGGATCATGCTGGATCAGGCGCGTCGGGATCGTGCGGCGGGGCGCTACACGGCGGGTTTTGTGTCGGGCTATCGCGGCTCGCCTTTGGGCGGCTTGGACCTGGAGCTGTGGCGCGCGCGCGACCAGATGGAGGCGGCGCGTGTCACGTTTCTGCCCGCGGTCAACGAAGATCTGGGCGCCACGGCGGTTTTGGGCGCGCAACAGGCCAGTCTGGATCCCAATTGCGAGGTCTCGGGCGTGTTTTCCATGTGGTATGGCAAAGGCCCCGGCGTCGATCGGTCGGGCGATGCGCTGCGCCACGGCAACGCCTATGGCAGCGCGCCTTTGGGCGGCGTGTTGGTGGTGGCGGGCGATGATCATGGCTGTGTGTCCAGTTCCATGCCGCACCAATCCGACGTGGCATTCATGACATGGTTCATGCCGACGCTGAACCCGGCCTCGGTTGCGGAATACCTCGAATACGGGGAATACGGCCTGGCGCTCAGCCGGTTTTCGGGCACCTGGGTGGGTTTCAAGGCGATCAGCGAAACGGTGGAATCCGGCGCCTCGGTCGAGCTGCGCGCAGATCGCGATTTCGCGCGGCCCGATTATACCGCGCCGATTGGCCGGCTGCATGTGCGCCGCTCGGACCTGCCCAGCCCCGAGATCGAAGTGCGTATGGGCCACAAACTGGAGGCCGTGCGTGCTTTTGCCGAAGCCAACCCGATTGACCGCGCGATTTACGAGTTGCCGCGCGCGCGGTTTGGATTTGTCAGCACCGGCAAGGCGCATTTGGATCTGATGGAGGCGCTGCGGCTTTTGGGTCTGGACGAGGCCGCCTGCACCACCCACGGGATCGACATTTACAAGGTGGGCATGGTGTGGCCCCTGGCGCGCCGCAACGCGTTGGGTTTTGTGCGCGGCAAGGCCGAAGTGATGGTGATCGAGGAAAAGCGCGGCATTATTGAAAGCCAGTTCAAGGAATATTTCTATGACTGGCCCGGCGACAAACCGCAGCGCATGGTGGGCAAATACGACCCCGACGGCGCGCCTTTGGTGCCCTGGACCGGCGAGCTTGGACCGCGTTTGCTGGCGCCTTTGATTGCGCGGCGCCTTGATGCACATTTCCCCGATCTTGGCCTGCCCGCGCGCGCCCGGGCTTTGATCGCGCCACCCGTGCTGGTCGATGTCAAAGGCGCAACCCGCACGCCTTATTTCTGTTCCGGCTGCCCCCACAATACCAGCACCCGCGTGCCCGATGGGTCGGTGGCGGCGTCGGGCATCGGCTGTCATGTGATGGCCAGCTGGATGGACCGCGACACCGGCGGTTATGCGCAAATGGGCGGGGAAGGCGTGCCTTGGGTGGCGGCCAGCAAGTTCAACGGCAACAAGCATATTTTCCAAAATCTGGGCGAAGGCACCTGGTATCACTCGGGGTCTTTGGCGATCCGCCAAGCAGTGGCGGCGGGCACCAACATCACCTATAAAATCCTGTTCAACGACGCGGTGGCGATGACCGGCGGACAGCCGGTGGACGGGCCGGTTTCGGTGCAGGCCATTGCCTGGGCCGCGCGCGCCGAAGGGGTGACGCGGATTGCGCTGGTGTCCGATGACATTACCAAGTTCACCGCGCGCGATTTCCCCAAAGGCACGAGCTTTGATGACCGGGTGGCCTTGGACAACGTGCAACGCGAGCTGCGCGAGGTGCCGGGCGTTTCGGTGTTGATCTATGAACAGGTCTGCGCCACCGAAAAACGCCGTCGCCGCAAGCGGGGCAGCTT
Source organism: Sedimentitalea sp. (assembly GCA_045105075.1). Lineage (GTDB taxonomy): Bacteria > Pseudomonadota > Alphaproteobacteria > Rhodobacterales > Rhodobacteraceae > JBGCDD01. Next base: position 8,901 of record JBGCDD010000260.1, on the reverse strand, counting down.
GCCCAAGGCCAAAACATTCGCGGTGATCAACGATTTGGTCTGTGAAGGCTGCGGCGACTGCTCGGTGGCGTCAAATTGCCTGAGCGTGGAGCCCATAGACACGCCATTGGGGCGCAAACGTCGTATCAACCAAAGCAGTTGCAACACGGATTTCTCCTGCCTTGAAGGCTTCTGCCCCAGCTTTGTGACGGTTGAAGGCACCCGGCGCAAACCCGAGGCCAAAGGGCTGGATGCGTCGCTTGTCGCCGACCTGCCGCTGCCAGAATTGGCGCCGCTGGACACGCCGTTTGATCTGTTGGTCACGGGCGTTGGCGGCACCGGCGTGGTGACCGTGGGCGCGCTGATCACCATGGCCGCACACCTTGAAGGCAAAGGTGCGAGCGTGCTGGATTTCACCGGATTTGCACAGAAATTCGGCACCGTGCTCAGCTATATCCGTTTGGCGCAAAGGCCCGATCAGATCCACCAGGTGCGCATTGATCCCGGTGCCGCTGACGCGGTGATTGGCTGCGATGTGGTGGTATCCTCGGCGCCCAAGGCCAGCGCGCACTACCGCGCCGGCACCCGCGTGGTGTTGAACCGGGCCGAAATGCCAACCGGCGATCTGGTGTTGCACCGCGATGCAGATCTGGCGGTTGAGGCACGCGAAGCCGCGATCAAATCCGCTGTCGGCGCCGATATCACCCACGCGTTTGATGCAACCGAAGTGGCCGAAAAACTGCTGGGCGATCAGGTCTTTGCCAATGTGGTGCTTTTGGGCGCAGCTTGGCAATTGGGTATGGTGCCAGTTGGATTGGTCGCGATGGAACAGGCGATTGGTCTGAACGGCGTCGCTGTGGCACAAAACCTGCACGCCTTCAGAATTGGCCGCGCTTGCATCGCGAGGCCTGACCAAATTGAAAATGTCGTTACACCTGAGGTGAAAAAGCCAGAAAATCTCGACCAGGTGATTGCGCACCACCAAGCGTTTTTGGTCGCATACCAAGACCAGGCTTACGGGGCAAAATACGCCAAGAGATTGGACAGGTTTGCCCGCGCGATGCCCTCAGAATACCGCGACACGTTGGTGAAATCCGCAGCGCACTCCTTGTTTCGCCTGATGGCGTTTAAGGACGAGTTCGAAGTGGCACGCCTGCATCTGGACGACCGATTTGCCGAAGAGCTGGCTTCACAGTTCGAAGATGGATTTCAGCTGCGCTATCATCTTGCGCCCAGTGGGTTCGGCAAAGGTCTCGATTCGCGTGGTAGGCCAAGAAAGCGCATGTTTGGGGCCTGGATTAGGCCTGTGTTCCGGGTTCTGGCAAAGATGAAGTACCTGCGTCACAGACGAATGAATCCGTTTGGCTATCACGCTGAGGCGCGATTGCATCGCGATCTTTTGGCGTGGTTTGAAACCACTCTTGATCGGGTAGAGCAAATTTCGTCGCCTCAAAACACCAAACTGTGTTTGCGCGTTCTATCTGCTCCGATGGCCATCCGCGGGTATGGACCGGTGCGGGACGCCGCGGCCTTAGAGGCCAAACAAGACGTGCAAAGACTGATGACTAGGTTGGAGGAAGATGCGGACGGTGAGAATTTGGGGGCGCTGCCCCCGGCGCCTGCGGCCCCTCCCCCGGGATACTTGTAGCAAGAGGAAAAGCGCAAACGTGAATTCTAAAAATTATTGGCAGGATCCAGGCGGCCGACGGCAGGCCCGGAGGGCATGACGGAGAAAAAAAGAATGGCGCGGAACGCGCCTCGATTGGATCAAGGCGACGCTTTTGTCCAATGTGAGCGAGCATAAGTTACGAAGTCATTGAGTTCAGCTTCGTCCACTTTTTTACCTGTAAACACTTGCACGTAATCGGCAACACGTTCCAATCTGGCGTCCGCGTCTTCATTGAGGTCGGCCATATCATAGCCCAATTGCATGAAATAGAGCACACGCGCTCGGGTTTCGGCCTCGGACGGGGGATATCCGTATCGGGCAAACATGGCGCTTAGGGCGTGCAGTCGGCGTGTGTCTGAGCCGTCAAGCATTGCGCGAACCTGTTTTGATCGGCGCGACCAATCACGGATTGCAAAATCAAGCGCGGTGCTGAACAGGTCCGGGTTGGCGGTACAGCGAAAGATGTTGCAGACGGCTCCGGTGATCGTGCGTGCAGGCGCTTGGGCCTGGGACAGCAGCGCTGCGGTGTTTGTGGCGTCCCATTGCGTGAGCAGCGCGTCGAGCAAGTCCTGGCGCGATTTGAAGTACCAATAGAATGAGCTGCGTGACACGCCCATCCGATCAGCCAAGCCAAGCACTTTGACCTGGCTCACGCCGTCGCTGATCAGCACGTCACGCGCCATGTTCAGCCAGTCTTCGCGCGTGACTTTGATATTGCCCACCAGTGGTTCTGCGTTGGGGTCGTCTCGATGCAGCAGGGTCATGGGTTCAACTTTCCGGCGGTGTGCCGCCTGCTTGGGTGCGTTTGGCGATGAATTCCTGCAGGGCTGCCACTCGGTCCGGGTTTTGTGACGGCGCTTTGAAGTCGCGCAGGATGGTTTGCCAGATCGCGGTTGCGCGGGTGTTGGTGTCGATGCTGCCGCGCTCGCTCCAGGTGCCGAAATTTGACCAATCTGCCGCCAGTGGCTGATAGAATTCGGTCTCGTAGCGTTCCATCGTGTGCGCAGACCCAAAGAAATGACCCCCGGGTTGGATTTCGCGCAGGGCGTCCAAGCCAATATCATCATCAGACGCGCCGGTTTCGGTGCACAGTTCCGCAAAGATCTGGACCATTTCCATGTCGGTGATCAGTTTTTCGTAAGATACGGTCAGCCCGCCCTCCAGCCAGCCGGCGGCGTGGATCACCACCGTGGCCCCCGCCAAAACCGCGCCCCAGCCGCTGATTTCGGTTTCGTGTGCGGCCTGTATGTCGTTGATGTTGGCTGCGGATCCGGCCGCACAACGCCAGGGCAGGCCCAGTTTGCGCGCCAATTGCCCTGCACCCAAGCTTGCTTTGACCTGTTCTGGGGTGCCAAAGGCGGGTGCGCCGGATTTCATATCGACGTTGGATGTGAAGGTGCCATAGGTCGTTGGTGCGCCGGGGCGGGCCAGTTGGGTCAGAGTAATCGCGGCCATCGCCTCGGCATGAGACAGAGTCAGCGCGCCGGCGACAGTGATCGGCGCCATCGCTCCCATCAGGGTGAACGGCGTGACGATGCTGACCTGACCGGCGCGGGCGAAATCGATCAGACCTTGGGCCATGGGGATGTCGATCTGGCGCGGCGAGTTGGTGTTGATGATGGTATAGCACCACGTTTCGTCGTGAAATTCTGCGTCCGACAACCCACGAAAATCGCGGATCATCTCAAAGCATTCCTCGACCTGTGGGGTGCCGCGCGAAAACACGAAGGGAAACTTGTCCGATTGCGTCAGCATCACATCCGACATTGCGTAATGGCGCAGGTGGATGGGCACGTCCTGGGGTTCGACCAGCGGCGGCAGCATGTGCAGCGCATCAAAATGCTGGGTCAGTTGCAACAATTCGCGAAAATCGCGCAACGATCCGGGACGGCGCCCGCGTGTCAGATCGGTGGCGTGCGGTGCGCCGGCGCCCGGTTGAAACGCAAGCGCGCCCAATTCCAGCACAATATCGCGCTCCCGCGCACCCGCCCGCAGCGGGATCGAACGGGGCGCGGTGACCAACGCAGCCTCGACAATCTCGCGCCCGATCCAGACCATTTCCGTGGCCTCGTCCACACGGGCGCCTGCGGCGCGAAACAGGGCGCGCGCTTCGGGCAGCAAAACCTTGAGCCCCAGCTCTTCCAGCACCGTCAGGGCAGCTTGGTGGATCGCCTCGATCCGGTCATCGGAAAAGGCGCGCGCAGGTTCAAACGGGTTGCGCAAGGTGCGATAGTCGACCTTGCGTTTGGGCGGATCGTTGGCCTCGGCCAGATGGCGCCCACGCCGCCCGCCGCTGCGCCGGCTCATGTGCGCATCGCCTTGCCGCTTGGGTCATAGGGCGACGGTGCGATGACTTTTGCGGCACGTTCAACGCCCACCACATGCACGCTCAGATCGGTGCCTTCGTGCGCACAATCAACGTTGACCAGCGCCATAGCCAGCGATTTGCCCGTGTGATGCCCGTACCCCCCCGAGGTGACAAAGCCGATCTTGTCCTTGCCGGACCAGACCGGTTCATAGCCCGAAGCGTCGGCGCCGTCTGCCTCGATTTCCAGCGTCACTTGCACTTGCGCCGGACCATTGCCGTCGCGTTCGGCGATGGCGGCGGCTTTGCCGGTGAATTCTTTGTCCCAGTCGATCCAGCGGTCCATGCCGGTCATGCCGGGTGTGTAGCCTTGGGTGAATTCCGCCGACCAAATGCCAAAGGACTTTTCCAGCCGGGTCGACAGCATCGCGTTAAAGCCGACCTCGCGGATGCCAAGGCTTTCGCCGGCCTCTAGCAGCATCCGGCGTAGGCCGACATGATCGCCCATGCGGCAATTGATTTCATAGCCCATTTCGCCGGTCACCGACATGCGCGCCACGCGGGTGCGGATCAGGCCCAGATCGGCGGTCTTGCAGCCCATGAAGGGCAGATCCGTCACCTCGGTTTCGGCGACATTGGCAATGACCTCGCGTGATTTTGGCCCTATCAATGCGAACCCGTTGGTGTCTTCGCCCAGATCCCGCACTGTGACGCCGCCGTCCATATGATCGGCAAACCAGCGCATGTGCCAGGCCCGCAGATAATAGCTGCCCATGATCCACCAGGTGCCATCGCCCCAGTTCAGCACGGTCAGATCGCCCTTGAGCTTGCCGGTTTCAGACAGCATCGGTGCCAGCCTTGCGCGCCCGGGACCGGGCAGTTTTGAGGCCATGATGCGGTTCAGCCAGGTTTGGGCATTGTCGCCAGTGACCTCAAAGCGCGAGAACCCGGAGATGTCGAGCAAACCGACGCCGGTTCGGATGGTTTTGCACTCTTGCGCCACGATGTCATGCGCGTTCGAGCGTTTCAGGGTCGGCGTTTCTGTGAAACCTTTGGGCGCGAAATACAAAGGCACCTCAAGGTCCCAGCTGATGCCCCAGACACATCCCGCAGCGGTCATCGCATCATGGGCGGGCGCCATTTTCAACGGACGCCCGGCAGGCAGCTGTTCGTTGGGATAGGTCATTACAAAGCGGCGCGAATAGAACTGGCCGGTGGTTTCACGGATGTAACGTTTGTTTTCCGCGAACTGGCCATAGCGTGCGACATCCATGCCGTAAACGTCGGCCTCGGGTTCGCCGTGGATCATCCATTCGGCCAGCGATTTGCCAACGCCACCGCCCTGCAAAAAGCCCGCCATCACCGCGCAGGCGCACCAATAGCCGGGCTTGCCGGGCACAGGCCCCACCAGCGGGTTGCCATCGGGGCTGAAGGTGAACGCACCATTGACCCAGGTTTTCACGCCCACATCCTGCAAGACAGGATAGCGTTCAAAGCCGAGGGTCAGTTCGTTTTCAATGCGATCGGTTTGTTCCTGAAACAGCTCCATGCCGTAATCCCATGGCGCGCCGTCCATCGCCCAATGTTCATGTTCGATCTCGTAAATGCCCAAGAGCACGCCGTTCTGGTCCTGACGCAGATAAGTGAAACCTTCCAGATCGACGGTCATAGGCACCTCGAAATCCAGCTGTTCGAGTTCGGGAATCGTGTCGGAAATCAGGTAGTGATGCTTGAGCGGCGAAACCGGCAGTTCGATGCCCGCCATGCGGCCCAATTGCTTGGCCCAAAGCCCGCCCGCATTGACCACGTGTTCGCAAGATATCGTGCCTTTGTCGGTGACGACCTGCCAGCCGTCAGAGGTCTGGATCAGCTCCTTGACCATTGTGTGTTCGAACACTGACGCACCGCGCTTTTTGGCAGCACCCGCATAGGCATGAACCGTGCCCGTTGTGTCGAGATAGCCTTCGCGGTCGGCCCACATGCCGCCCAACAGCCCATCGCCAGACATGATTGGGTTCAACGAAACGGCTTCCTCGGGCGTGACAAGGCGACAGTCCTCGATACCGATAGATTGGAACACACGGTAGGCCGATTGCAACCATTCCCAGCGGTCTGGCGTGCCGGCCATCGTCAGTCCACCGGTCATGTGCAAACCGATGTTCTGCCCGCTTTCCTCTTCGATTTCGGTCAGAAGGTCGATCGTGTAGGCCTGAAGTTGGGCGATGTTGGGGTCGGCGTTCAAGGCGTGAATGCCCCCCGCCGCGTGCCAGGATGAGCCAGCCGTCAGAACAGAGCGTTCCAGCAAGCACACGTCGCTCCACCCCATTTTCGCCAGATGATAGAGCACCGATGCGCCAACGACCCCGCCTCCGACGACCACAACCCGGTAGTGCGACTTCATAGCATTTCCTTTCGACTCACTTTGCTTGAGCCGACGCTAAATGGGGTTAAATCACCTGTCTAGACATTTGTGTCTATTGCCCTTCGACAATCGAGTGCGTCCAAAGAAGCCGGTTGGGGGCGCCGCCCCCAAACCCCCGGGATATTTCTGGCAAGAGGAAAAGCACGCCCGAGCCATTTGAGGCATGAGCGCAGTTTGAGGCGGACCAAAAATAGTGTGCGCCGAAAGGCGCTCCTTTAGGTCACGTTTCTTAGAGGGCCTCGATCAGGGTCACGTTGGCGATGCCTCCGCCTTCGCACATAGTTTGGAGCCCATAGCGTTTGCCGCGTGATTTCAGAGCATGGACCATTGTTGTCATCAATTTCGCGCCGGAGCCACCCAACGGATGGCCCAGCGCGATGGCACCGCCATTCACGTTCAGCTTGTCGGGGTCTGCGCCAGTGTGCTTCAGCCAAGCGAGCGGAACTGGTGCGAAGGCTTCATTCACTTCGTAGAGGTCAATGTCATCCAGCGACAGGCCGGATTTGGCCAGAGCCCGATCCGTGGCGTAAAGGGGTTCTTCAAGCATAATCACCGGATCACCTGCGGTGACGGTCATGTGATGGATCCGGGCCAGTGGAGTCAGGTTGTGATCTTTGACAGCCTGTTCCGAGGCGATCATCACGGCTGCGGCTCCGTCGCAGATCTGGCTTGCGTTGGCTGCGGTAATGCGCCCGTTTTCGACCAATGTGCGCACAGAGCCGATGGTGTCTATGCTGGCGTCGCGGCGGATGCCTTCGTCATGAATGTGTGTTTCCGGGCCGTCTGTGGTGCGAATGGTCAGGGGCAGGATTTCGGCGTCAAACGCGCCGGCATCTGTGGCACGTGCGGCGCGACGGTGGCTTTCCAGTGCAAAGGCGTCCAGCACCGGGCGGGGCAGCGCCCATTTCTCGGCGATCATTTCGGCGCCGGTGAACTGGCTGAAGAGGGTTCCGGGGTATTTTTCGTCCAGCCCTGGGCTTGTCGGAGTGCCGTCTTGCGCGCGCACGGCCCAGCGCCCTGTCGAACCCATGGCCACGCGGCTCATGCTTTCGGCGCCGGCTGCGATGACGATGTCTTGAACGCCGGCCATCACGGCCTGAGCGGCAAAGTGGATCGATTGTTGCGAGCTGCCGCATTGGCGGTCGATGGTCACCGCCGGCACGGACTGGGGCAGGTTTGAAGCCAGCACCGCATTGCGGCCAAAGTGCAGGCCCTGTTCGCCGACCTGGCTGACGCAGCCCATGATCACATCGTCAACCGCCGCGCCCGGCACGCCGGCGCGCAACACGGTTTCATCCAGCACAGCGGCGGCCAGATCAACCGGGTGCCAGCCGCTGACGCGACCTTGACGTTTGCCACCTGCGGTGCGGGTGGCGGCGACGATATAGGCTTGGGGCATGGGGATCTCCTCGGCTTAAAGCTGCGCGCTGGGGCGTGTTTTTATGGCGTCAAACCAGGCTTTGGTGGCGCTGTTGTCCTCTGGGATTGTGGTTTGGATGACGCGGGCGAAATCGACAAAGACAAAGGTGGTGATGTCAGCCAGGGTCAAATGGTCAGTGGCGAGATAGGCGCTTTCGGCCAGGCGGGCCTCAAGCGTGTCAAAGAACACCGCCAGTTTGGCGCGCCCACGCTCGGCCAGTTCGGGGATTTGGGCATAGTTGTTGGGGCCCGGGATCGCGCGATCTTTCATCGCCGGGTGGGAATTGCGGAAGGCTTCGGCGATGGCGGCGCCGCAGTTGGCCTCGGAAATGGCGTTCCACATCAGCACCAGCGCTTTTTCGTCCGGGGTGCGCCCCATTAGGGGTGGTTCGGGGTGCGCGGCCTCAAGATAGGCGGCGATGGCGATGTTTTCGGTCAGCGCAGTGCCCGCGTCGGTGACCAGCACCGGGATCGTGGCGCGCGGATTGACGGCCAGAAAGTCGGGTTTGAGTTGCTCGCCGGCGCGCATCGAGACCTCTTGGGTGTCGATCTGGAGCCCTTTTTCAGCGATGAACATGCGCGCGCGGCGCGGGCTTGGGGCGGTGGAGCAATCGTAAAACAGCATATGAGGTCCTTTGATTTGCGCCGACCCTAGCGTGGGCACAGGGCGCGCGGCACCCCCTTTTTTGAGCCTAGGCAAGATGGGTTGCGACGCCGCGCGCGATCACGCGTTCTTCGTCAGTGGGGATGACCAGCGCCTGGGCCTTGCCCTGGCTGATATCGGTGGCGTTGGCGGCGTTGGCGGGCGCGTCAAGCCCGAGGCCCAGAAAGCCCATGCCAGCCAAAACCCGGGCGCGGATCGGCGCAGCGTTTTCGCCGATGCCGCCAGTGAAAACCAGCGCATCGAGTCCGCCCAAAATCGCCGCCATACCGCCGATTTCGCGCTGGATGCGGAAGACATAGTAGTCAATCGCCTCGGCCGCGCGCGGGTCGTCACTGGCCAAAAGTGTGCGCATGTCGTGGCTGATTTCGGACAGGCCTTTGAGCCCGCTTTCGCGGTAGAGCATATGGCTGATTTCGGCACTGCTGAGGCCCTGATCCATCAGG
>JBGCDD010000259.1:0-9556 GCA_045105075.1 Sedimentitalea sp. | reverse complement strand
CGGCACCAACGCGCGGTTCTCGTCAAACAGGCTGGAGCGCACAGCGTTTTGTGACAGCTGCAATGCCCCCTCCATCAGCGGCACCGCCCCAGCGTTCAAAGTGGCCGCCACGCCCGAGGCTTCGCAGATGTTCAACAAATGTCCCGCCAGCCCAAAGCCTGTAACATCGGTCATGGCATGTGCGCTGGCCAGGATGTGCGCTGCATTTTTCTGGCTTTGCCCCATCATATCAAGGGCCGCAGCAACCCACGCCCCGGCGGCGCGGCCCTGCATTTCGCCGGCCATCACCACGCCGCTGCCTATGGGTTTGCTCAGGATCAACACATCACCCGGGCGCGCGCCGGCCAGTGTGATTGGCTCATTCGCGCACAATCCTGTCAGCGTGAAACCGATCGTCAGCTCGCTGCCGACCGAGCTGTGACCCCCGACCAGGGCCGCGCCTGCCTCGGCCATCACGGCGCTGGCGCTGTGCATGATTTCGCCCATGGTGCGCTGCTGCAAAGCCGCCGACATGCGCGGCAGGATCACACTGGCCGTGGCGGCCTGTGGTTGTGCGCCCATGGCCCAGATATCGCCCAAAGCGTGCAACGCGGCCAGCCGCGCCATGATCACCGGGTCGTTTGAAAGTGCGCGCAAATGGTCAGTGCTGATCACCTGGCGCTGGCCGCCTGTGATCAAAAGGGCCGCATCATCGCCGGCCAGTGTGCGCACATCGTCGCGCGCGGCCCCCGCGTGACCCGCCAAAGCACCACGCAACGCGCGCCGTCCAACCTTGGCGCCACATCCACCACACATCGGTGCAGCGCCGAGCGCGTCACGCAGCCCCAACGCGTGCTGCGCAGGCAATTTTGGGGTCTCCATGGTGGGCAGATCGCGAAACTGGTTCATAAAGGTCTGATCAATGTGATCTTTCCAGCGCCACATCAATGATCCTGAAAACGTCGTGCCCAATCGCTCGGCCAGCGCGCGCTTGCCCCCCAGCGAGATCAGTTTGAGATAGTCCTTTTGCGGATGGTAAGGCCGCAGTGTCCCGCCACTCAGCACTGCGCGCAGATTGTGCAGCAAAACCGGCGCTTGCCGCACCGCGTAGACCCCCGCCTTGGGCCGGGGATCGTGGCGCATATGCGCGCAATCGCCCACCGCAAACACTGTCGGATCGCTGCTTTGCAGGGTTTCGCCGACGTCGATGAACCCATCCTTGTGCGTCAGACCTGTTTGGGCGAGCCAATCAAAGGGGCGCGCGCCGGCGGCCCCGGTGACAAAGCTGGCCGCGATCTGACGCCCATCGTCTAACACCACGTGATCTGCGGTGATCTGGGTGATGGCTGCGTCTTCCAACACTGTGACATCAAGGGCATCCATCGCGGCGCGGATGATGGCGCGCGCGCGCGGTCCGGTCGCGGACAACGCCTGCGAGCGGTCAATCAGGGTGATTTCCGCAGGCCGCCCACGATGCTTCAGCGCAAAGGCCATGGCCATCGCCAGCTCGGCACCGGCCACGCCGGCGCCAATCACAGCAATCTGCGCTGCTCCGGTTTGGCTAAGGTAAGCGCGCCACCGTGCCGCAAAGGTGCCCAGCGGCTTGGCGGGCACCGCATGATCGGAAAATCCCGCCAATCTGGGCATCGCCGAGGTGATGCCCACATCAACCGCGCAGGCGTCATAGGCAATGGCCGCGCGCCCCGGCACATGAACCTCGCGCCGCGCAAGATCAATGTCGTTGACCGCGCCCAAAATCAGGCGCGCGCCGGCAAAACGGGCCAGTCGCACCAGATCAATGTCCAGATCCTCGCGCCCGTAGTGACCTGCAACATGGCCCGGCAACATGCCCGAATAGGGCGCGGTTGGGCCAGGGTTGATCAGCGTCACGCGCACGCCCGCCAACGGGTTCATCGCCCATTTGCGCAACACCAGCGCGTGAGTGTGGCCACCGCCAATCAGCACAAGGTCACGGGTCAGAGGCATATCCGGATCGATCATATTCTTGTTCTATCCCGTTTGCCTTGCCACGCAAGCCGCGATGATGGCGCTGGTGGCGCTGATCGCGATGTTGTTAACTTGTCCCCACTCACTTCGGTTGCGCAAAGGGCCCTGCATGTTTCGATCCGTTCTGATTGCCAATCGCGGCGAAATCGCCGTTCGTGTGGCGCGCACTCTGGCAGATAGGGGTCTGCGCCCTTGGATGGTTGCGGCCAAAGATGAACGCGACGCGCCACACCTGCGCCACTGCGCGCATTACACTGTGTTGAATCGCGACGGAGCCGCCGCCTATCTGGACATCGAAGGTTTGATCAGCGCCGCACAGCAGGCCGGGTGCGATGCAGTGCATCCCGGTTATGGTTTCCTCAGCGAAAGTGGGGATTTTGCGCGGGCCTGCACGGCGGCGGACCTTGTTTTCATCGGCCCGGAACCCGAGACACTGGATCTGTTGGGCGACAAGCTGGCGGCGCGAAACCGCGCACAATCGCTGGGGTTGCCGGTGCCGGGCGGATCGGGACCGTTGGCAGATGGAGACGCGGCGGTGGCCTTTGCGCAGGCGCAAAACGGGCCGGTGATGTTAAAGGCGGTGATGGGCGGCGGCGGGCGCGGTATGGCTCGGGTTCAGCACCCTGATCAAATGCACGCCGCCTTTGCGCAAAGCCAGCAAGAGGCGCAAAACGCTTTTGGCAAGGGCGATCTGTTTGCTGAAGAGCTGCTTGAAAACGTGCGCCACATCGAGGTTCAGATCCTGGGCGACGGGCAAACCGTCACGCACCTGTGGGACCGTGACTGCACATTGCAGCGCCGATCCCAAAAGCTGGTGGAAATTGCGCCTGCGCCCGATCTGCCAGATGACTTAAGGCGCGATCTGGCGCAAGCGGCGCTGACTTTGGGGCAGGGGGTGGGTTATCGCGGTCTTGCCACGATCGAATTTCTGGTTGATGCGCAGGCCGGCCAATTCTGGTTCATCGAGGCCAATCCGCGCCTTCAGGTTGAACACACCGTCACCGAGGCCATCAGCGGCGTTGATCTGGTCGCCGCGCAAATGCACCTGGCCGCCGGGGCACGCTTAAGCGATCTGGCGCTGCCCGAACAGGTGCGCGGACAAGCCGTTCAACTGCGCATCAATTGCGAAACCTATGAGCGTGACGGGGCGGTGATGCCAAAGACCGGCACGCTGAGCGCATTTGGGCCGCCCCATGGCCCCGGCGTGCGCGTCGATACGGCCGGATTTGTCGGATACACACCCCATCCGGGCTTTGATTCGCTGCTGGCCAAGGTGGTTGTGACAACGCCCGACACAGGGCTGCCGGCACTGCTGGCCAAAGCTGCGCGGGTGCTGGGCGAGTTTCAGATCGAAGGTGTCAGCACCAATCGCGACGCGTTGCGCGCGGTTCTTGAAACGCCCGACGTGACCAATTGGGAGGTGAACACAACCTGCCTTGCGCCGCTGCTGGGGCAAAACGCCGACGACGCGCCGCAGGATACATCGGTTTTGCAGGCCAAGATGCAGGGTATGGTGGTGTCTTGCGCCGTTGAGGCGGGTCAACAGGTGCGCGCCGGGCAAGAGCTGGTTGTGCTGGAGGCGATGAAAATGCAGCACGTGATCACCGCGCCCCAAGACGGGTTGATCACCGCACTGATGGTCGCGCCCGGCGAAACCGTCGGCGATGGCGCGCCCTTGCTGGGTTTTGAGGCGTTGGGCAGCGCGCATCAGGCCGAAAGCGAAACGGCGCCGCCAGATCCGGACTTGATCCGCCCTGATTTACAGGCATTGCAGGATCGCACAGCGTTGACCCTGGATGAAAACCGCCCCAAATCTGTGGCTCGCCGCCGCGCACGCGGGCAACGCACGGCGCGCGAGAACATCGCGGATTTGTGTCAGGGCGGCAGCTTTCATGAATACGGTCAGCTGACCTATGCCGCACAACGGCGCGGGCAGGATCGCGACGTGGTGCGCGCGGGCTCTCCGGCGGATGGGATCATCACAGGTCTGGGCGAAATCAACGCCGGTCAGGTCAGCAAATCCGCCGCGCAAACGGCTGTGCTGGCCTATGATGGCAGCGTGATGGCGGGCACGCAGGGCATGTTTGGCCATATCAAAACCGACCGGCTGCTTGAAGTGGCACGTGCGCAGGATCTGCCGGTGGTGTTTTACACCGAAGGCGGCGGAGGGCGGCCCAATGATCACGATTTTGCCGACGTGTTGCGCACCGGGTTGGGGGTGCACAGTTTTCACGCGTTCGCGCGCCACCCCAAGGCGCGGATCACGGTCAATTCGGGCTATTGCTTTGCGGGCAATGCGGCGCTGTTTGGAGCTGGCGATATTCGCATCGCCACGCGCAACAGCTGGATCGGGCTGGGCGGACCTGCGATGATCGAAGCCGGAGGGTTGGGCCAGTTTGATCCCAAAGACATTGGGCCGGCGCCGATGCAGGCTCAGATTGGCGGGCTTGATCTGTTGGCCACGGACGAAGCCGAGGCAACCACGCTGGCGCGCCAGGCGCTGAGCTATTTCCAGGGTGCTTTGACCGACTGGACCGCGCCCGACCCGCGCGACTTGCGCCATATGGTGCCCGAGAATCGCAAACGGGTTTACGACATCCGCCCTGTGATTGCGGGCATCGCCGATGCCGGATCGGTGCTGGAACTGGGGGCCGCGCATGCGCCGGGGATGATCACGGCGTTGATCCGGATGAATGGGCGTGCCTTGGGTCTGATTGCCAACAACCCGCATCATCTGGGCGGCGCGCTGGATGCGCCCGCCTCGGCCAAGGGCGCGCGGTTTTTGCGATTGTGCCGCCGGTTCGATCTGCCGGTGCTGTCCTTGTGTGACACGCCGGGCTTCATGGTTGGCCCCGACAGCGAAGCGGCGGGTGGCGTCGGCGCGGCCTGTGATTTGCTGAGCGCGGGCGCAGACCTGCAAACGCCCTTGTTCTTTGTCTGCCTGCGCAAAGGGTACGGCATCGGCGCGCAGGCCATGGCGGGGGGCAGCTTCGCGGCACCCACCTTTACGCTGTCCTGGCCGACGGGCGAATTTGGACCAATGGGTTTGGAAGGCGCGGTCACGCTGGGACACAAACACGAGCTGGACGCTGCGCCGACACCCGAACAACGCACAGCACTTTTTGAACGACTTGTCGCGCACTCTTATGCGGAAGGCGGCGCATTGAATGTGGCGTCATTGCTGGAAATTGATGCGGTGATTGACCCGGCCGAGACCCGCAGCTGGGTGCTCAAAGGGTTGGATGTGGCGGCGCGGTAACGATTCTGTGGCTTTTGATCTGCCTGCGGGCGCGGCATTATGCGCAGGTCTCAAATCAAAAAGGTCCCCGCTCATGTCTGCGAAACTTGCCCTTGCCCTTGTTCTTGCCACGCTGGCCGCGCCTTTGGCCGCCGAAACCATTGCCGACCGCCCCGGCTGGGTCGTGATCAAAACCGCAAAACCTTATCAGCAGCTGATTGATGCGGTAAAAGCCGCCGCCAAGGCCAACAAACTGGGTGTGGTCACCGAAGCGGGCCCCACCAAAGTGGCGGCAAACCGAGGTATCACCATTCCGGGCAACCGGGTGATCGGGCTGTTTAACAACGACTTTGCGGTCAAGATTTTGGCGACGTCGACGGCAGCTATGATAGAAGCGCCGGTGCGGGTATATGTGACGCAAAACAGCGACGGCGGCGCGACGCTGTCGTACAAGACGCCCAGCATGGTGTTTGCGCCTTATCTCGACGAAGGCGGAGACGCGTTGTCGGAATTGGCGCAGGGCCTGGATGCCCGCTTTGACGCGGTGGCCAAAGCGGCCACGCAATAGTCACACTGATGTGAACGGGCTTGCGCCTTTGAGGCGGGCGGGCGATGTCGGGGTGAGTTCCAACAGAAAGCGCCAGATATGACCCATCCGCCCCTCCGAGCCGCTGATCTTTTGGCGCAACGTCTGTACGAAGCCGGATGTCGCCACGCCTTCGGGATGCCGGGCGGCGAGGTGCTGACGCTGCTGGATGCGCTGCAAAAGGCCGGCATCGCCTTTACACTGGCCAAACACGAAAACGCCGCAGGTTTTATGGGCGAGGGTGTGCATCACCGCGATGGCGCACCGGTTATTTTGGTGGCCACAATTGGGCCGGGGGCGGTCAACGGGATCAATGTTGTGGCCAATGCGCTGCAAGACCGGGTGCCGATGATTGTGCTGACCGGTTGCGTCGATGAAGATGAGGCGCTGAGCTATACGCATCAGGTGCTGGATCATCAGGCGATCTTTCGCCCGGTCACCAAAGCCAGCTTTCGTCTGACGGCTGCGGGAGCTGATACGGTTGCCGACCGCGCCGTGGGCGTGGCCACGCAACCGCGCCCGGGTCCTGTTCATATCGACGTTCCGATTGGGGTGGCCGACGCGCGGGTGCCGCCGCTGCCGCGCCGCCGCCGCCGCCCCGCAAGTCCGACAGCGCCTCATGGCGGCGACCTGTCCCTCGCACGCAGTTGGCTGAGCGAGGCGCAACGTCCCATCGCGGTGCTGGGTCTGGATCTGCTGACCAACGCGCAGCCTGCGGTGTTGCAGGCCTTTGTGGAACACTTCAACATTCCGTTTATCACCACTTACAAAGCCAAGGGCGTGATCCGCGAAGATCATCCGCTGTGTCTGGGAGGGGCGGGGTTGTCGCCTTTGGCCGACACCCATTTGTTGCCCCTGGTGCGCGACGCCGATCTGGTGTTGGCGCTGGGCTATGACCCGATCGAGATGCGCCCGGGCTGGCGCGAGGTCTGGAACCCGGAAACCCAACACGTGATCGACATCACGACGGTGCCCAATGATCACTATATGCATCAGGCCAGTTTGAACCTGATTGCCGACCCCTTCGCCACGCTCGAGGTGCTGGCCGTGGGCCAACAGGGGCGCGACACATGGCCCGACGGTGCGCCGACCAAAGCCAAAGCCGCACTGGCCAAGGCCTTTCCGGGTGATGACGCTTGGGGCCCGGCCGGAGTGATGGCCGAGGCGCGTGCGGCCTTGCCCGACACCACGCTGGCCACCGTCGACAGCGGCGCGCACCGGATATTGCTGTCGCAAATGTGGACCAATCACGAGCCGCGCAGTTTGGTGCAATCTACGGCGCTGTGCACGATGGGCTGCGCGATACCTTTGGCGATTGGTCTGAAATTGGCAGCCCCCGACCGCCCTGTTGTCAGCTTTTCGGGGGATGCCGGGTTTTTGATGGTCGCAGGCGAGCTGACAACTGCCGCCGAGCTTGAATTGCCGGTGATCTTTGTGGTGTTTGTCGATGCCTCGCTTGCGCTGATCGAGCTGAAACAACGCCAGCGGCAATTGTCCAACGCCGGCGTGGACTTTGCACATCATGATTTTGCGGCCATGGGGCGCGCCTTTGGTGGGGCCGGGGTGCGCGTGCACAACCGCGCCGAGCTGCGCGCTGCGATTGAGACCGCGCTGGAGGCCGACACCTTCACTGTGATTGCGGCCGAAATGGAACGCGGCGGTTATGATGGGCGCATCTGAGACGGTGCGTTTTGAAACAAATGGTCTGACTTTTCTTACAGCGCGGGACAGAATTGCCGGAAATCGGCGCAAAGCCGCACACGCGACCTCACCAATGCGTTAACTGGATCGATAGTGTTATTTCCCGCGCTTACAGTTTGTTAGGCCTATAGGGCAACGACGCTCAAATTTCAGAATTGGACCCTCCGATGAAGCACGACGTTTTCGGCCAGCCCACCAGCCTGTCCAAAGACTCCAGCCTGGCACATTGGAATGCCGCGCAGCTTGGGTTTCTGGCGCATGCCGCAGTGACGCCGCAGCATCTTATGGCGGTGCTTGACGCCGAACCGGGTTTTGCGCTGGGCCATGCGATCAAGGGGATGTTCTATATTTTGCTGGGCCGCCGCGAGCTTTATCCTACAGTTGCCGACGCACTGAGGGCCGCCGAGGCTGGCGTTGGCGAGGGCCATGTGTCGCGCCGCGAGCGCGCTTTTGTCGACGCGCTCAGGGTTTGGGTTGCGGGCAGTCCGAAAGGCGCCATCGCCAAGCTGGAAGAGGTGCTCGACACCCATCCGGACGATCCGCTGGCGATGAAGATGAGCCACGCCATCCGCTTTGTGCTGGGCGACGCGACAGGCATGCGTGCATCTGTCGAACGGGTACTACCGGCTTACGCGCCTGATCACGGCGCGCGTGGCTATTTGCTGGGCTGTCACGCCTTTGCGCTGGAGGAAACCGGCGAATACGAACGTGCCGAAATCGCCGGGCGACAGGCGCTTTGGATGGCGCCAGATGACGCCTGGGGTCTGCACGCAGTGGCCCACGTGCATGACATGACCGCCAACGCCGCGCAGGGCCTCGATTGGCTGGCCGGGCGCGAAGCTGCGTGGGAGCATTGCAACAATTTCCGCTATCACGTGTGGTGGCACAAGGCGCTGATGCATCTGGATCTGGGTCAGATTGATGCGGTGTTTGATCTTTATGACCGCGAGATTCGGCGCGACAAGACCGATGATTACCGCGATATCTCCAATGCCACATCACTGTTGATGCGTCTGGAGCTGGAAGGTGTGCACGTGGGGCAACGCTGGGAAGAGCTGGCAGATTTCAGCGCGCCGCGAATCGAAGACGGCTGTCTGATCTTTGCCGATCTGCATTATCTGATGGCGCTGAGCACCGACAAACGCAGCGCGCAGGCCGAGGCATTGGTGCAACGGATCGCGCGGGATGGTACGCTAAACGCCACCGAAATCGACCAGCGCATGGGCGATCCCGGTGTGGCGGCGGCCGAAGGGATGCATGCGTTTGGCGAGGGGCAGTATGACACGGCGTTCACCAAACTGGCGCAGGCGCGCGGCACGATGCAACTGGCCGGAGGCAGCCACGCGCAACGCGATGTGTTCGAATGGCTCACCATCGACGCCGGCATCCGCGCCGGCTATCTGGATCAGGCCGAAACGATTCTGAACGACCGCCAGGCTCGGCGCGCCGGGCGCGAAGATGGCTATACGGCGAACCGGCGTGATCTGATTGCCACCCGGCGCGGTCTGCCGGATGCGCAAAGCGTACCGGCGCAATAATCCAGCACAACGTCAACTCACCAAGACAGCAAGGCAAGGCAGACCCATGGCGACCATTTCGCCCTCTTCAGATTTCGCCCCTGCGGCCGCGGTTTCAACGCCAGCGGTGCGCACCCGTGATCCCCGGCTCGACTTTTTCCGAGGCATCGCGATGTTCATCATCCTGATTGCTCACATCCCGCGCAATGCGTGGGGCAGCTGGATCCCGGCGCGCTTTGGGTTTTCCGATGCCACCGAGATCTTTGTGTTCTGTTCCGGCATGGCCTCGGCCATCGCCTTTGGTGGCGCGTTTGCGCGGCGCGGCTGGCTGATGGGCACGGCGCGCGTGGCGTTCCGCTGCTGGCAGGTCTACTGGGCGCATATCGCGCTGTTCTTCTTTACCGCGATGATGATGGCCGCCTTGGATACCTATGGCGCGTTTGACAAATCCTACATCAACTCACTGAATTTGGGGCATTTCTTCAAAAATCCAGCGCCGCAGATCGTCGGCCTGTTCACGCTGAGCTA
>JBGCDD010000258.1:0-30559 GCA_045105075.1 Sedimentitalea sp. | reverse complement strand
TTGCCGATGGAATAGCTCTCGGTGAACTGGATGCCGCCTTCTTTGGGAATAACGGACGCCACGGGCGCGCCGTCTTTTTCCAGAACGCCGGTGATCCAGTCACCGATGCCGACCATCGCCTGCATCTCGCCGTTTTTCAGGCCGTTGAACGTGCCGCCATAGTCAAAGAACCCCCCGCCCTGTTTGCGCAGACCCATGGTAGTTTCCTGCACCGCGGCCCATTTGGCATCGTCCAGATCCCACAGGTTTGCGCCATTGCCGTTGTAAAGGCTCATCATGCCCAGAGTTGGCAGGTGCCAATCAAAGTGGCCCACCTTGCCGGCCAGCTCGGGCTTCCAGAAGCATTCATAGCTTGTGGCTTCTTCGGCGGTCACAGAATTCTTGTTGTAGGACACGCCCAGATGCCCGCCGCGCAGCATCATCGAATACATTTTGCCGTCGGCCCAGTGACCCGGAAACTGAGTAAAGTCCTCGTGCAGCATGTCATCCAACGGATAGTCAGCGGGGTTCATTTCGTCGATGTAACCGGCCAGGTTCAGCTGCTGCACAAATTCGCCGTCCGACAGGATCAGATCATAGGTGCCGGGCGGGGATTGCGCGATCAACGCCAGCATGTTGTCGCCGCCGGCATAGTACTTGGGGACGAACTTGACGTTGTTTGCCGCTTCGTATTCCGCAACCATGTCAGGTTCCCCGTGGCCGTACCACGCCAGCATGTTGATCTCGGTGGTGGCAGCCCATGCGCGGCTCACAAAAGGTGTCGTCAGAACGGCTGCACCGCCCGCTTTGAGCAGTTGGCGCCGGCTTGGTGCGCTCATCACTGATTTTGGTGTCGTCTTGGTCATCGTCGTCTCCCGGTTGGTTGCTCATTATTACTAGGTTGAGCACTACGTCGCTTTTCTGAATCGTCACATTCAATTCACACTAGCCGAAAGGCTATTGCATGAACGCACTTTTTGGAAATTTATCGTTGATATGCTTGCATAATGGGCGCTTATGCAAATGGAGTGTCTGAAGATTGTGCTTCCAGCGTCTTCACGATGGCATCGATTGCGGCGTACCCGCCTGCGCCCAACTGTGCCTGACGCGCGAACAGGCCAATGTGCAAAGGCGGCAAAACAGGAAGGCCGTCTTTTTCTGAGAACTTGCGCATGCCGCTCAGAACAGTGGGAACCGTTAGACAAGACAGGCCCAACCCATCATGTACAGCCCGTTGAACCCCGCCGATTCCAGGGCTTGAGAATGCGATGCGCCAGCTTTTTCCGGCCAGTTTCAACGCATTGGCCATCCGGTCGCGGTAGACACAGCCGTAGGGATGCACAACCAGTGGAATATCGGCCCCCTCAGGGATCTCGAAATCCGTGGCCCCAACCCAATTGGGTTGCTCCTTCCAGTTGCGGAACAGAAACTGCTGATCGTCCCCATCGAACAGGGCAACCGCGATATCGATGTCGTTGCTGCGCAAAGCGGACAGAAGATGCTTGGACAGATCACAGCGTATTTCGATCTGAACCTCGCTGTAGCGTCGGACCACGTCCGTCAGGCAGGATTGAAGCGTGTTCACGGCATAATCCACCGGCAACCCGACACGCAATTTGGCAGATGGATTTGGTTGCTCGAACTGCACCATTGCAAGATCGTTCAAGCGCAGGATTTGGCGGGCATGGATCGCCAATGCCTCACCGCGCTCGGTCAAAGAAATGTCCTTGCCCTTTCGCACGATGAGGCCATAGCCAACCGTCTGCTCCAGCCGCTTCACCTGCAAGCTGATCGCAGGCTGCGTTCTGCCCAAAATCTCTGCGGCGCGCGTAAAGCTCGACACTTCGATAACGGTTATGAAAGTGCGCAAAAGCTCTGTTGAAAGGTTGACGATCCGCATGGCACCGACATTAGCAAAGCAAATTGCACTTAGGAAACCATAAAGAACCAAAATAGGATCACATCCTAAACTGGAAACGCCTGTTCGGGTTTGTAGGTCTTGAAGCTTTCCAGATATTGCGCGTTGGCTTGGCGCTGCCATTCCGTGTTGGGTTGAATGGCCGTGACGCATTTGTACTTCTTGCGATACTGTGCCGTGTTTTCGTTGTCTTCCATGACGACGGCCACCATGCCGGCCACTGTGCCTTGCTGCTGTTCGACCAACTGCACGGCACCGTGCATGGTTCCGCCGGTTTCGACCCATTGGTCCACCAACAAGACCCGTGTTTGGGGGGCGAAAGCAGGCAAACGCATCTCCATCGCCTGTGTTTGACCCGAATAATTTGTCATCGACGCGCTGTCGGTTTCCACACACAGTTTGCCGGCCTTGCGGATCGGCAGAAAGCCTCGCCCGATCCGCGCAGCGATGCCAGCCGCCAGAACAAACCCCATGGCATCAAGGCCTGCAACAACATCAATTTCGTCCGCATCCAAATCGGCACATAGATCATCCAGCAGATCGTGATAGGCCTTGCCGTTGATGTAGATCGAGGTCGGGTCCAGCCATGCAAATTTGTCGCCCTTTGTGTTGGGCGCCATGAGAGAAAAGTACCACCGGTCGTCTCTGGGTCCTTTGTCGTTTGTCATTTGATGTTCTCCATTAATTCTGTGTGAGGTCCATGAGATGCGTCAGGCGCTCGGGATCGACATTGTAAAAATCCCCTTCAAAATTGATGCCCGTCGCCACCATAAAAAGATCAACCTTATCGGCGTAGTGCGCGGCGTTCTGCGGGGTGATACCAGAGGCGAGACCAAGCGGGGTCGGTCCGCAGTTTTCGCGGAATATCTCGATTTTACCGACATCTGCTGCGTGACCTGTGGCAATACCGGACGTGACCACAACATCCATGTAACCGGTCGCGATGCGCGCACTTTTGGCGTAATGCGCGGGGTCAACATCGCGCTGTTTTTTGAACGCTGTGCCGCCGATGTACAAACCGTCCCAACCGCTCGACGCTCGAATTGCAGCGATTTCATCTGCTTCGGGTTGGTCATCCTCGGACCGGCGTTCATCTATGCGTGCGTCATCCGCCCAATAGCCGTCAACCTGAACACCGTCCGCTTGCAAATCGCCCAGAATAGGAAAGGCGAATTTGCCAGTGACAGCCAGAAAATTGACCCCAATCCAAACGTCCGGAAACGCCTGGCGCATCTCTTTGATGATCGGGACCAGTTTTTCTTTTTCAAAATCGTGATTGATCAAAAAGACACCGGCACAGCCGCCGGTTATCGCTGTCTCGATGTTTCTTTTTGCCTGTTCGCTGTCAAGCACATGAATGACGGGAAGGATAACGGGACCTGAGGCAGCGAACTTTCTTCGAAAGTCTTGTCGGTTCATTTCTAGCCCTAAAAGCATGGATTTTGGCAAAGTTAGCATTGGTCGAAAAATTTGGAAAATTTATAGTCCTTATTTTGCCATAAGATTTCGCAATATGCTGGTCCCGGCGCAGGAAAATGGCGTCAGACGACTGCAATCCATTCACTCTGCGCGGCCTGGCTCTGTTTTTCGGCCCGATATAGATGCCGAATAACGGCGGACCTTGTTCTTCTGCATCAAGGCGCGCTTTAGCAGGCGCCATCAATCAGCACTGAAAACCGGGTGCAGGCACAATCAAACAGCATCGGGGCCTGATTGACCCCGGACCAGCGACCAAAGGAGTAAACGTCATCCAGACGCTGATCAGGCAGGTTGTCATTGGTTCGCTTGGTTGCGACGTCGGTCGCGGAAAATCGCTTTGTATAGGGCCAAAGCTGCGTGCAGGGACGTGTCCAGCTTTGCTCCTGGACGGTCACGGCGATCTCGACCCCCTCTGGCAAACGCTCGGCCGTACGCTTGAACCGCGTGCATTCATTCGAAATGGTCATGGCGATCATCCCTGCAAAAACGGTGGCAATCCGTTCTACAAACATGTGTTTAACTTAAAGTCGCTTTGCCTGATCCCAACGCAGCTTGCATCGTCTTGACGACACCAAATGCGTCCCGAAAGTGGCTGCGCTCAAAATCCGAAAGGTTTGATGGGGTGAGGTCATTGTCAGGCGTTCTACCCGCTTTGATTTGTTTCGCCTGATGTTCAAGGCGCAGATCAGCAATCAAATCATAGGCATACAGCAGATCCGTGCCCCGGTTTTGGAGATCACAGCCGCGTCGATTGCGCCAACCAGTCCTGAACGGGTGTTCACCGGGATCAACTGCCCCTGCAGCGCGTAAGCGCGGCCCAGGTCGGCCACAGGGACAACGCCATTGTGCTTAAGGTCCGGCCGGCTGCGGTGTTCGCCCAAGCGGATGGTGGCGAGACCACGCAAAAGACCCAACAGTGGCTGATGCGTGAGGGCGTTGGAAATCATATGGGCCACAAAGATCGAGGTTTCTGACGCCGCTTGAAGCGTGAACTGTCGCAGGCTTTCAAAAAGCGTTTCTTCCCCGCCGATCGGGCGCAGGTCAAACATGACCCAGGCCAGCATTTGCGCCTCTGGGTTTGGCCGCGAGATCCAGCTTTGGAAGGAGCCGCGCCAAACCCGAAGTGGCTGGCACCAACGCGGATTTGACGCCATCACGTCGCCGGGGCAGTAAAAATAACCACAGGTATCAAGGCCATCGCTGACAAACTTGGCGCATTCGGCAAACCAGGGCATCTGCGCGTCTGTCACGTCATCAGACAGAATAAGGCAATTGTCTTGATCGGACTGGCGACGATGGGCCACGTCATCCGAACCCAACAGGATGCTGACTTCTCGGTGGAACTTGGGTTCACTGCGTCTTCTGGTGCGACAGGACCGCCGGGTGACACGATACGTCGCCAGAGACCACCACAGATCGTCACGCTGACCTTCTTTGGAAGAAGTGTACCGATGGATCGTCACCTGCCAAACTCTGAGCGGTGCGCCTTCGTGGATCATCCGATCGTCGATCTGCTCCGGCATCCAACCGTTTTTGATGCGTTCAACCCCCCGGTTGCACAGCTCAGGATGTTTGATCAACTTGCG
Organism: Sedimentitalea sp.; assembly: GCA_045105075.1. GTDB lineage: Bacteria > Pseudomonadota > Alphaproteobacteria > Rhodobacterales > Rhodobacteraceae > JBGCDD01. The sequence continues at coordinate 25,597 of JBGCDD010000258.1, read as the reverse complement.
CGGCCGGGCAAGACGATCCGCGTGCATCAGGTGCGCAGCGGCACCGTCGCAAACCGGCATGATTTCTTCACTGGCGCTCAAGCTCGCCAAAGACTGTCGAACGACAACGCTTCAAAACACGCCATTTCATCGACAGAGACCTTTGCATGCCTCCAGCGCTCAATTCTACGCCGTTCTGTAATACTCAGCTCGATGTAAACAGTGCCCATATCGAGTCCCCTCGCCAGATAACATGTTGTTTTCTAACAACAGACGCGGGGGAAGGTCGCGCGCGCCTCCATCTCTTTCGTGTCGACAAACGACAGGCAACACTTTGCAACTTGCGTCAGCGTCCGGACGCAGAAGGTAGTTCAAACAGCAACCACAGATTGCTTGCCAAGCAAACAACACGTGCCGTCGCTTGGGTCGCAGCACCACACTCAACCGATGGGCGCATAACGGTGCCCCACATCTTTTTTGCGAGCAGGTGAGAAACGCCCAATGATGCGGGTGATCACCGTTTGACCCATGACAGTGCCTCAGCCGGTGTAAAGTCCGGCAACTTTCCCGCGCAGTGCAACCAAGGACAGGACTGTGTCGATGGTTGGCGTTGGCGTCTGGGTCACGCGGCCCAGTTCTTTGACGGACCCGACAAGCGCGTCGATTTCCATTGGGCGCCCCTGATCAAGATCCTGAAGCATCGACGTGCGGTGGGCTCCCACATCGGCGCCGCCTTGGATGCGACGGTCGACATCGATGGGAAATTTGACACCCAGCTTTTCCGCAATCGTTTGCGCTTCGAGCATCATATTGCGAGCCACCTCGCGCGTCCCTGCATCGGTGCACAGCGTATCGAGTGTCGCGTGCGTAAGCACCGAAATCGGGTTGAAAGACAGGTTGCCCCAAAGCTTGACCCAAATTTCATCACGGATCTTTGGGCGGACAGGGGCCTTGAGCCCGGCAGCAGACAGCGCTTTGGAAAGCGCCAGCGCGCGGTCCGATTTTGACCCGTCGGGCTCTCCAAGGGAAAAGCGGTTGCCTTCGATGTGCTTGACCACGCCCGGCTCGATCACTTCCGCCGCCGGATAGACAACACAGCCCAGCACGCGGTCTGGCCCAAAGCCATCCCATTGGGCGTCGCCGGGATCAATGGTGGCCAGTCGTGTCCCCTCAAGCGGTCCACCGATCTTGTGGAAATACCACCACGGCACGCCGTTCACGCCCGATACGATGGTTGTGGTGTCGCTGATCAGCGGCTGCATATGCGGCACGACTGCCGGAACGGAATGCGCCTTGAGCGTGACAATCACGTAATCCTGTGGGCCCAGGTCGGCGGCATTGTCCGACGCGGTGACATTTACGGTCGTCTCACCGCTTTCCTCGATCAAGCGCAGGCCATTTTCACGCATCGCCTTAAGGTGGGGGCCACGGGCCACAAGGCTCACATCCGCCCCCGCTTGCGCAAGTTTAGCGCCCATATAGCCACCGATTGCACCGGCGCCAAAAATACAAATTTTCATAGTGTGCTCCTTAGCTCAGCCCCAGTTTATCAGCCAGGCCGATACGTTGGAGCTTGCCAGTGGCGCCTTTTGGGATCTCATCAAGGATCAGAATCTTGCGCGGGACTTTGAATGCAGCCAGCCGTTCGCTTGCAAAATCGCGAATTTCCCGGTCAGTTGCGGATTGGCCTTCTTTCAGAACAACGGCGGCTGCCACGTCTTCTCCCAGTTTGGCGTGGGGAACAGCAAAAGTTACACATTGCCCGACGGCGGGGTGATCGGACAGGATTCCATCCACCTCGAGCGGGCTGATTTTTTCGCCGCCTCGGTTGATGATTTCCTTAAGGCGCCCGGTGAGGGACAAATAGCCGTCCGCATCAAACATCCCCTGATCGCCCGTGCGGAACCAGCGTTTGCCATCGGCTTCAAAGAAGTTCTTTTCGTTGGCTTCGGGGTTCGCCTCATAACCGGGCGTGACGTTGGGCCCCGAGATCGATATCTCGCCCACGCCATCAATCAGCCGGTTTTCAATTTCATGGGCGATGCCCACTTCGGGACCTGCGGGAAGACCGACAGCACCGGGTTTCTGGCGGCCCGGTTCAATTGGATTGCAGCACATCTGATGCGCGGCTTCTGTCATACCGTAAGCCTCAACCACTGGCGCGCCAAAGGTTTCGGCCAGTTGCGTCATCACCGGACCAGGCAGCGATGAGGAAGACGAGCGAAGAAAGCGCAGACGGGCGTTTTTGATGATGTCTGCATTGCGCGGAGCGCGCGCCAGGATCGCCTGATGCATCGTTGGAACGGCGGTGTACCAAGACGGGTCAACCGTTTCGAGCCAGCCATAGAATTTGAGCGCATCAAAGCCCGGCGCACAGCTGATAGAAGCGCCTGCGGCGAGGGATGCGCTGACGGCGGCAACAAGACCATGTATGTGGAACAATGGCATCACGTTGAGGCAGCAGTCATCCGACGTCAAAGCGAGCGAGGCACGGATGTTTTCCGCAGAGGCCGCAACATTGGATTGCAACAGTGGTACGATCTTGGGGCGCGATGTGGTGCCAGAGGTGTGCAGGATCAGGGCGACGTCATCGGCCGTGGGGTTTGTGTCAGCTGCGCTGCCAGTGACATCTGTGGACAGGGTGAAATTCCCGGCGGGCTGCGTTGGGGTCAGTTCGATAACGGTCATGTTGAACCGCTCCGCCGCCACGCGCGCGGGCCCGGTGTAGCCTGCCTCGACAATGATGGCGCGGGCCTTGAGATCTTCGAGATAAAAGGCGAATTCGTCCTCTTTGTAGGCCGGGTTCAGCGGGGCCGTGGTCGCAGATTGCGCAACCGTGATGAATGCGGCGGCCATCTCGGGGCCATTGGGCAGGACGATGGCGACACGGTCACTTGCGCCTATGCCCGCGCCGCGAAGTACTGCGCGCACGCCGTGCGTCAGCGCCTTGAGGTCGGCGTAGGTCATCCAGTCACGGCCGGGTGCGCCGATGGCATTGGCGGTGTCGGGATGGCGCTGGATTAGGTCTTCAAGTCGTTGCATGGCGTGTCTTTCATGTCGTTTTATGGGCGTGTCGGCTTGATCGCTGTACGAGATTTACAGCATTGCTTATTCCGGTGCCACCCGCCGCTTGCGGCGCAGCAATTTGAAGGCAGGCAACAGGATCAAAACGATTGCGATCACTGTAATCGGCCCTGCGATCGGTCTGTTGAAAAAGATCATCGGATCGCCTGATGACAACAGCAAAGACTGGCGCAATGTGGGTTCGGCAATCGGCCCAAGCACAATCGCGAGAACGGCAGGGGCGAGCGGATAGTCAAACTTGCGCATGAAGAATGCCCCAAGTCCGAAAATCACAATCAACCAGATGTCATGCATGCTGCGCGATGCGGCAAAGCCACCCACGATGGACAACACAAAGATCAGCGGGGCCAGAATGGTGAATGGCATCCGCAGCATCCAGACGAACAGCGGAATGAATGCCAGGTTGATCAAAACCGCGGCCAGGTTAGAGATGTAGAACGAGCCGATCAAACCCCAGACGAATTCGCTTTGATCGATGAAAAGCCGTGGACCGGGGGTCAGGCCCCAGATCACCATTCCACCCAACAGGATTGCCGTTGTTGGCGAGCCCGGAATGCCCAATGTCAGCATCGGCAGCATTGATCCCGTGGACGCCGAGTTATTGGCCGCCTCAGGTGCCGCGACGCCGTCAGGTGACCCTTTTCCGTATTCCTCTGGGTTCCTCGAGACCATCTTGGCAACGCCGTAAGACATCAATGATCCAGGCGTGGCCCCTGCTGCCGGCAGGACACCGACAAAGAAGCCGAGGATCGAGCCGATCCAGGTGCCTTTCCAGCCTCTGCGGACCGCTTCCTTTGCATCCGAGGCAAGACCTTTTGCGGTCATCTTGGGGTTGGTCGTCGTAACTTCGCCGCGGGTTTGCTCAATCGTCCAAAGCATCTCGCCGATACCGTAAACGCCGATGGCCAGAACGATAAAGCCGATCCCGCGAATAAATCCCTGAATGTCAAAAAGCACAAGCCGCGGTGCACCAGAGATGGTATCAAATCCGACCGTGGCAAGGACCAGACCAAAACAGATCGAAAACACCGTTTTGGGTATATCATCACCGCCCAGACCGACGAAGGTCGCAAAGGCAAGCAACATCAGCGCAAAGATTTCCGGCGGCCCAAAGTTGAGCGCGACCGTGGCAAGAAGCGGGGCAAACAGCGTGAAGAAAACGGTGGCGACGGTGCCGCCCACAAACGAGGCCAGCGCGGCTGTCACCAGCGCAAGACTGGCCCGCCCCTGAAGCGCCAAGGGCCTTCCGTCAAAGGTTGTGGCCACCGCCGTCGACGCCCCGGGTATGCCCAAGGTCACCGATGAAATCGCCCCCCCGTACATTGCGCCGTAGTAGATCGCCGCAAGAAAGATAATGGCAGAGGTGGGGGGGACCAGAAAGGTAATGGGCAACAAGATTGCCACCCCGTTCACCGAGCCCAGACCCGGCATCGCCCCAATGAACAGCCCTACCGTCACACCGATCAGAATGAGGCCCAGATTGATGGGTTCAAGCGCTGTAAAAATGCCACCGGCAAGAAAAGAGAAAGCTTCCATGATAATCCTCGGCCCGGCGCTGTGTCAGTAGATGATGTCGTACATCATGTCGAAAAAGGGTTGTGTGAACGGCAAACCCTGCGGCATCGAAATCTGCATTGCGCCCTCAAAGAAGAAGAACAGGCCAATCGGCAGGACAACCGCGATCACAATTGTCAAAAGCCAAGAATGCCGCCCCAGAAACCGCAGGTAGTACACAAGGAACAGCGCAACCGCCCCGTACATCGACACCACTGAAATCAAGGCAACAAACCCGACAACACCGCCGCCAACGAACATGATTGTGCGCCATCCAAAGGCATCCATGAGAGGCTCTTGGGAAACCGACGCCGGGCTTTTGCCACGCCACCAGTTCCATGCAATGGCACAGCAGCTGAGCAACATGCCAACGGACAACCAGAACGGCCAGAACCCGCCCCCCGGTCCCTGGCCGCGAATGTATCCGATGGGCAGTTCAGTGCTCTTCCACATCAGATAAAGTGAAAAGAGGGCAAGTAATCCCGCGAGTGATATTTCACCTTGGCGCATCCATGCCCCCTTTCGGTTTTAATGGGTTTAGCCTTCGATTTCGGCAAGCAGCTGACGGTGGTTTTCAACCTGTGTCTTCCAATAAGCGCGCGTTTCGCCCTCATTCATGGGCAAAGGCGACAGGCTTTCTGACGTCAGATAGTTCTGCCACTCTTCGCCCTGATAAACCTGGCCGAAAAGATCACGGTAATAGGCGGCAGCTTCATCAGACATGCCCGGTGCACCAACAATGGCGCGCTGGTTATAGTAGGAAAAGTCGTGTCCCTTTTCCTTCATCGTTGGCACGTCTGGATAGGCGTCCATCCGTTCATCCGAGAAGGCAAGAAGAGGCACAAAATCACCGGCTTCATAAAAACCCTTGGCTTCTGCGGGGTTGTTGACAGTCGCCATGATCTGCTGACCTGCAAGATCTTTGGCAACGGCGCCGCCGCCATCATATGGAATGTATTTGATGTCCAGATCAAAGGCGCCCGACATATAGGCGATGACGATCGAGTCCTCTTGGCCAGAGCCGGTGCCGCCCATGACATACTCGCCATCCATTTCACGGACCTTTTCGACATATTGCTCAAAGGTCGTGATGCCTGAGTCCTTGTGGACCCAAAGAACGAACGGATCGACGCCCATCATGGTGATCGGTGTGAAGGTTTCGATATCAATGCCCAGACCCGCTTGGCGGATCGGTGTGGTGTAAAACGAATTGAGCGTCACCATAAGCGTATGGTCGGGATCGCGTGCGCCGTTCAGGTGCAGCAGCGCTTCGGCACCAGAACCACCACCACGGTTGGTTGGGATCAGGGGGCGATTTGTCATGTCTTTTGCTTCGACAACCGATTGCACAAACCGCGCGATCTGATCAGCGCCGCCACCAGAGCCGGCCATGATCGTAAAATCAACCGGGCGTTTTGGCTGCCAATCCTGCGCCAAAGCCGAAATCGGCAGTGCGGCGAGGGTGCTGCCGAAAGCCAGCCCCAGAAAAGTTCTCTTTGAAAGTTTCATTGTGTATTCCTCCCTTAAAGTGCCCGTGTTCTTGGACGTGGATTTTACGCAAGCGCGATCATCTTGGTGCCGGGGTACCCCCCGACGGTCATGCGCCGATTTACGGCGAATTCAGTGCCTTAATGTGCCATCAGAATGGGCATTTCGGTTTCGTCGACAATGCGTTCCGTGTTGCCACCAAAGAGCATTTCAGTCTCATGACTGTGGCTGTAGGCGCCGGTGACAAGCAGGCTGGCGCCTATGGTCTTGCATGTCTTGAGCAGCTCTTTGGCGGGATCTTTGCCCTCAAACCGTTCGATGTCTGCTTTGATGCCGCGCAGCGCATAATAGGCCGCCAGTTCTTCCACAGAGGGGCCGTGCGAGTGCACCTTGCCGCCTGTCAGGATGCTGACCCGCTTGGCCGCACCCACGATATCCAGCGAAGACGCAACGGCACGCGCCGCAGGCAGCGATCCATTCCAACCGACCGCGACGTGTTGTGCAAAGGTTTCATCGGGTTGCAGTTGACCGGGGCAGATCAGAACCGGTCGTCCGGCCCCATACAGGGCCGCTTTCAAGGAACTTTGGCCCAGATTGCGTTCCCGTTGGGGTTTTGGAAGAACGATAAGATCCGACAGTCTGCCCGCATGTTTGACGACATCCGCCATACGCCCCTGTTCTTCGGTGAAGGTACAGGTCGTGGGGCCGTCCGTGCCATCAACATCCCGAAGTCCAAAATCCCGCGCAAGACGGTGCAAGATGCCGCGCAAATGGTCTTCTTGCTGATTTGCAAGTTCGCTGGCCTGCTCAAGCATCACCTTACGCGCGAAGTCATTCAGCGGAACGCCTTGCGGTATCAAATCCTTGGCCTGAGCCCGACAATGCACGACGTTGACCTGTGCTTGATGCTGTTTGGACAGCTCGGCCGCATGGGCAAGCACTGTCGCCACCATGCCATCGCCACGTACAGGGACAAGAATGGATTTTATCATCGACAACAGCCCCCGTCATAGTCTGGCGCTGCAAAACCGCGCCACATTCATTTGGTCAGATCAGTCAACAAAGTGCCGACCGCCGTTCGTGTTGCTTGAAATGGCCGCGTAATTTTATTTCGTCAAGTATTTTTATTTCGCAAGATACTTTCGGTAACGTTTTCTTCAGTTTTTTAAGCCTCTGTAAAGATTATATTTTTTGGTATCCCGAAGTATACCGCCCAAACAACGCGCTGACCGATTCGGTTTTGACCGCGCCCCAAGAGCTCGGCTGCGTTTTGCCAACGCAGGTCGCGCAAACAGGCGCAACGGATCGCGCGCCCAAGACGTTCGATGTGCTAAAAGACTGTCAGACAAATGCGGTGTTGCGATTGTCCAGTGGCAATACCAGACCAGAAACCGCCGTTACTGCGCTGGCGCAGTCATTGTCACGCCAACCTTGCCGATGCCCTCGATCACGACGTCAACCGCCATACCGGCTTTGACGGGCCGCGCGCCGATGGACGTGCCACATGCGATCAGATCGCCATGATTAAGCGTCATGTCCTGCGACAGACAGCTGACGATCTGCGCAGGCGACAGGATCATATCAGCAGTCGGATAGGACTGACGTTCCCGGTCATTGACGAAAACCCTGATCGTCAGCGCGCTCCAGTCGATGTCTGTCTCGATAACGGGGCCGACGACACCAAATCCGTCAAAGCCTTTGGCACGGGTCCATTGTGGAAACGAAGGGTCCGCGTTCAGAACATCCAATGATGTGAAGTCATTGATGCAGGTGTAGCCAAAAATCGCGTCTTTGGCCTCTTCCACCGTAACGTTGTTGCAGGTCTTGCCGATTACAATCCCAAGCTCGCCTTCGAAAACCACCCGTCCAGCTGCGGCGGGCAACATAACCTCGGCGCCGTGCCCGCTTAGGGAGGTGTCCGATTTGAGAAAGTACAAAGGGTGTTCGGGATGTTCCATCCCGCCCTTTTCAGCGGCCGCCTTGAAGTTGTTCCAGAGGCCAAAGAACTTTCCCGGAACGACGGGCGCCAACAAGGTCAATGCGTCAAGGGCAATGGCCTCGCCTGTGACCGACGTTGACCCCAACGCCGCACGCGGCTGTAGCATGTCGTCGGTGATCACACCGGTCACTTCGGTGCCGTCGGCGGTTTTGCCCCGTGCCCATTTCATACTGATGTCTCCCCGCTGCTTTGAAAGCCATGACCGCTGGTTCGGCTCTGACTTGGCATCAGAGTGCAATATTTGCCGCACATCATGCAATCTCATTTCAGCGCCAGCCCCGAACCAGATTGTGCGCTAACCCATATGCCGTGTCCGCAACCATCGGGCCCGTATCAGCTGCAGACGTTGGTTCGCCAACGGCCCACTTGTTTGAGCTACGGCGCGCCGGTCGTTTCAAACAAATCGCGTAAAAGACCACGATCGCACAAACGCCGGTGCATTGCCCGAAAGGCGATAGCAGATCAATCTGACAATCAGGGCGCACGTTTGGTCAGCAAGGGCCAATGGCGACTGATGCAACCAGATACGCTGGAAACACCAACGATGCTGGTGGCGCGCCTGTTACGTCACCTGCACCCACGTTTTCATACCGCTCGCCTGATGGCCGAGCATATGGCAGTGCAACAACCACTTGCCGGGATTGTCGAAAACACAGATTATCTCGCGCCGCTCCTGCCGTTGAAGCAACGTCGTGTCCCGCAAAGGGCCGAGCCCGCCATCCGGCAAAATCTCGTAAAAATGATGCCCGTGCAAATGAATGCCATGCGGGAAGGCCGTTTCGTTGGACAGCGCGATGCGCACTGTTTCACCACGCTTAAAGACCCGCCATGGGGCATCTTGCAGGCCGGACACCCCGTTCAGGCTCCAAATGTCATCGCCATCATGCGCACCGCCCATCGCGCCACCTTGCAGTGTCAATGTCAAATCATGGTCTGGCGTCGCCGAGGGTCGGGGTGCGTATTGGATCGCGAGAGGCGCAATCTCGGTTGAACTTGGGTTTGGGTTGTCTGCGAGCACAGAAATTTCGCCCAACTCATAGGGATCTTGCCGCGTTGGGAAAATGAATTTCACGGCATCGACAACATCTGCGATGATATCCATGCGCTGCGCCGGCGCGATCATCATCGGCCCAATGTCTTGCAAGGTTTTCAAAGGCATCCCATCGAGTGCGACGACCTTGCCCATAAGCCCCGAAATCTCCAGTGGAAAAACCCGGGCCGTGGCAACATTGATCAACCGCAAACGCACACGATCGCCGCGTCGTACCTGGGTGACCGAAGGAATGACTTTGGCAAAGCTCCCCAAGCGCCCAGCATGCGAAAAATCATGGCGGTTCCCGAAAGTCTCGATCATCTCGCCAGTGCGCTCGATCCGCCAATCATCGATCATGACGGTGATATCATGGTCAACCTTCGGCGGGTCTTTTTCTTCAACGATCAAAGGACCATACAGACCGCGCGCCACTTGTTCCCATGACCGGTTGTGCGAGTGATACCAATAGGTCCCGGCATCTGGCAGAACAAAGCGATAGTCAAAGCTTTCGCCGCTTTCCACCATTGGTTGCGTCAGATTTGGCACCCCGTCCATTGCGTTGTCGATCCGAATGCCGTGCCAATGCAGGGCTGATCCCTGATCGATTGCATTTTGAAACCGCAGATCGAGGGTATCGCCCTCTTGGTAGCGCAACTCCGGTCCCGGGGTGCTGCCATTGAACCCCAACATTTGGGTCATCCCGTCCCCAACCGGCAGAATTTGCGCTGTGACCGGCTCTGCGCGCAGCACATGCGGCGCGCCCAGCGATATTCGAGGAGCGCCCAGCAGCGCCAACGATCCGGTCAAAAGAGTGCGCCGTTTCAATTTCATTTTGGTTTCCAGTCGATTGTCAGAATCCGTACCTTCGGGATGAGCATGCATTGTCTATGATATCATAGGCAACATGTGGCAATTATCCATTTTTCCCTGCCTGCTGGCGCGTTGCATAAATACGAAAGTAGGCCAAACACGGGCATTGGTGACGGATCTGGATGGTCTTCTGTTTGCCGAGGTTTTTGGCGCGTTAAGCAGTGGCTGCGATCCGCTTGGGACTTGACCCCGTAGCCTGCGCTGTCATTCAAGATGGATTGCTGTTTGGTGCGCAACGTTCATGGTGTCAGGCGGCGGGGCATAGGTTTGCCCAACACCCGAAACGAGGAGACGTTATGACCAAAACGCATATTTCCACCCACAATGCTGCCGAAGATGCGCGCAATGACGATATCCTCATTTACGTTGATGGTGAGGTTGTTCACCGCAATGACGCCAAGGTTTCGGTCTATGATTCAGGCTTTATGCTGGGGGACGGCATCTGGGAGGGCTTGCGGCTTTATGATGGTCATCTGTCTTTCCTGGACGACCATCTGGACCGTCTCTATGAAGCGGCTCTCTATGTCGATCTCGACATTGGCATGACCCGCGAGGCGCTGACGGATGCGATTTGGAAAACGCTTGACGCCAACGCAATGCAAACAGATGCCCATGTTCGGCTGATGGTCACCCGTGGGCGCAAGACAAAGCCATTTCAGCACCCTCATCTCAGCATATTTGGGTCAACAATTGTCATCATCGCCGAGCATTCAAAGCCAGACACCAGCATCCTCGAGCGAGGCATCAGGCTGCACACAGTGCCGCACCATCGTGGTCTGCCGCTGACACAGGATTCCAAGCTGAACTCGCATTCCAAACTGAACTGCATCATCGCGTTGAACCATGCCGTGCGCGCCGGCGCTGATGAGGCGCTGATGTTGGATCCGTTCGGGTTCGTGAACACCACCAATGCCTGTAATTTCTTCATCGTTCGCAAAGGCGCGGTTTGGACGTCGACGGGTGACTATTGCATGAACGGAATCACCCGCCAAAAGGTCATCGATCTGTGCCGTGACAACGCGATCCCGGTATACGAACGCAATTACTCGCTGGTGGACACCTACGGCGCCGACGAAGTTTTTCTGACCGGCACATTTGGGGCCCAGTCGCCGGTTTTCGAAATCGACGGCCGCACGATTGGCGGTGGTAAGACGGGCCCGATGTTTCATCGCATCAGAGCGCTCTACAAGGATCTGATTGCGGCCGACATCAAGGCCCAGGCATGAGTGTTTGTGTGCGCGGTTGCACCGGCCTGCCTGCATCGAAGTCATAAACCAGTCGGCGCAATTGCACAGATGACACTGCGGTAAAAGAACCCCGACTGCGCTGAGCGTCACAGCGTATGGGTTATGGCGCATCGTATCCGCAAAGCAATGCGTTGGAATGGTGGCCGACTGTTTGGTTTGGCAGGCAGACTTGCGGAAATTGACGAAAAATTCGTTGCCCACACGCGCAAAACGGTCGAAGGCGCGCCAGGATTATGACATTGCCAATCTATGCGCATTCATATCTGAGCTTGGCAAAAAGGGCGGCTATGGCGGGTACATCCTGACAACACGAGATGCCATCGCCGAGCTTTTCGAGTACAAATTCCAAAACAAGAGAAAAGCCAACATGGACACATCTTGCGACGCCATCCTGCTTGTTGAAAATGAAGTCGAGGCCGACATTGTGCTGTGCACAGAAGGCGTGAGCTTTTGGGGCGGTGTTGATCCGGACACTGGTGTGATCATCGACGCACATCATCCCAATCATGGTGCGTGTCTGGCCGGGCGCATTGTGATGATGCAAACGTCACGGGGATCTTGCAGCGGCAGCGGCGTGTTGCTGCAATTGGCCCGAAACGCCAAGGCGCCCGCCGCACTTGTGTTTTGCGAGCCGGAAGAGATCTTGACGCTTGGCGCAATGATTGCACAGCGCCTGTTTGCGAGATCGGTCGCTGTGATACAACTTGCGCCGCCCATCTTTGAACGGTTGTCCCAAGCGCCACGTGCAAAAATCCGTGCCAATCAGCTGGTGTTCAATGCAGAAATGTGCGCGCTGGCACGCCCCCAGATTCAGTCAATGACCCTGACAGATCAGGACAGGCACATGCTGGAGGGGCACGACGGGCCAGCCCTGCACGTCGCGATGGAGGTTTTGTGCCTGATGGCAGTGGCCCAGGGCGCACGCGAACTTGTCGATGTGACGCGCGGGCATATTGATGGTTGCATACTGGCCCATGACGCCAATTTGGATTTCGCGGAAAAGATGTATCAGATGGGCGCAAGAACCCGCATTCCAACAACCATCAATGCAATCTCGGTGGATCGCGAGAACTGGCAAAACCAAAATGTCGTTCCCGATTTTGGCCATAAAGCCAGCCGCTTGGCCGATGCCTATGTCAACATGGGCGCGCGTGCGACATTCACATGTGCGCCTTATCTGCTCGACGACACACCGGTGGAAGGCGAAGCGATTGGCTGGTCGGAATCCAATGCGGTCATCTATGCAAATTCGGTGCTGGGCGCGCGGACGCAAAAACACCCCGACTACCTGGACCTGTTCATCGCAATGACCGGACGCGCGCCAAATACCGGTGTCTATCTCTCCAGCAACCGCGCGCCAAAATGCGAGATCCGGGTGAATTTGCCACGCGCTTTTGATGACTCGGTCTGGCCGATGTTGGGCTGGCTCGCGGGGGTCAAATCCCCCGGCGCCATTCCGGTTTTGACTGGGCTGGAAACGGCGTCTGCGTCATCTGATGACCTCAAGGCTTTGTGCGCCGCGTTTGGCACGACGTCTGCGGCCCCGATGTTGCATGTGCGTGGCCACACGCCCGAAGCCGGACTTGCCTTGCCCGCGAACGCCGCCCGCTTTGATGTCACAAAAGCCGATCTGGCGGGGGTTTGGACCACTCTGAACACAGGCGGCGAAGATGTTGACCTGGTGGCGATTGGAAGCCCGCACGCGTCCCTGTCGGAATGTCGCCAGTTTCTGGACGCGTTGGAGGGTCGCCCGTGCTGTGCACAGACAGAAACCATTGTCACGCTTGGGCGCGATACACTTGCCGCTGCCAGGCAACAGGGCATCATCCCGCGTCTTGAAGATGCGGGCGTGCGCGTCATCCCGGATATCTGCTGGTGTTCCATCACGGAACCGGTTTTTCCGCCCAAAGCCCAAGTGTTGATGACCAATTCCGCAAAATATTCGCATTATGCAACCGGCCTGACGGGTCGGCGCGTTCGTTTTGGCAGCGTGCGGTGCTGTGCCGATGCGGCCGTAACAGGGCGCGCGACCAAAGTGCTGCCGGACTGGTTGAAGCCGGGTTAGTGAGGTCTTCCCGGTCTCAAAAGCTGTTTGGGCGAGATAGAGGTTTGGTTTGATACGTCCCAAACCGTGCCAGAACCTGACATGCAGCCATCCGCATTCAAAGCCACGCAATCCGCCTGTCTAAAGGTTCAAACCCGCTTGGCGCAGGCCATGCAGGAACATATCTTTGTGTTTTGAAAGCTGGAACGGATACGAGGTCAGGATGGTGTCGATATCGACGGGCAGCCCCAATTCCTTGAGCTTTGTCGCCGCAGCCTGGGCTTTGTCGCGCTGTCCGATATATCCAAAAAGCGCGATGCGGCGTTGCCAGCAACGACCATAGTTTGGGTCCCACGCTTCGGATCGCTCAAAGCGAAACTCGGCTTGCTCAAACTCCTCATCCAAAAAGTGCCACAGACCCAGATCAGCCTCGATGACGGCCCGGTAGGGATAGGTTGGATCGATCCGGAACAGATGCTCTTGATGCTTGCGGGCACCAGCCGGATCGCCGGCAAACCCGGCCACACATCCTCCGAAATGATAGTTCATCACGGCACTTGGATTGAGACTGATGGCCTTGTCCACATGGGTCAACGCCTTTTCAAAATTGCGGTTCGTCCACAATTCGCCAACCCCGGTCAGCGCATGGGCCATCCAATCTGTCCGGTCGATATCCAGCGCCTGTTCGGCCGCCTTCAGGGTTGGGGCAAAGGCCTTTGTCGTATCAGCGGCGGAAAATCCGGCCATGGCCATTTGAAAGCGCGCCACCGCCACAAGCGTGAACGGCAAGCCCCAGTCGGGCGATTCTTCACAAGCCGCCCGGGCCAAGGTTTCCGCCGCCACATAATCCGAGCGTTTGCCGTTTCGCAAATAGCTGATCGTGCGCATCGCCTTGTCCCACGGAGTCCAGTCTTGTTGCGGTTTGCGCATGATGCGTCGCGCTTCGGCCATCTGGATCTCGACTGCAAGAATGGTGGACAGCCGCGCAGCCAGGTCTTCCTCGACATCCGACAGATCCTCAAGATCGCACACAATGCGGTCGCTCCAGACGTCAGCATTCGTGGCGGTCTGTGTCATTGTTACATTCAGCTTCACTTTGCGGCCTGTCTGCCTGACGCTGCCACCAATCAGATAATCGGCGTCCAAAAACGCGCCGATCTGTGCAGCCGAGGTAAAGTGGTTGGGCAGGCGAGCCATGGATTGGCCCGACACCACCAGAAATGTCCGCCAAAACCCCAGCACCGAGGTCAGCTCGTCCGTGAGCCCGCGCGCCAGTGAGGACCGCCCATCCGGGGATACAAAGTCCTCAAACGGCAATACGGCGACCATGGCGCGGCGGTTTTCACCCGCCAAGCCCACCGGGTCGGTCGCGACGGGTGGGGCATCCGATTGGGCAACGTCCCCGGTAAACACCAGCCCGCGTCGGTGAACTGTGCGGATGAACTTTTGCGTGGTGCCGTCGTCGCCCAGAGCCTTGCGCGCGTCTTTGACACGGCTCGACAGCGCGGCATCCGAAACGATGCGGTCGCCCCATATCACCTCAAAAATTTCGTCACGCGGCACCATGCGCCCGTTTGACGAAATCAGCAGCTTCAAAAGATCAAAAACCTGCGGCTCGATCCGGACCGGTTCGCCGTTTTGGCGTAACTCTGCCCGGTCGCCGTCCAAAACAAAATCTGCAAAGGCATAGTTCATTTGGGTGTCTCCTGCGCCGCACCATACGGGTTTAACGCCAAATCACAAAATTTTCGCTGTTTTTGCATCAAAACGGTAAAAATCCTTGTGCTCTGCAGAAGTCTACAGGGTTTCTACAGATCAGCTGCAAGTCTGCGGATCGCGACGCTGACATAGCTTCATCACTGACAAACAAGTTGATGGAGAGACGTCATGAACACCCAAGCGCAAACCCTCGCGGCCCCTGATCTGGAAGCGGTCAAGTCAAAGCAACATGCAACATGGTCGTCCGGCGATTATGCCGCCGTTGGCACAACGATTCAAATCGTGGGTGAAACCCTGGCCGAAACCATGGATCTGCGCCCCGATATGCGCGTCTTGGATGTGGCGGCGGGGAATGGGAACGCAACTTTGGCCGCCGCGCGTCGTTACTGCAATGTTGTTTCAACCGACTACGTGTCAAGCCTGTTGCGCGCCGGAATGGCCCGCGCCGAAGCCGAGCGGCTGACAGTGGCATTTCGCGAAGCCGATGCAGAAGATCTGCCGTTTGAGGCGAATTCCTTTGACGCGGTGATGTCGACATTCGGGGTGATGTTCACCGCCAATCAAGAGGCCGCCGCGCAGGAATTGACCCGCGTCTGCCGCGCAGGTGGCAAGATCGGCATGGCCAACTGGACGCCCGACGGATTTATCGGAACAGTGTTCAAAACCATTGGTCAGCACGTACCACCACCCGCCGGCATTCGCTCGCCACTGGAATGGGGCACCCAGGATCGCCTCGAACAGCTGTTTGGCGAAAATGCGCGTCGCATCGAAGTGAACCATCGCATGTTCACCTTCCGTCTGCGCTCGCCTCAATTCTGGGTCGAACACTGGCGCACTGTCTACGGCCCGATGCACAAAGCCTTTCTTGCGGTTGGCGATGATGCGCCCGCGCTAGAAGCCGAGCTGATTGCCCGTGCCCGCGAGGCATCATTGGACGACACCGCGATGATCGTGCCGGCCCAATACGCCGAAATCATTGTGCACCGCGCCTGAGAGAATCCGGGCAGCTCGGTTTGGGCTGCCCGCCACCCCACCCAAGGAGAAATGCCCATGCCCCCTTCTTTCACAGTGCCGCTTTTTGAAAAATACGGTGGCTTCAGCGCCTTGCGCGCCGTCATCATGGCGTTTTACGACCGCGTTCTGGACAGCGACGTGATCGGCCATTTCTTTGAAGATGTTGATCTGGCGCGTCTCATTGACCATCAGACCAAGTTCTTCACCACAGTGCTTGGGGGTCCGGCCACCTTTGTCGACGAACGTCTGGCGCGCGCCCATGCGCATTTGAACGTCACACACGACCAATTCGATGAAGTCACCCATCTGCTGCGCGAAACCCTGATAGATGCCGGGTTCGCCCCCGAAGACACCCAAACGACGCTTGACGCTGTTGAGCGGCGGCGATCCCTGATTGTAGCGTGAGGTCCGATCATGTTTCCCCAAGACCTAAGCGAACGGTTGCTGAAATCCATTGGTGTTGGCATTTGCCTGGCCGAGGCTGATACCCATCACATCGTGTCCTTTAACCCGACGTTCGGAGCCTGGTTCCCAGGGGCCCAGACCGGTGGCTGGCTGGATGCTTGCTTTGAAACCCTGACGTCCGATGACTTTGCCCGCGTCAATGCCGGCCAGGTGGTTGAGGTGACCACAAAGGTCAAGCGGCGCACTTTGGTGATCGAGCTGCGCGCCCATCGCGCCGAGTATCAGGGCCAGGACCTGCTGGTTCTGGAAGCGCAAAACATCTCGCGATTGCGCGAAACCGAGGCCATGATCGACAGCTATGCCAGCATGGTTGACCGCCGCACCCGTGATCTGGAGCGCGAAAAAACCCAGGTGGAAAAGCTGTTGCTCAATCTGATGCCACGCTCGGTTTACGAGGAATACATGACGTTTGGCTCCGTCACCCCGCGCTTGTTTGAGCCGGTCAGTGTTTTGATGCTGGATTTTGTTGGCTTCACCGACATGGCCGCGGCGTCTGACCCAACCGTGACAGTGACCGAGTTGAACGATATCTTTACGGCATTCGATCGGATCAGTGAATTGCACGGATGTGAGCGGATCAAAACCATCGGGGATTGTTATATGGCCGTCACCGGTTTGCCCCATCCCAGCCCGGACCACGCCTTGTCGGCCGCGCGCTGTGCGTCAAAAATGATCCGCTATCTGAACCACCGCAACGCGACGCATCAACACAAATGGAAGGCTCGGATCGGGATCGCAACCGGGTCGGTGGTTGGCTCGGTCGTCGGGGTGCAAAGGTATATTTATGATGTGTTCGGGCCTGCTGTGAACTGCGCCGCCAGATTGCAGGCCTTGTCTGATCCTATGGAAATCACCGTTTGTGAGGCAATGGAGCCTGATGTGATCGACGCGTTTGAACTGGTGGATGTAAGGACCGAAACCCTGCGTGGATTTGGGGACAAGCGGGTGGCGCGGTTGCGCGAACGCGCGTCGGCTGTTTTGGTGGCGTGATCGTCGCGCACGGTCGTTCGCGCGACGTGAGTTGCCACAGACCTGTGTTTGGGCCCTTGCGGCATCGCCACTGGCCAACACCCAAAAGGCTTGATCGCAGCCAAGCCAAGCGCCAAAGTATGAAGTGCGGCCTGCGTGAAAGCGCGTGATTGGCGCCGGACTGCAATGCAACAAGACTTTGTGCGAGGTGGTGACAGCTTGAAGCGGCCTAGGTACCAGACGCGAATGCGGTTGCGCTTTTTGGGCGAAACCCTGGCTTGCGTCGTTTTGCTGTCTCTGGCTTTGCCGGGTTGGGCCAAAGCGCAAACCAATTCAAACGCGTTGTCCGACCTGGAGCTTTTGACCAGTCTGCAACCACAAGGGGCGACGTTCTTTATGGGCGGCGCATTGACCAACAGACGCGCAAGCGACGATGACAGTTGGGATGGCTCGGCCAATATCGGTGTGTCTTTTGGCGATGTGGATCGAAACGTAAATGTGCGCGCGGCTGCTGTGATCACGTCGCTGAGCAACGAATTTGCTGACTCGGGCTATCTTTCGGCCCGGATCGCACGCCGCCAAAGCATTTTTGGCGTTCCAATTCAGGGCGCGCTGACCTTCAGCAACATTGCTGGCTGGGGCGATGCGCAAAGCAACATCGAAACGTTTCAGGTTGCTGTTTCGGTTGCGCCCATTTTGCGCCGCGCAGATGGCAGGCAAATGCAACTCAGCTTTTCGCTTGCGGCAAAGTCTGACCTGCGGGATCTTTTTTCGGATACCACATACTCATTTTCATCTGCGCTATTCTTCAACCCCACCACATCCGCCAACCTTGCAATCGTGGATGGCAGCTTTCATTTTGGCGCGAATTACACATTTGCAAATGTTCTTGGGCGCGGTGAAAATCTGTTTGTTGGACTGACCCTCGCCGATGCTTTTGATCACAATGACCACCGGCGCGTTATTCTGCGCGGCGGTGTCAGCATTCCCTTTGGCAACTAATCAAGAGGCGCTTTATGAAACCTTCCGCCTGTCTTTTTCTCCTTTTCTGCGTGTGGCCAATTGTCGGTCACAGCGGCGGCGAAACCGTCATGCCCGAGACCAGCTCGGATGCCTCTGACTTTGATGATCTGGGTCCCTCCAAGATCATCTTTGGCAGCCGTCCGGCGCTGCCCAATGCGCCCACCGCCCAGATCACCAGCGCATTGGTCAGCGAAATTGAACGCGGGGCGCGGTTTTGCGCACAACTGCCGCGCGTAGAGTACAGCCTCGATTGTCTGAGCGACCGCATGGCCTTCACCGCGCGCTTGGTGCCGCGCATCAAAGGCTACCGTGCGTTAAAGTCCGCATTGAATGATGCGGCGCGGGAAACACGTGCGCTTGCGCGCCAAAACCGGTCGGCAAATCTGCCCACGGGCTCGGCCAAATTGGCGTCGGGACGCACCCGGCCTCTGGTGCCCTTTGACGCCGCCAAACGCGATTTCATCGAGATCCGCGTGGATGATATCATTTCTGCGGCGCGCAGTCGAATGTGGCAGGTCGCGGCCAACGTGCGCGAAACCCGTGATCACTACGAGGCCTTTGCCGGGGCCATGAGCGCCTATTCAATACTTGCGCCGCGCCAGAGCTAGGGCGCAAAACCATGGCCACTTTCTCCGTCTCCGGCAGGTGCAAAGCACGCGCGCTGGCGGGTGTTTTTGCGGCCCTGTTGGTCTGGACGACGCCGGGGACGGCGGATGCCCCTGGCAACACTTGGCTTGACGCCGCGATGGCCACTTTCACGCCGACCAGCCCCGGTGATCATTTGCGCATCGCGGTTCATGAATTGCCAACCCGGTTCTGGCAGCACGCCAACCCGGACATCGCCATCAATATTTTGGCCGCGCAGCTGTTGAATGCCTCAAACGGATGGGAGGTGCGCCGCTACGCGGCGATTGCGCTTGGTCAGGTTGGCAAGCTGGGCAAAGCCGGCCGTGCTGTTCCCATTTTGGCACAGGCGCTGGATCAAACGCTGCGGGACTGGAGCATTCGCAAAGAAGCCGCCCATGCATTGGGGAGGATCGGGATGCACAACCTCGAGAGTGCGCTGCCAAGTCTGGGCCAGGCCTTGACCGATGGCGATGATCGCGTGCGGCAGGCGGCCCGGGACGCTCTGTTTGAGCTTGGCACCGCCAAACCGGCCCGTGTCACATCCTTTTTGGTGGCGGTCCTGGCAGACAATGACGACATGCGCGCGCAAAGTGCGGCGCAGATTTTGGGCCAGCTTGGTGCGGTCGCCGCGATTGCACCGCTGACGGATCTGCTGTTGCGCGACGACAGCCAGTCTGATCTGAACCGCCGTGCCGCAATGCGCGCTTTGGGGGCCATGCCGCGTTCCAGCTTTGCCCGCCTGCGCCCTACACTGACCCTGATTTTTGAAAATCTCAGCGAACCGTTGGCCTTGCGCCAAGCCGCGCTGGTCGCGCTTGCGCAACTGGGCGGGCCTGAAAACAACGCCGTTCAGGCCATGGTGCTTGGCGTTCTCAGCGACACAACCCAACCTGATGCATTGCGCGAAACAGCTGCGCAAACGCTGGCGACCGCGTTGACCCCGCAGGCCGAAGCCGCCCTGATCAAAGTTCTCACGACCCAGACGGATGTGTATTTGCGGGTTGCTGCGGCGCAGTCGCTTGGTGCGATGGGCGAGGCCGCAATTGCTGCGATCCCCGCGCTGGTGGATGCGGCGCAAATCGACACCGACGGGCGGGCTGTGGTGGTGCGTCTGGCGGCTCTGACCGCGCTGGGACAGATCCTGTCTGAACCGCTTGAACCTGCGATGCAGGCCCTGTTGCGCGCTTTTGTCGATCCCAATCGGGACATTCGCCAGGTGGCGGAAAAAGCGCTGGTGCAAATCGCAGAGCATGCCCCGGCGCTCGTGTTTGCCTTGCTTCACGAACAGCTTGAACGCCCCACCTCGGCGGACCATCGCAACGCAGCGGCCCGAACCTTGCGGCGTATGAAAATCGCAGTGCCAAAGCAGATCATTGTTGCTTTGGCGTCCGCCTCTGGCGATCGGCTTGGCTTTGATGCGCGTCTGAGATCGATTGATGCTTTGGGCGCCATTGGCGCAGAGTTTCCCGACATCACAGTGCCGGCGCTGCTCGACGCGCTGGATCAACCCGACCCGACGCTACAACACGCCGCCGCGCGCGCAATGGCGCGATTTGGCACTGCGACGCCGCCCGCAGCCAGCACCGGACTGAGCGCAAAACTGACCGCCCAGGACACTGGGTTTGGGATGAAACAAGCCGCCGCGCGGGCTTTGGGGCGCCTAGAGTCTCCATCGGACGGCGCCGTCAGGGCCCTGGTTGCGGCCACGAAATTCGCCAAAGCGCCTGATATTCGCCGCGAGGCAGCGATGGCCTTGGGCAACTTCAACGGTAGTGCCCGCGCGCGCGCCATTCCGGCGCTACTGTTTGTGCTGGGCGATTTCAGCGCGCCTTGGCTGGTGCGCGAAGCGGCGGGTGTTTCGCTGGATCGCTTGTTGCACACAAACGTCCCGATCAGCACCAAAACACTGCTGGGCATCCTGGATCAGACCCATGACCGGGTCGAGGGCCGCGTTCGGCTGCGTTTGTGGGCCAACTTTCTGGCTGTGACCGCCCCACAACACAATCTTGTCGCGCTTTTGGGTGAACCAGATGATCGGTTCAAACGCACGCTTCAGCCAACGCAACAAAGCCTGAACACTCAATTGGAGCAATTGCATCGGGAGTATGGCGGACTGGCTGCCTTTCCGCGCCTGCAACGCGAAGCGGGCGACGCTGTGATTGCGATACTGGGTCATCCAAATTGGCGAAGCGGCAACCAGGCCCTGCTGCGCCAACTGAAAACCAGCTTTGACAGCGCTGATGATACGGCGGTGAACTCGGTTTTGACGCGCGAAATCAACCGCGCTTTTTCGGTGCAACTGTTCAACAGCGGCATTTGGATTATCGCGGTCCACGGTCTGTTCTGGGGATTTTTGCTCCTGATCTATCCATTTTCGCGCCCGATCCAGAAGGTGTTCTTCTGGACCCCCTGGGTGCGGACGCTTGGTGGCTTGGGGTACGTGAATTTGCTGATCGTTTCGGTTCCCGGTGCGCGCCGCCGCATAATGGCGCCGTTTCGCGCAGAGCTGTTGAACGACGCGGCGCTGGCTGATTTTGACCCAAGCCACTATTTCAAAGGTTCGCGCGCGCGCATTGGCACCGGTGCAAGCCCACAACCGCTTGTTGATGCATTGCCTGCCATTACCGGTCAGATCGTGCTGGAAGGCGAATCTGGGCTGGGCAAAACCATGTTCCTTCAGTTCTTGCTGGCGACATCGCGCCGGCCGGTTGTGTTTGTGCCGGCCGCCAAATGCCAAGGGGGTGTCCTTGCGGCGGTGCAAAGCAAACACGCCTGTTTTGCCCGCGATCCCCGGTTTTTGCGGCAGTTGGTGATGGCGGGCGCGCTTGATGTGGTCGTTGATGGGCTAAACGAAGTGTCCGCGCTGACCCACACCCGCATTCTGGCCTTTGCCGAAGATCAGTTCCAGGGCAACCTGCTGCTGGCCACCCAGCCGATGGAGTGGACGCCGCCAACGCGCGCACGCAACTGTGTGCTGGAGCCCCTGTCGCGCGATCAAATCCAAGCGTTTTTGCAGATGCGCGGGACCAATTTGCCCGATGACGCCACGGTTGTTGGCGCCGCCTATGACACTGCCTGTCAGAACTATGTCCAGAAAAATCTGGGCAGTACAGACGGCGAACACGGTCAGGCGGTGATGCGTGCATTGTCCAACCCGATGGATCTGACCACTGTTGCGGACATGATCGCCCGCGCCAAAGATCCGAACCTTTTGGATCTGAGACAGCAGCAATATCAGATCATGACCGAGGATTTCGCCAGGCGAAACGCGGGGCGCAAGTTCCCGCTTCATGCCTTTAGCGAACGCAGTTTTGCGTTGCGGCTGGCCGATCAAAACCAGTTTGACGAAGATGAATTTCCCAACGAACTCAAGCGTATGGTTCAGCACCGCATGTTTGTACCAAGTGCCAGCAGCACAACCGTTGTGTATGCGTTTCGTCACGACAAGATCATGGACTTCTTCCTGTACCACGCGTTTCTCAACGACCCCTCACGTCAGGCCGAATTTCTGCAGGACGCACGGTTTCGCGGGGTTTATCTGTTACTGGCAACCTTGCTGCCCTATGACGACGCTATGGCTTTGCGCGAAACACTGATTGATCGTGCCGCGCAGACCCGCGATCATTCGCTGAGTGATGAGTTCATCCAGGTGATCCGCTCGCGCATGCTGGCTACGGTGTTGTTCTCCGATCTGGTTGACTCCACCGTTTTTCAAGCCCGCATCGGTGACACCGCCTGGCGCGAATTGATGAACCAACATGACGATATCTGCAAAGAACAGGTGGCCAATCGAGGCGGTACCCTGGTGAAGTTCACCGGCGATGGCATCCTGGCGACATTTTCTGCGCCCACCGATGCGATGGAGTGCGCACAAGCCTTGCGCGCCCTGTTGGCGTCTCTTGATCTCGAGGTTCGGTTCGGCATGCACACCGGCGAAATCGAGCGGCGCGGCGAGGATGTTTCGGGACTTGGCGTGGTGATCGCCGCACGTATCATGGACTTGGCGGAAGGCGGACAGGTTTTGACCTCTGACCTGACCCGTCAATTGATGCTTGGCTCGGTCTATGACTTTGAGGATCGCGGGATCCATGTCTTAAAAGGCGTGCCTGGCCGCTGGCCTGTGTTTGTCGTCAAGCCATAGTCCGGATGAAACTGCGGCGTTTGATGCCACGCTGTGATCCTGTTCACAGGATTTGCACGGCGCACGATCGGACAGGATCATCAGGTCTTGTTACCCGAAAGGAGCTTGGTCTCGCACATCTTCACGATCACCAAAATGGCATATTGCGATGCCATCGGGCATCCGCTCGGTCATGACTAACAGTGCAAAGTTGACTGGAAAACCAACCCGACGCCAATGTCGGAGAATTTGCCAATGTCGACCTGGTCTATTCAAATTGAGCCCAAAAAATCAGACCAGCTTTCAGCGTCAGTTAAATGTCCTGAGTTAAAAAGCCGTTTCTGGCTGCCTGGACTGAGCTGACAATGATTGTACATTTTGCAACAACTTCCACTTGGAATGATTGCGTTCTTTGGACCCTGATCAACGGGTCCGGCGGTGGTTGTGGGTTTGATTTGTTCGGGCAATCTAGCACCCATCTGATCAAAGCTCGATCTGGTTCTGGCTGGATGAAACAACCCGTGGGATCGCCCTCACCTTTGATTGGCGCCAGAGCCGGGGTTTCAGTTTTCAACATCACCGTAGGTTGCGGCCACGACCAAAGCACCGCCGCAGATCACGCGCCAACACAGCCTTGCAAGAGCCAGCGTTCGACGTGGTCAACTCTGGTTCGCCGTTCAACAGCAACTGGATTGACCGATGGCCCCACCATATGGCGTCCATTTCTGGGATAATTTTACGTCGATTGATCCGATCCAGGCGCATTTTGTGGCAAAATACGCCGCGTCGCTTGTTGGTCGAATGACAGGCAATGTGGGCGCGCCGTTTTACAGCCAAGTCCGGACGCTGACACCGGAACCCTTGGCTGGCGAAAGCGCCACGCTTGGTGAGGGGATGGCCGGATGACCACCTACACCGTCACAACGTCCAATTGGAACAACGTCGCTTTCTGGAACGCGATCAACGAATCCGGCAGTGGTCACGAACTGAATTTTGTCTCCCTGCCCAGCACTTATTCTGTCACCACAGATGCCGATTCCGGCGTCATGGCAGTGTCGGACGGCGCGACCATTTTCACGGTCAGCGATAGCAGTTTTGGCGGTCTAAGTGACGTCGTACTTGGCGGCAGTACCGAGCTTGCGTTCTTCACGGTTTTCACCAGCGGTGCCGGCAATGACGACATTCAACTGGGTGCAGGTGATGATCAGGCAACCGGCAACGCTGGCGAAGACACTATAGATGGCGGCGCGGGCAATGACACGTTGGTCGGCTTCACCGGAAACGATTCGCTTTATGGCGATGCAGACAATGACAGCATCGTCGGTGGATCTGGCGACGACAGGCTTGACGGCGGCACCGGCAACGACACTTTGGAAGGCGGCGCGGATGCGGACCTGCTCTATGGTGGCTTTGGGGATGATCACCTGGCAGGCGGCAATGGGAACGACGAGATTTACACCCAAGTTGGCAATGACACGGTCTTTGGTGGCGACGGGGACGATTCCGTTTACGGCTGGTACATAGACTCAAATCTCGAAATTCACGGCGAGGGTGGCAACGACTCTTTATTTGGCTCTAGTGGCAATGACACGATCACGGGCGGTGTGGGCAACGACACAATCGAAGCCGATAATGGCGCAGACACCATCGATGGCGGCGCGGGCGATGACAGGATCTATCAATACGACGGTAGCGCCACAGTAACAGGTGGCACCGGCGCGGATCTGATCGATCTGGGTGATGACCCCGATATGGTCCTCGTCGAAGACGGTTTCGGCAACGACACCATTATTGGCGGCGAAGGCGTGTCGAGCGGGACAGATCACGACAGGATTGATTTCAGCGCGCTGACCACAGGCATTTCCGGCGCCCATGTTGCAAATGCCGGGACCGACATCATTGTCGCAGGTGACACGCTCAATTTCAGCGAGATTGAAAACATCATTCTTACGGATCAGGCCGACAGTCTTGATATGTTGTATGAAAGTCCCGTGACCGTTTCGGGTGGTGCTGGCAACGACACGCTAAGAGGGTCTGATTTCGCAGGTGCAGGTGATAGTCTGCTGGGCGGCGCGTGCTTTTTTTCTGTCACCGCGACCACCGGCGTCGACACCCTGCACCGTGACGACGCCAATGCCCTCCTCACCGGGGGGGCGGGCAACGATACAATTGATGGCGGCGCGGGCGATGACACGATCCTAGCAGATTTTGGCATCAACGAGGTTTTGATTGGTGGGGATGGCACAGACACCTATCAAATTGATGAAAGTGCTGCTCAAGCCTGGGCTTATGACGTCAATTTGAACACGGGCACCGATCAATACGGCAGAACTTTCTCAGAGATCGAGAACGTTATCGGCGG
>JBGCDD010000257.1:0-4920 GCA_045105075.1 Sedimentitalea sp. | reverse complement strand
GATATGATTTTGGCCGCCGATCACGCGACATTTGCACTGCCGGAAATCCGGTCGGGTACGGTTGCGGATGCGGCCAGCGTCAAGCTGCCCAAGCGCATTCCCTATCATATCGCGATGGAGCTGCTGCTGACCGGGCGCTGGTTTGATGTGGCCGAGGCGCACCATTGGGGGCTGGTCAATGAAATCGTGCCGGGGGATCAGCTGATGACCCGTGCGCGCGAATTGGCAGCGTTGTTGGCCAGTGGTCCGCCGCTGGTTTACGCCGCCATCAAAGAGATCGTGCGCGATGCCGAAGATGCCAAGTTTCAGGACGCGCTGAACCGCATCACACAGCGCCAGCTGGCCAGCATTGATGTGCTTTATGCCTCAGAGGATCAGCTGGAGGGCGCCAA
Source organism: Sedimentitalea sp. (assembly GCA_045105075.1). GTDB lineage: Bacteria > Pseudomonadota > Alphaproteobacteria > Rhodobacterales > Rhodobacteraceae > JBGCDD01. The sequence goes on along the minus strand of JBGCDD010000257.1, from coordinate 4,528 downwards.
GGCTTTTGCCGAAAAACGCGACCCGGTGTGGAAGGGGCGCTAGGCCTTGGTGAAACAGGCGATCAGGGCCACGTCGTCCTTGTGATCGCCAGTGGCTGCGGTGTGGTAAATCCGGGTTTCAAGCAGGGTCAGGCCAGTGATCGCGCCATTGGACAGCGTTTCAAAGGCTGACTGGAACCCGGCGCTGGCATAGTGTTTCGCGTTTACCGACAGTGCACATACCGCACCTTGGCGGGCGACGCGCAACACTTCGCCCAACGCATCCGGGCCGACATGGCCTGTGGTGAAGGTGCCCGATGAAACGATGCCGTTATAGCTGTTGTCGTCCATCGGCAGTGTTGCGGTCAGATCGCCCAAAATCGTGGCGCGATAGATGTTTTTCAACGCGGCCTGATCCAGCATTTCGGGGCTGATGTCGGTGGCGTCGATCGGTTTCGCGCCCAGTTCGGCCAGAGCCACGCCGCACAACCCGGTGCCTGCGCCCACATCCAGAACCGGGCCGCTGCCACCTGCCGCCACAAACGCCTGCGCCGCGGCGATGTGCAGCCGGTAGTTGCTGCTGGCGGCGAAGGTTTCGTCGTAATTGTCGGCCCAATCGGCATAGAGACGTTTGGAATCCTCGGGCGTTTGCAGGTTATAGGCGCTGTCGAGATCAGGTTTGCTCATGGGCCAAGTTCCTTCAAAGCGGAGCGCAAATCAAGCCGCGTCAAAGTCCAGAACAAGCCGGTCGCTGGTGGGGCGGGTCTGGCAGGCAAGGATGAAACCGGCCTCCATCTCCCAAGGTTCGAGCGAATAGTTGACCGCCATCTCGGCGCTGCCTTCGGCGACTTTGCACCGGCAGGTACAGCACATGCCGCCTTTACACGAAAACGGCAGATCGAGCCCATGGCGCATGGCGGCGTCAAGCACTGTGTCATCCTGCGCCTCGACGGTGAATTCGCGCCGCGCCCCATCCAACACCACAGCAACCGACACGCCACTGGCCGCAGCGGCTTGCGCGGCAGTCGAACGCGGTGCGCGCGGGACCTCGCCGTCCTGATAGAAACGTTCGAAATGGACCCGTTCGGGGGCAACATTGGCGGCGGTCAGCGCGGCGGCGACATCGTCGATCATTGCACCGGGCCCGCACAGGAAAATGCCATCAGCGCCCAGATCAAAAGCGCCGGTGCGGGCCAGTTCGGTGATTTTGTCGCCAGTGATCCGCCCGTTCAGGATCGCCACGTCCTGGGTTTCGCGGCTGAGGATATGGATCAGCGTGAACTGGCTCAGATAGCGGTCCTTCAGCGCGTCCAACTCGGCGCGGAACATGATGGTTTCGGTCTGCTTGTTGCCAAAGATCAACGTCACATGGGCCCCGCGCGCCAGTGCATCGGCGGCAATCGACACCATCGGCGTAATCCCTGAGCCTGCGGCGATCAACACCAATGTGGCTTCGTGCGAGGGCACGAACCGCCCCTCCGGGGGCATCACCTGAACCTGCTGACCGGGCGTCAGAGACTGGGCAAAGGTGGAAAAGGCACCGTCCTCAACCTGTTTCACCCCAACCCGCAAGGGCGTGCCGGGACCCGACGCAATGGAATAGGACCGGCGCACTTCTTGCCCATTCACCTCGGCGCGCAGGGTCAGATATTGACCGGGACGAAATGCAAATGCGTCGCGCAAGTCATCCGGCACATCGAAACTCAGCGCCACGGAATCGGACGTCAGCGGGGTGACAGCAGCAAGGGCAAGCGGGTGAAAGGCCATGGGTCAGGCTCCGGTCAGATGCATTTGAAATAGTCGAAAGGTTCGGCGCAGGCGGTACAACGGTACTGTGCCTTGCACGCGGTCGAGCCGAATTCGCTCAGCTTTTCGGTGGCGGTGCTGGCACAGCGCGGGCAGGTCACCGTTGTTTCACCAAACAGCGCGCGTTTGCCGCTGCCGTTTTCAGGCGGTGCGATCCCATAAGCCCGCAGCTTTTCGCGCCCGTCCGGGGTGATCCAGTCGGTGGTCCACGGCGGCGCCATCACCCGCTCGATCCGGGCGTCAAAGCCAGCGTCGCGCAGGGCGGATTCCACGGCCAGTTCAATCGCCAAAACCGCAGGGCAGCCAGAATAGGTTGGCGTTACCCCGGCAACAGCGCGGTTTTCTTCCAGCCGGACCCAGCGCAAAATGCCCAGATCGGCCACCGTCACGCAAGGCACTTCCGGGTCCAGCACAGCGGCGGCGGCGGCCCATGCACGGTCTTGGGCGGATGCTACCACGTGGCCCCCGGATGGGCGCGCGCAACCGATTGCATCTCGGCCAGCATGTGCCCCAGCCCTTCGCCATGCAGCCCGATGCGCCCCCCGGTCTGAGGGTACTTCGAGGGCTCAAAAACCAACCCGGCTTCGGCAAAAATCGGCTTGATCGTTGCCTGCCACGCTGGGCGCATTGCCGCGCGATCCGGCAGCGCCGCACAATCCGCACCCGGCTCAAACAGCTCGTCCACGTAAATTGACAGCGCTGCAACAGCATCCGCCATCCGCGCGGCACTGACATCGGTGCCATCGCCCAGCCGGATCACCCATTCGCCGCAATGACGAATGTGATACGCCATCTCCTTGATCGCCTTGCCTGCAATCCCGCGCAAAACCTCGTCTTCGCTGCTCAGTGCTGCCTGCCAGAACGGGTCCATAAAGGCGGCGAAATACAGCTGGCGCAGGATCGTATGGGCGAAATCCTCATTGGGACGTTCCACCAGCAACAGATTGCAAAACTCCCGCTCACCGCGAAAATAAGCCAGATCATCCTCGGACCGCCCTTTGCCCTCGACCTGCGCGGCATAATCATAAAGCGAGCGCGCCGTGCCGATCACATCCAGCGCCATATTGGGCAAAGCCAGATCTTCTTCCAACATTGGCGCATGGCCGCACCATTCGCTGACCCGGTGCCCCAACACCAGATGATCGTCAGCCAGTTCTACAAGTGCGTCAAACAACGCCATCACATATGCCCCACATCTTCGGGAATGTCGTAAAATGTCGGATGGCGATAAATCTTGTCGCCGGGCTCAAAATTCTCGCCTGCCTGCTCGGGATCCGAAGCGGTGATCGCAACCGAGGGCACAACCCAGATCGAATTGCCTTCGCCGCGACGCGTGTAAACATCGCGCGCAGCCTGCACCGCCATCACCTCATCAGCCGCATGAAGCGAACCGACATGTTTGTGCGCCAACCCATTGCGGGGGCGAATGAACACTTCCCAAAGCGGAATCTCTCCAGACATCGCCCGGTCCCTCCTTCATCTTTCAAAATAAACTCCGGGGAGCGCGAGGGGCTGGCCCCTCGCTTACTCCGCCGCCATCTTGCGCGCCGCGCGTTTCTCGGCGTGCGCCAAGGCCGCCTCACGCACCCATTCCCCGTCGTCCCAGGCCTTTTTGCGCGCTTTCACACGGTCTCGCGCCATCGGCCCATGTCCTTTGACCACCCGCCAGAACTCGTCCCAATCGATCGGCCCGTGATCATAGCCGCCCTTGGCCTCGTTCCATTTCAGGTCCGGGTCGGGAAAGGTCAGCCCCAGATATTCCGCCTGTGGCACGGTCGCGTCGATGAATTTCTGGCGCAGCTCGTCATTGGTGAACCGCTTGATTTTCCACGCCATCGATTGATCCGAATGCTGGCTGTCCGCGTCATGCGGGCCAAACATCATGATCGAGGGCCACCACCAACGGTTCAAACTGTCCTGCGCCATCGCCTTTTGCGCGGGCGTTCCCTGCGCGAGCGTCATGATGATTTCATAGCCCTGACGCTGATGAAAACTTTCTTCTTTGCAGACCCGGATCATCGCCCGCGCGTAAGGCCCGTAGGAACAGCGGCACAGTGGGATCTGGTTCATAATCGCGGCACCATCCACCAGCCAGCCAATGGTGCCGATATCGGCCCAGGACAGCGTCGGATAATTGAAGATCGACGAATACTTGGCGCGCCCGTCCAGCAGCTCTTCGGTCATCTGCTTGCGGCTCACGCCCAGAGTTTCAGCCGCTGAATAAAGGTACAGCCCGTGCCCACCTTCGTCCTGCACCTTGGCCAGCAACGCCGCCTTGCGCCGCAGACTGGGCGCGCGGGTGATCCAGTTGCCTTCGGGCAGCATACCAACGATTTCAGAATGCGCGTGCTGGCCGATCTGGCGCACCAAAGTCCGCCGGTACCCTTCGGGCATGGGATCGTTGGCCTCGATCTTTTCCTCGCCATCGATGCGTTTCTGGAATGCGGCCAGAAATTCGGGCGTTTCCTCGGTGCGCCCATCGGCGCCGATCAATCCTTGGCTGTACATGGGGCAGGTCCTCCAAAACCGGTTCCAAATGTATATGTTACGAAAAATCCAAAAGCAACGGATTTTTGTAACGCTTGCATCGCGCCGCCGGGATGCGCATCAAAGGCCATGACCAACACCTTGTTTTCTTTCGGCCATGGCTTTTCGGCCCGCGCGCTCAGCCCGATTTTGCTGGCTGAGGGATGGCATATCACAGGTACGACCCGCAGCGACGAAAAATCCGAAGCGATTCGGG
>JBGCDD010000256.1:0-28039 GCA_045105075.1 Sedimentitalea sp. | reverse complement strand
GCCAGCGTCAACCCGCCCCAGAACACGTGGCGTCCGTCTTTTTCAAAGCTCTGCCGGCTGTAGATCGGTTCGAATTTGACATCATGCGAGGCCAGCCAACGCATCGTTTCCCCCGACGTTTCAACCAGAGTTTGCTGTTCGCCCGACAGCGCGCGCCCATCATTGAAGCCCAACAAATCCGCACCAAATTTGGCTGTGGTGTAGCTGCCGAAATCGGTGTTTGCCAAACGGGCATCGTTGGGATCACGCAGCAGGCCCAGCAAATCATCCGCGCCGTCATAGGCAAAGCGCATCGCGCCGGCGGTGTATTTGGTGTTGCCCCCGGCCAGCGCCTCATCTGCTTTTTCCAACAGCGTGACTGTGGCGCCCTTTTCCAATGCGGCGATGGCGGCGCACAGCGCGGCATTTCCGGTGCCCACGACGATAACAGATTTAGACATTGGCTTTCCTTCTCATCTGATGCATTGTATCCAAGCGGATACAATTTAGGATCTCTTAGAATGTCAGATCAAAATGCGCAAGACATGTCGCAAGGCGAATTGGCTTATTTGAAACTGCACGCGGCGATCCGTGAGGGGCAGTTTGCGCCGGGAGACCGCTTGCGCGAGGTCGAGGTGGCCGCGCGATTATCGCTGTCCCGCACCCCGGTGCGCGAGGCCCTGCGCAAGCTGGAAAGCGACGGCATCGTCGAACATCGCCCGCGTATTGGCGCCGTGATCCGCATGTTGTCGCAACCCGAAGTGGTCGAACTTTATGACATGCGGCTGGTGCTGGAGCGCACCGCTGCCGAAATGGCCGCAAAGCACGCCGGTGCCGCCGAGATCGACACTCTGGAAGAGCTGAACGCCCAAATCGCACAGGTTCAGGGCGATGCTCAGACCGCCTCGGCGCTGAACCAGACCTTTCACCGGTGCATTTATCTGGCCACGCGCAACCGCTTTTTGCTCGAATCCGCGCGGGCGTTGAACAACGCGCTGATGTTGTTGGGCCCCACCACTTTGGCGGATCAAGCGCGCATCGACACGGTAAGCGCGCAGCATCAACAGATCATTGCCGCCCTGCGCGACGCTGATGCCCAAGCTGCAGGCGAGGCAGCGGCGACCCATTTGCAAACCTCGCTGCGCCATCGTTTGAAGGTGATGCAGCAATGATCGCGCATCTGAGTGCTTTCGCCGTCGCGGGGTTGGGAGTGATTGTGTTCCGCTTTCTGGCGATGCCGTTGCCTTGGCTTTTGGGGCCGATCTTTGCCTGCCTGATTGCCGCCCTTGCCGGTGTGCCAATGCGCGGTATCAAACCTGTGAACGAGGCGATGCGCACCATCCTGGGCGTTGCCGTGGGCGCGACGTTCACCACTGCGCTGCTGGGCTCGATGATGGGGATGTGGCCCACCTTGCTGATTATCCCGGTGATGACCGGGTGTATCGGAGTGGTTGGCGTGCTCTATTTTCAACGGCTCTGGGGCTTTGATTTTGCCACCAGTTACTATGGATCAATGCCCGGTGGTTTGCAGGATATGCTGGTGTTTGGTCAGGAAGCCGGCGCCGATGTGCGCGCGCTGTCCCTGATCCACGCCACGCGGGTGATGGTGATTGTGGTTGCGCTGCCGTTTCTGCTGTCGTGGGTGTGGCAGGCTGATCTCAGCAACCCGCCCGGCGTGCCCGCCGCGACACTTGGCTGGCAACAAATGGCGCTGATGGTGTTTTGCGGGTTGGTTGGCTGGCAGGTGGCCAAACGGGTTGGTATGTTCGGCGCCTCGATCCTCGGGCCACTGTTGTTGGCGGCGGCTTTCGCGTTGACCGGCATATTGCAACATCGCCCCCCGGCCGAGGCGATCTGGGCGGCGCAGTTCTTCATCGGCATGACTGTGGGGTGCCAATATGCCGGCGTCACAATGGCCGAAGTGCGCCGTGATGTCAGCGCGGGCTTGGGGTTTTGCCTCATCTTGCTGGTGCTGACCGTGATCGTGGCCGAGGTCATCCACCTGGCCGATCTCGCGCCCCCGCTCGAGACCATTCTGGCGTTTGCGCCGGGTGGGCAGGCCGAGCTGACCGTACTGGCGCTGATCGTTGGGGCGGACATGGCCTTTGTGGTCGCCCATCACGTGCTGCGTATCTTTGTGGTGATCCTTGGGGCCCCCTTGTTTGCGCGGCTGTTCCAAAAAACCAGTATATAAGGGGCACGACACGATGCAGGATGCGTTGCACACTTTGGCCAAAAACGGCGTTCTGCGCGCCGCGATCAACACCGGCAACCGAGCGTTGGTGCAAAGCGATGGCGCCCAGCTTCGCGGTGTCAGCCCGGCCTTGGCCCAGCGTTTGGCCGACCTGATTGGCGCGCGGTTCCAGCCGGTGATCTATGCTGGTGCAGGCAAGGTCTTTGCCGATGCCGGCGATGATCTGTGGGATGTGGGGTTTCTGGCCATCGACGCCCAGCGCGCGCAAAAGATCGCCTTTACCACGCCCTATGTGACGATCGAGGCCACGTTCGCGGTGCGCGCTGCCTCGGATATCCGCGACATTTCAGATGTCGACCGCAACGGCCACCGGGTTCTGACGGCAAAGGGGTCGGCCTATGATATGTATCTGACCAACACGCTGCGCCATGCCGAATTGCAACGCTTTGGCACGCCCCCTGACAGTTTCGCCGCGTTCAAAGAAGGGCGGTGTGACGCAGTGGCCGGGGTGCGTGCTTCGCTGGAAACAGCCTTTGCCCAAGATGCCGGCGTGCGGATTTTGCCGGGGGTTTTGACCTCGGTGCGTCAGGCGATGGTCCTGCCTGACAAGGATGATCCCCGCATCGCTGCGCTGAATGATTTTGTCGCGCGCGCTGTGGCCGATGGTTTTGTCGCCGCGCAGCTATGACCAGACATCCGGGTTGATCATGTGGATCGGCGCACCCGCCGCATAGGCGTTGATTTGATCGAAAATATCGGAAAATTGCAGATCGAACTCGTCCTCGGTGACATAGCCAATATGAGGCGTGGCGATCACGTTGGGGTGTGTCAGCAAAACATGCCCCACATCGTGCAGCGGTTCTTGGTCAAACACGTCAACGGCGGCGTGAATACGCCCGCGCTGAATTTCGCTCTCCAGCATCCCTGGCGCGATCAGACCAGATCGCGATGTGTTCACAAGCAGCGCGCGCGGCGCCATTGCCGCCAGATCAGCGGCGGTGATAATCCCGCGCGTTTCAGGCTTCAGGCGCACATGAAGGCTGACAATGTCGGAACTTGCAAAAAACGCAGCGCGGCTTTCGGGCACGGTTTCACCTGCGGCAATCGCCCGCTCGCGCCCGGCTTGCGAGCCCCAATATTGCACCCTCATTCCCAAGGCTTTGGCGTATTCGGCAACCGCGCCGGCAATTCGTCCATTGCCATAAAGGCCCAAAACTCGCCCGCGCAACGTGCGCCCTACCCCGCTTTGCCACGCCCCTGATTTCAGCGATTCCGTTTGCTGCGGGATCTGGCGATAGCTGGCCAGGATCAATGCCAAAGTGTGTTCGGCCGCCGCGTAGGACGGCGCGCCAGCATGCATGTTGGAACTCAGCAACACGCCATTGGCAGTGCAGGCGGCAACATCCACATGCGGGTAAACGCTGCGTTGAGAAATCAGTTTGAGCCGGGGCAAGTGGGTCAGCAGATCCGCGCCAATCTTGGTGCGCTCGCGGAACAACACCAGCGCTTGCGCGTCTTTGACCCGCTCTGCCAGCCCGGCGGGGTCGGGTTCGTGATCGGTCCAGACTGTGACGTCATGCTCGGCCAGTTTGGCAAAACAAGGCAGCCCGCGCAGCGTGTCAAACCAATCATCAAGGATGTGAACCTTCATCGGCTTTCGACACCGGCCTCGGGAAACGGGCTGCGTGGCGTGGGCACAAACACTGTGTCGTCCAGCGATTGCAGCGCGGTTTGCACTTTTTGGCGTTGTGCCAGCAGGTGATTGAACTGCACATCACAACCGGCAATGGGCGTAGGATAGGCACTGATTTCAGCGTTCAGCACGGTCTTGGCCAGGCGCAGTTCGGACCGGGCCAGCAGGATGCAATGTTCAAAATCATCTGTCATGGGAGGCTCCACTGTAAATTGTATACCGTAGTATACCATATTTACGTGTCGTCAAGCCCACTCCAAACCGAGGCGGGCACAAACACCGACCCAGAGGCAAGTTTACGCGCTGTGCGCACCAATCCGGCTGATTTGATCTGCGTGCCCTCGTTGGTTCTTGCGTAATCCACCAACACGTCGATTTCGCCTGCCGGGTGCTCCAACACGATTTTTGCGGGCACGGTGTTTGGAATGCTGGCCAATCCATCGGCCACGCTGCCCGGCGTCAGAACGCAGGACGCAAGACATTGCGCGCCGGTCACCGCCATCGTTGGGTGGCAGCTCCAGGGCATAAAATAGCGCGTCGCGATGGTGCCGCCCCGCTGTGCGGGGGCCAACACTCCGAACTTTGGCGCCACCGAGGCCGACACATCGCCCAGACCCATCAACGCCCCCGCCTTGATCCGCAAAGCCTCCATGCGGTCGAAAAACGCGCGGTTTTGGTCCAGTTCGGCGGCAGTTTCATATCCCGTCAGGCCAAAGCTGGAGGCCTTTGCGATCACCATCGGCATCGCCACGTCCATGCAGGTGACGTCGATGCCATCGATGTGGTCGACCAAATTACCCGTGGGTAAAAACGCGCCGGTGACGCCGCCGACGGTTTCCATGAATTGCAACGCCACGGGCGCCGATGTGCCGGGCACCCCGTCGATTTTGGCGGTCCCGTCATAGCCCACGCGCCCATCTGGCGTTTGCACGATTGCGGACACTTTGGCGTTGGTGTTCACGGCGCGAATGTTCACCGTGGTTTCACCGATTTTGCCCGCGACCAAGCCCATTTCAATTGCAGCAGGGCCAACACCTGACAGGATATTGCCGCAGGTCGGCTTGAAATCCACCAGCCCGTCTTCGACACTGACCTGCGCAAAAAAGTAATCGACATCGGCCCACGCATCATCCGAACGCGACAGCATGGCCACTTTGGTGGTTACGGCCGCACCACCGCCGATCCCGTTGATATTCAACGGATGGCCCGAGCCGACAATCGCCACCAGCACTTTGGCCAAAGTCTCAAGATCTGCGGGCAACGCGTCACGGTGCATGTAAGGCCCGCGCGAGGTGCCGCCGCGCATGAACACAAACGGGATTTCGGTCTGGTTCATGTGAAAGGCCAGGGCAAATCGAGATAACCCTGCAACACCCCCGGCGGGAAATCGCGGTTCAACAGCCAGGCCATGCCCATCATGAATGCAAGCCCCGCGCCCGTATAAATCGCCGCGAACCCAAGGCTGACCTGTGCGCGCAGCCGCATGAACGCAAACAGAAAGATCGCCAGCGCCAGGATAAAGCCCAACAGCGAAGTGAGGATCAGCAGCGCTGCGAACCAGCCCAGTGTCGGCCACAGCCCATGGGTGGCTTTGGCATCATCGCCTTCGCGTTCACGATCGGCAAAGATGGTGTCGGTCTCCGGCTTCAGCATCATCCGGATGATCAAAATGGCACAGCCAAACAGGCACACCGCGCCGACAAACATCGGGAAGGTCCGGTCGCGGCTGTAGCTGGGGATCGAGGCGGCGTCATAGAACGCATAGGCGATATAGGCGGTGACGGCGAGCATGAACACAAACGGCGCCCGCTTGGAGCCGGATTTCACATCGCCTTCGGCCAGAATGGTTTTGGCCTGCCGCAGCCCCAGCACAACCGAGATCACAGTGATGATCAGCAACACGATCACGATGGGCGAAAAGATATAGTCGATGCCCTCTTCGAACCCTTTGCGAAAGCGGGATTGCGCGATTTGCACGGCTTGGTTGGCATAGGTTTCCGCCGGGTTGGACAGCACAAAACCAATCAGAAATGCCGGGCGCGACCAATCAAAGCGGCGCATCAGGATGCCAAGGAAACCGATGGCAAACAGCGCCACAAGGTCCATCAGATTCTGGCCTGACTGGAATGCGGCAAAGCTGATGATCATGAACAGGAACGGCGCCAGCAGTGCGAAACGGATGGTGGTCAGTTTGGCGATCCCGCCCGAGGCAGCGATGCAGATCACCGTGCCGACCACATTGGCCAGGGCCAGCAACCAGACAATGGAATAGGTGATATCGAGGTTGTTTTTCAGCATCGCCGGGCCGACTTCGATCTGGCCCGATCCCAGCAGTGCGATGGCGCCAATGAAGATCGCCATCGAGCCGGATCCGGGGATGCCAAACAACAGTGTTGGCACCAGTCCGCCGCCTTCTTTGGCGTTGTTCGAGCTTTCCGGCCCGATCACGCCACGCACTTCGCCCTTGCCGAAATTCGATTTGTCTTTGGTGGTTTGCACCGCGTGGCCATAGGCGATCCAGTCAACGACCGAGCCGCCAAGCCCGGGGATCACGCCGACCACCACACCAATGATCGAACAGCGCACCGACAGCCAGATGTTGGCAAACCAATCGCGCACCCCATCGATCCAACCGCCGCCCAGTTGCGGCTCTTGGCTGATCGCACGGTCCTGGCGCAACAGCGAGATGATCTCGGGGATGGCAAAGATGCCAAGGCCGACAATCACCAGCTTCAGCCCATCGGTGAGGTAGGGGTAGTCATAGGACGACATGCGCAAATCGCCCGATGACGCGCCCTCGCCGATGGTGCCGATCAGCATACCAAGACCGGCGGCCACGATGCCTTTGATTGCCACACGACCGGCAAGAATGCCCACCATCGACAGGCCAAAAATGGTGATCATCAGCAACTCGGGCGTGCGGAATTCTAGCACGATGGGGCGCGCGATTAGGATGAACACCGTCAGGAAAGTTGCGCCGACCAGGCCGCCAAACAGGGAGGACGCGAAAGCCGCCGACAACGCGCGCGCGGCCATGCCTTTCTTCGCCATCGGAAAGCCGTCAAGCACCGTGGCTTGCGACGCGGACGAGCCCGGAATGCCCATCAACACAGACGCAAAGGTGTCAGAGGTGGGCACAACGGCGACCATGCCAACCATCAGCGCCAGGCCCAAAATCGGATCCATACCAAACATGAACGGCAACAGCAGCGACAGTCCCGCAATGCCGCCCAATCCGGGAAACACGCCGATGCAAAGGCCCATCACCACGCCCAAAACCAGATAGCCCAGCACGATGGGTTGCAGGATCAGGCCCCACGCGTCGCCCAAAGCCGGCAAGGCCTCCATGAGAATGTCCATGTGCCGCTCCCCCTTTGCTTGGAAAAACGCCCCACCGGTTGGGCGGGGCGTTCAAAAAGCAAAGGTCTAGTTCAGCGAAACGCCGTACTTTTCCTGCAACCAGTTGACCACAAAAGCTTTGGCTTCGGCGGACACATTTGTGCCGCTGGCCAGAGCGGTTTTGGCGGCGGCGCCCGTCATCTGAGGGTATTTGCCCAAACGCTTGCCCGAGATTTCGGCGAAATCCGCGCGCGCTTTGACGGCTTCAAAGGCCTGGGTGTAGGTCACGATGGCGTCGTTGGACGCGCCTGCGGGCAGGAACACCATCTTTTGCGCCGGGAAACCAGCGATGAAAAAGGCTTTCCATGCATCCCACTGTTCGCCCGAGGTTTCACATCCCGATGTGGCGTCGCAGACTTCCTTGAACGTCGGAATGTCGGGGAAAGTGGGGTCGCGCACGATGTTGCCCGCATCATCCAAAGCCCCCCAGGTCATCATCGGCACGGCAGTTCCGGCTGCAACCAGGGGCGTGACGCCAGACAGGAAAGAGGACGAGGTCTGGTAGTCGATATTGGCCTCGCCGCGCTCAAACATCAAACGGCCATCGCCCCGGCCCTTGATGCCCATCACCGATTCAACGTTGAGACCCAGCATTTCCCAGGCCAGCGTTGGCACCAGATCAAGACGCGTGGCGCACTGATTGCCATAGATGAAGTCTTCGCCCTGCAAACCGGCTGCGTTCAGACCGTCCATCTTGGCGGCCAGTTCCGGCGTCAGATAAGCCACGCCGCCGGTGCCCGAGGCCAGAACCACGTTCCAGTCGGCGTAGTTGTATTTGACCCGTGGATCGCCCAGCAGGAACGGGAATTGTGTCGACCCACTTGAGCCGAAAATCAGCGTGCCATCGTCGTATTTCTGATTTTGGAAGAAGTTCGCGCCTTTGGTTGATCCTGCGCCAGGCATGAACTTGACGACCACCGTGGGCTGACCCGGCAGGGCTTCGGACAACAGTGGGGCGTAGAAGTTCGCCCACTTGGCCGAGCCACCAGTTTCCGAGAACGGGATGACCCACTCAACGGTTTTGCCGGCCAGATCGATGCCATGACCACCGGCTTTGGCGTCCAGTGCAAAGGTCGCGGCAGCAGCGGCCACAAGGCCAACCGCCACGCGACACGTGGTTTTGATAATGGACGTATAATCCTCCCTTGGATGCCCCTCATGCGGTGGGGGCTGAAATCGAATCACGAGGGGGTGTCCGCCCCCTGTTGAAGTCTGGTTTATGACCTGCGAACCTTGCACCAGACTTGCATGCTTCAGATTGGCCCCTATGCGCATCACATTGGTCGAAGACAACGCCAGCCTCGCCAAAGGCATTTGTTACCGTCTGGAAGACGCCGGTCACGCGGTGGATATGCTGGATACCGGCTCGGCTGCGGCGCGGTTTTTGCAAGATGATGACGCGGATCTGATCATCATGGACATCAACCTGCCCGGGGTCGACGGGCTGACCTTGCTCAAGGATCTGCGGCGCCGGGGCGATGTGCGTCCGGTGATCTTGCTAAGCGCGCGGGCGCAAACGCAGGACCGTGTGATCGGGCTGGATGCGGGTGCCGATGATTATCTGATCAAACCCTTCGAGATGGAGGAACTTGAGGCCCGCGTGCGCGCCTTGTTGCGCCGCCGCACCGTTCCGCATCAGCAACGCCGCAACCTGGGCGCGCTCAGCTATGATGCGGCCGCGCGGCAGTTGTTTGCGGGCGCTGCCGAAATAGATCTGCCGCGTCGCGAAATGTCGGTGTTTGAATGCCTGCTCGAGGCCGATGGGCGGCTGGTGTCCAAAAGTGCGCTGTTGGATCACATCTATGGCATTGGTGCTGACGTGGAAGACAAAGTGGTCGAGGTTTACGTCTCGCGCTTGCGCCGCCGACTTGGCCCGCATGATGTGCAGATCAAGACGCGGCGCGGCTTGGGCTATCAGATGCGCGTCGGGCCGGCCGGATGAAGGCCCAATCGCTGCGCACCCGGTTGATCGTGATCATTCTGGTGCCGTTGTTGCTGATTTCACTGGTCGCAGGCGCATGGCAATTTCGCGCCACCACTGAACGCGCACAGAACATTTTTGACCGCGGCTTGCTGTCGGCTGCGCTTGCGATCTCGCGCGATGTGGCTGTTTCGGATGGCGATGCGCTGTCGCCCCAGACCCGCAGTCTGGTCAATGACACGTCAGGCGGCGAGCTGTTTTATCACGTCTACGCACCGGACGGAGTGTTTGTGACCGGCTATGCCACGCCGCCTGTCTGGCCCAAAGCCACGCCAGTCGATTTGACCGCACCGCTTTACTATGATGCGCGCTATCGCGGTGAAGACGTGCGGGTTTTGCGCTTTCAGGATGTCACAACCGTCAGCGGCGTGGCGGGCGTGTTCAACATCACCGTCTGGCAAAGCGCGAAAGTACGCAGCAGTTTCGTGCGCGAAGTCGTCACCCGGTCTTTTGGCGTGATTGCGGTGCTGGTCGCCTGTGTGGCGCTGGTGGTCTGGTTTGGCGTTGGGCTGGGTTTGCGCCCATTGCTGGATCTGGAGGCCGCGATTGCCAAGCGCACGTCCACCGATCTCGAGCCCATTCGGCGCGCGGTGCCTGCCGAAGCGCGGGGCTTGGTGACCACGCTCAACACCCTGCTGGATCAGGTGTCGCGCCGGATCAGCAGCAAGGATGAGTTTATTTCAAACGCGGCCCATCAGTTGAGGAACCCGGTGGCGGGTGTGCTCGCCCTGGCGGAGGCGGTGCAAAACGCCCCCAACCCGACAGCCGCCAAACAGCGCAGCGCCGAGCTGGTGCAGGCCGCGCGTGAAACCAGCCAGCTCACCAACCAATTGCTGTCCTTCGAGCGTGCCAAAGCCACCGACAGCGCGCGCTCTGGTGTGGCTCTGGATCTGGGCGCGCTGGTTGAGCAAGTCGCGGCGACCTTCCGCCAGCAATACAGCCAGCACCCCGTGCGCCTGACCCATGACCGCCCCGCCGGGATGGTCAATGTGCTGGGGGATGGTGTCATGGTGCAAGAGGCCATTGTGAACCTGCTGAGCAACGCGGTGGTGCATGGCAGCCCTGACATGACGCAGATCGACATGCGCTTGTCTGTGCAGGACCGGCACGCGCAAATCACAGTTCAGGACAACGGCGTTGGCATCGCGGCGGAAAAACACCTGCAGGCAAAAAGCCGTTTTGGTCAGGCAGGCGGGGGCCCCGGCACCGGGCTGGGTCTCGCGATTGCGGCCAAAGTGATGGAAAACCACGGAGGCAGCTTTCGGATCGCTGACAGTGCCATGGGTGGATTGATCGTTTTGACCCTGCCGTTGTCGGATATCCCTGTGCGCGCCTAGGCGCTGCCGGCAATGTCGGCCCAGGTCAGATCAAACCGGGCCAGGTATTTGCGCAACCGGTCCGCATCATTCCGGCTGGTGCGGTCCTGACGCGAAACTGCAAACAGCCGCCGCCCCGCTTCGCTGATCGACTTGGAGGTCCGGCAGGTCCGAATGACCTGAGCCAGCTGCGCGGTGTCAAACGGATCCAGCGCGTGGCGGATGTGATCGGCGACCAGCTTGGCGTCTTCGTCTCCGCCCGCCTTGCGCCAGCGCCGTTCAAGCGTTGCGATTTCCTCGTCGACCTGCGCCCGGGTGATCCGCCCGCGCGGGGCCAAAGTGCACAGCCGCAAGATCGCACCACCGAAGTCGCGAAAGTTGCCCGGCCAC
Organism: Sedimentitalea sp.; assembly: GCA_045105075.1. Classification (GTDB taxonomy): domain Bacteria; phylum Pseudomonadota; class Alphaproteobacteria; order Rhodobacterales; family Rhodobacteraceae; genus JBGCDD01. The sequence goes on along the minus strand of JBGCDD010000256.1, from coordinate 17,087 downwards.
AGCGTTCCGGGCGCGCGGGCAAAACGCAACCACGCATCAGCGGCGTCCACGTTGAACCCGACCCGAAGCCCCAGTGTTTTTTCGGCACGCGCCAGCTCGAACCGCATGTTGGCCTCCAGGTCTTCGGGGCGGTCGCGCAAGGCGGGCAAACGAAAGGTCCAAAGGTTCAGCCGCGATAGCAAATCCAGTCGGAACTTGCCCTCACTGGCCAGAACCGACAGATCGGCTGTGGCCCCTGCGATCACCTGAAACCGGCTTGTGACCTCGGCGTCCGAGCCCAGCGGATAATAGCGCCCGGCTTCGATAGCGTGCAACAAAAGGGCCTGTTCATCCAAACCCAGTTCATCGATCTCATCCAGAAACAGCACACCACCGTCAGCCTCGCGCAGAAGCCCGGCGCGTTCGGTGCCCGGCTGCCCGGTAAAGCTGCGCCGTTGGCCGAACAGCGTCGACATCGCCGCCCCGCCGCGCAAGGTGGCACAATTGACCTGCACCAAGCGTCCCTTGACCCGGCGGCGCTGCAATTTCAGCTCATAGATCCGCTGGGCGAGTTCGGATTTGCCGGTGCCGGATTCCCCGGTCAGCAGAATTGGCGCGTCCGACAGGCCCGCCACCTGTTCGATCCGCTCGATCAACCCGTTGTAAGTCTTGTTCCGGGTCGCGATGCCACCCTTGAGCAGATCACCATATTCGCGGATCTGTTGGTCAAAACGCTGCTGGAGCGCATCATATCGGCTGAGATCCAGATCGATCAGATCGAATGTGCCGTTGGGGTCGTCCTGACGCGGCGGACCGGTCTGGATCAACGCCGCCGGGATATGGCGGGATTCCGACAGCAGGAACCAGCAGATTTGACCCACATGGGTGCCGGTGGTCAGGTGCACATGATAACGCTCGCGGTCCTCATCAAACCCGTAATCCTGCGCGAAATCATAAAGCTTGGCGTAAACCTCCTGAAAATCCCAGGGGTTGATCATATCAATCCGGCGCAGCAACACTTCGGTGTCGGGCGAGACGTGCTTGATGTCGCGAACAATGTTGTGCGCCAACCGGCTGAATTTGGAATCGAAAAGCAGCTCGAACCGGTCGACCGGAAAGCCATCCACTTGACACAGGCTGACGGTGGGTTTCCACCCTGCCCGCCTGCCACTGTCCAGCTGCGTGCCAAGAAAGCCGATCACCACGTTGCGCATACACAAGATCCAATAGGATAAGTTACGATATTTCCCGATCGTATCGTTTGGGCAATCTGATCGCAATATCCGATTTTCATGTTTTTAATCAACGACTTAATTCACAATTGAGTTTCCTTAGGGCATCCGCCGGAAATCTGCCAAAACAAGATCACCGAAAGTAGAAAGCCAAGCAAAGGGATGAATTCGCATCCCCAAAAGGGGCAGGACGGGCCCATTCCCGACCTGCCCCGCCACGGCTGTCACCCCTGGCTGGGGACATTGACGAAGGATGAGATGATGGAAGACCTGACGATGACACAATTGACCGGCACCGATCTGAAAAACTGGGGCCACACACCCGGACCTCAGTTCAAGGAGCTTTTGGAGCGCGCCAATTCAATGCAGCAGGATGGTAACGATGTTGCCTCGATCCGCGCCGAACTGGCCACCGAGATTCCCCCACCCGTTGAGCAATTTGACCTGCACGCACCCGGCGCAATTGCGTTCCACGAGAACCTGATCCCTGCGGACGCCGATGAAGAGAACAACCTGCAAAAGGTGCGTGAAACCATGCGCGCTGTGATGCGCACACCTACGGTTGTGGGCGGGGCGATCATGCCCGATGCTTGTCCAGCAGGGCCTGTGGGCACGATTCCTGTGGGCGGTGTGGTGGCGGCGCATAACGCGATCCATCCCGGCATGCATTCTGCGGATATCTGTTGTTCGCTGATGTTCACCGATCTGGGCGATGCAGACCCCGCAGCCGTTTTGGACGCGGCCAGCAAAGTGACCCATTTTGGGCCCGGTGGTCGCCCGCAAGGGCAGCGTTTCACCGTGTCGCTTGATCTGATGGATGGGTTTCGCGCCAACCGGTTCTTGAACAGCGGCAAAATTCTGCACGCGGCACAGGAGCAGATGGGCACGCAGGGTGATGGCAACCATTTCCTGTTTGTCGGGCGTTCGCGTCAGACCGGGCGCACGGCGTTGATCACGCACCATGGCTCGCGCGGGCCGGGGGCAAAGCTGTACAAGGCCGGCATGGAGGTGGCCGAACAGTACCGCCGTCGCCATTCGCCCAAAACGTTGAAGCAAAACGCCTGGATCCCCGCTGACAGCGAGGATGGTCAGGCCTATTGGGAGGCGTTGCAGCTGATCCGGTGGTGGACAAAAGCCAACCATAACGCGCTGCATCAAGCCACAATGGTGGCCTGTGGCGCGTCGGCGGGCGAGCGGTTCTGGAACGAGCACAACTTTGTGTTCCGTCGCGGTGATGTCTATCTGCACGGCAAAGGGGCGACGCCGGGCTGGGCAGAATTTGCCGCGGATGCCGACCCGCAAGGGCGCACGATCATTCCGCTGAACATGGCGGAGCCTGTGTTGATCGTGCGCGGATCCGATGCGCCGCATGCTTTGGGGTTCAGCCCGCATGGCGCCGGGCGCAACTGGTCGCGCACCGAGCATATGCGCAGGTTGGGGGCGAAAACCGCCGATCAGGCGCTTGCAGAAGAGACCGAAGGTCTTGATGTGCGGTTCCATTGCGGCAAGGTCGATGCGTCGGAATTGCCGTCCAGCTATAAACCGGCGGCGGCCGTATCCGCCCAGATCGAGTCGTTTGATCTGGCGCAGATCGTCGATTGGATCGATCCGTTTGGCAGCATCATGGCCGGCGAAATGCCGCGCTATACCCGCCGCACGAAACGGCGCAGATAACACCCAAGGGCACCGGTCAGCCGGTGCCCTTTTTGGCGATTGCCTAGCTGTCTTTCGACTTTTTGGGATCCAGTGTTTCGTCCAATGACACGCCCATCTGATCACCAATCTTCTTGAGCATCGGGTATTGCACGGCCATCTCCATGATAGAGTCCATGGCCGAGGCAACCGGAGATTTGGGCCCTGTGTCACTGCCGGACCCACCCAGACCTGTCACATGATTGACGTTGATCGATTTGATCTTTTCCGCCGGTTTCACCATCTCACCGACGATTTTTGGCATCGCTTCAAGGCGGGCCATTTCCAACTCCATCGCAACCAAGGCTTCGGAGCGTGCATTTTCAGCCTCGATCCGGGCACGGGCGGCGTCGGCCTGGGCAATTTTCACGGCCTTGTCGGCTTCGGCTTCTTCGCGGCGCGCGGCAGCTTTGTCTTTTGCGGTGGCCTTGTCGCTTTCCGCGGCAATCGCTGCGCGCAGGGCTGCGGTCTTTGCCTCTGCTTCCGCCGAGATGCGGGTCAGTTCGCTGCGCCGTTCCGACTCGGCCATTGCGCGGGCGGTTTCCACCGCCTCGGCGGCGCGCACCGCATCAACCCGTGCCGCATCGGCGTCAACTTGCGCACGGCTTTCTTCCTGGCTTTTGGCCGCAATCGCAATAAGGCGGTCTTGTTCGGCAATGCTCAACGCTTGCTCGCGTGCGACTTCGGCGGTCTGGATAGATTGTTCCATGTCGATTTTGGCCGTCATCGCCGCCCGCTCGCTTTCGGCCTTTTGCTTGGCGACTTCAGCGATCTGAGCCGCCGCGAGGGTTTCGATCTCCTGTTGCTGGGCAATCTCGGCGCGGCGTTCCTCGAGGTCGATCTCGAGACGTTTGCGCGCCGCTTCCATTCCGGCACGGCGCACGGACACCTCGCTGTCGGCGTCGATCTCGGCGCGTTCCTTTTTCGACTTGGCAATGACCTCGGCCAGCTTGCGCATGCCCACCGCGTTGAACGCGTTGTTTTCATCAAGCGCCGCAAACGGGGTCTGATCAAGCGCAGTCAACGACACCGAGTCCAGCTGCAAGCCATAGCGGGACAAAGTGTCTTTTAACCCCTCGCGCACTTCACGCACAAACTGCGCGCGGTTTTCGTGCAGCTCGTCCATTGTCATACGCGCCGCAACCGAGCGCAGCGCGTCAACCATCATCCCATCGATCAAATCGCGCAGCTCGTCACGTTGAAAGGTGCGCTTGCCGAGGGTTTGCGCGGCGCGGGTGATCGCCGCTTCGTCAGGCGTGACCGAGACGTAGAACTCGGCCCCGACATCGACGCGCAAGCGGTCCTGGGTGATCAATGACGACTCGCCGCGCCGGTTCACATCCAAACGCAGAGTGGCCATGTTGACGCGGCTGATTTCGTGAAAATAGGGGATCGCCAGCACACCGCCATCAATGACCACCCGGCGCCCGCCCACGCCAGTGCGCAACAGGCTGACTTCGTTTGTGGCGCGTTCGTACCACCACGCCGCAAGTGCGATGACGACAGCGGCAATGATAACAATGAGAATGAACCAGCCCAGAATGCCCATCTTACCTTACTCCCTAAAGTCCGTGCGCCATGCACGTCAGATTTGACGCCATGCCACCGTCGGCTTGAATGTTAAAACCCCTGATCCACTGGGTCATGTCCGACAGCAAAAACATGATCACGGGGGCGATGTCTTGCGGCGTGCCGGGCCGGTCCATCGTGTCGCGGTCTTCTTTGGCGCGGTCCCCCAAGGTCTGGATGAAGTCACCCAGAATGGGCGTGTCCACAGGTCCGGGGCTGACGGCGTTCATGCGAATGCCCCGGTCGCGCCAGGTCCAGCGGTTCTGCATGGTCCACACGATCAGCACTTCTTTGGAAAAGAAATAGCTGCGCCCGCCCTCAGACGAGACTTTCCAACGGTCGATAAACTCATCGACGTTATGGTAATCCAGATGCTCTGCGGCTTTGACAGCATCGACGGCTTTGGGCCAGCCGTGTCCCGCCAGCGAGGCGACATTCACAATGCTTGCGCCATTCGCCAGTTTCGGGATCAACCCGTGGGTCAGACGTTTCAGTCCGATCAGGTTGACCAACAACAGCCGGTTTGCGGGCTGCGTCGGCGGCAGCCCGGCATTGTTCACCAGCCCGTCAATGTCATCGGGCAAGACGTCAACCAGCGCGTCAATCGTGCGCGGGTCGGACAGATCTGCGCGGTAAAACTCGTCAACATGATCAAAGTTTTTGTTGACGTCGACGCCCAGCACCTCGGCGCCTTGTTCCGACAGCACCCGCGCCGTTTCCAGCCCAATCCCCGAGGACGAGCCGGTCACCACAATCCGTTTGCCTTTGACGATATCTTTCATGATCAAAACACCGGCGGAAAGGGTTTCTGGCCGCGATCAAAGGTGATCCAGCGGGTTTCGGAAAAGCTTTCGAGCGACCAACGCCCGCCATATCGCCCGACACCGCTGGCCTTGGTGCCGCCAAACGGCGCGTGGGCCTCATCGTTGATGGTGGCGCAGTTGACGTGACACATACCAGTTTCAAGTCGGTTGGCGATTTCCATGGCGCGATGCTCGTCGCGGGTGATGATGCCCGCGGACAGCCCGTATTCGGTGTCGTTGTTCATCGCGATGGCTTCGCTGTCATCCCTGAACGGAACAACAACGGCGACCGGGCCAAATGTCTCGTCCCGCCAGATGTCCATATCAGGTGTTACATCGGTCACGATTGTCGGCTCGACAAAGCGCCCGTTGACGCGGCCCCCCAAGGCGATTTTGGCGCCTTTGGCCACGGCGTCATCCAGCTGATGTTTGACCCGCGCCGCCTGGCGGTCATTGATCAGCGGCCCGATGATGTTGGACTTGTCGGCAACATTGCCGGTCTTCAACCGCGAGGCCCGCGCCACAAAATCCTTGAGGAACGTATCAAACACCTTTTCCTGCACCAGCACCTTTTCAACGCTCATGCAGATTTGGCCCTGATGCATGAAGGCGCCGAAACTGGCCGCCGAGGTCGCCCTCTCCATGTCTGCATCCTCGAGCACGATCAGGCTGTCTTTGCCGCCCAATTCAATGCACGCTTTCTTGAGATGCGCGCCGCATTTGGCCGCGATCCGACGCCCGACAGCGGCTGAACCCGTAAAGGCAACCCCTTTGACAATCGGATTGTCCACCAGCTCATCGCCGACATCGGCCACACTGTCACGCGAACAGGTCACAACATTGAACACACCGGGCGGCACGCCGGCCTCGTCCATGACCTCGGCAAAGAACAAACCACCCAGGTACGGGGTTTCCTCGGATGGTTTCAGCACAATGGTGTTGCCCATCGCCAAGGGCACTGAAAACGGGCGCGTGGCCAGAATGCCGGGCATATTCCACGGGCTGATCACCGCGATCACGCCCATCGGAACCCGAACAGCTGTGGACACTTTGCCATTGAGCGAGGGCAAAATCTCGCCGACAGGGGCATAGCACATGGCCGCGGCCGCCTTGAGCATTTCGGGCATGACTTTGGTCTCGTAAAGCCCTTTTCCGTGCCATCCGCCGCCCTCGGACTGCGCGGCAGCCACGAAATCCGGCGCACGTTTTTCAATCACGGCCGCGATCTTGAGCATATAATCCGCGCGTTCCGGAAATTTGAGCGCGGACCAGGCCGGAAAGGCTTTGGCCGCCGCCTCAATCGCGCGCCGGGTGTCGGCGCCGCTTGCATCGGGGATGCGCGCCCACAACGTGTTGTCAGAGGGGTTGATATCGTCAAACTGGCGCGACGCTTGTTGCCATTGCCCGTCGATATAAAGGCCTTTGATCGTTGGCGCGGTATTGGCCGAGTCGAGCATGTTCAATCCCTTTCAAACTGCCCCGAAGGGCGACGACGGTAAACTTCTACGCGTGGTTTGCGGTAAACCTCGATCACAGGGGGCGGGCGGTCATCGGGCGCATTGGCAGGCCCGGATGCGGGTCTGGCGCGCGCGCTCGGCATGGCGGGGCGTTTTGATCTGGCAGCTTTGGCGGCTGCTTCGATATCCTTCAGCACAACCGAAATCCGGTCGGTGGCCAACCGGTCAGCCGCGCGCGCGACGTCGCCGGCGGCCTGGCGCGGGGCCTGCGCCGAGGTGCGGGTGGCTGTGGTGACCAGATCGTCGATCGAGAGGCCGATCTGTTCGTCCGCACTGCGGCGAGGCGTGGCTTCGTGGGGGCTGTGAAACGGTGTATGAGCGGCGTCGGTGACCGGTGATTTAGCGGGTTTCTCGGCTTGGGCCTTGGACGCCGATGTGCGCCCTGCCCCCAGATAGGCCGCCTGAACCGCTGGATCGTTTGATAGGCGTGCGGCGTCTTCTGATTTGGTGATCCTGGTGTTTTCCAGCAGATAGCCGCGGTCAGAAATCGCCAGGCTTTGCTTGGCGTTTTGTTCTACCAGCAACACACCCAGTCCCAGGGTTTTGATATGCGCAAGGTTCTGGAACAGTTCTTTGCACAAGAGCGGCGACAACCCGAGCGAGGGTTCATCCAGCATCAGAATTTGCGGCGCCGACATCATCGCGCGCCCGATCGCCACCATTTGCTGTTCACCCCCAGACATGGTGCGCGCGATCTGTCCCTGGCGTTCGCGCAGTTTGGGGAACAGCTGCAGCACCCGGTCGAGGTTGGCCTGTTCGTGATCGCGCGCCCGGTTTGCATAGGCGCCCAGCATCAGGTTTTCCTTGACCGTCAGATCGCCGAAAATGCCGCGCCCTTCGGGCACCAGCGCCACGCCGCGCTCAACGATTTCGTCGGCGCCTTTGCCCTTTAGCGATTGACCATCAAGCGTCACATCGCCGGTGACCTTGCCCTCGCAGATGCCCGAGATTGCGCGCAGCAGCGTTGATTTGCCAGCCCCGTTGGCGCCAAGGATCACCACGATTTCGCCGGGTTCAACCGTAAGGCTGACCCCGTTCAGCGCGGGATGCTGCCCGTAGGCGGCCGATAGATCGCGCACATCAAGCATCGTCATCCCCCAAATAGGCCCGCACCACGTCGCGGTCGCTTAGCACATCATCAGGCGTGCCTTCGGCGATTTTTTCCCCTGACGACATGACCACGCACCGGTCGCACAGCGAGCGGATTGCATCCATGACATGTTCGACCATCACCACTGTGCGCCCTTCGTTGCGCAGCGCGTGGATCAGCTCGATCCCGGTTTCCAGCTCGGTTGGGTTCAGCCCGGCAAGCCATTCATCCAACAAAAGAACTTGCGGCTCTCCGGCCAGGGTGCGGGCCAATTCGACCCGCTTTTGATCAATGTAAGTCAGCGCCGAAACCGGAGCATGCGACATCGCATCAAGGCCGACACGATCGAGCAGGTCGTGCGCAAAATCTTCTGCCTCGGGGCCCCATCTGCGCCGATAGCCGAAAACGGCACCGGCCATCACGTTTTCCAGCACACTGAGGCCCGGCAGCAACCGCACCAACTGAAAGGTACGGCCAACCCCTTGGCGCGCAATTTTCTGTGCCGAAAGGTCGGAAATGACCCGGCCTTTTAACGCGATACGCCCCTGAGTTGGCTTGAACGCGCCCGAGATCATGTTCAGCATTGTGGTCTTGCCCGACCCATTTGGGCCAATGACGCCGATCATCTCGTGCTCGGCGACGTCAAAGGACATGTCAGACACAGCCACAAGCCCGCCAAACCGCTTGGTCACGCCTTTGACCGACAAAACAGCGCCCGATTGCCTCATGATCGCCCCCGCATGTGATGGCGCAATTGCTCAAGACGTCCAACCATGCCTTGCGGCAGGGCGTAGACGATGACCAGAAAGGCGATGCCCAGCACGAGGATCGATTGGTTCGGGAATGTCGTGTCGACCCAATTCCAGATCAAAAGGAACGGGATCACCCCGACCAGCGGCCCCCACAATCGCCCGGATCCGCCCAGCAGCGCCATGATCACCACGAAAAAGCTGAGTTGTGGCGAGAACACTTGGTTGGGTTCGATATAGCTCCAACGCGGGGCAATGATGGCGCCAACCAGGGCCGCAAAAAAGCCGGTTGTGGTGAACAGGATCACCTTGGACATCGCAGTGTTGATGCCCACATGATGGGCCACGGTTTCGTCACCGCCAATGATGCGCAGCGCGAAACCAAGGCGCGAGCGGCTGACAAACCAGCCGAGCAGATAGACCGCGCCCGCCACCACCAAAAGCATCCAATACAGGTGCTGATCGCGAAAATCCGTCAGCACATAGAGCCCGCGTGAGCCCAGGAAATTGTTTTGCACCCAAGAGACAAGATTGCGGATCATCTCGGCAAGACCCAGCGTGAAGATCACGAAATAGACCCCGGACAGGCGCAAGGTGGCCAGACCAATCAGCGCCGCAAGCAGCGCGCCGACAATGGCGGACGCGCCCGCCATGACCCAAAACGACATTTGATAATCGCTCATCCCCGAGCCGACCAGAAAGCCGCCGACGCCAAAGAAGGCGGCTGTGGCCAGCGAAATGTAATGCGTCGGACCAGAGAACAGCGCCCAGGACGTGGCAAGTGCGACATACATCATGGTGTCGACCCCCAGACCCAGCCAGTAAGGGTTGGCCACCATCGGCCAAAACGCGGCAAGCCCTGCGATGATCACCGCCCAGATCAGTTCCTGCCAGCTTGCCGGTTTCATACAGGGCGCCTTCCAAACAGGCCCTGCGGGCGGAACAACAGGATCAGCACAAAGATGAAATAGGCCGCGGCAAGCGTCAGCCCGGGATCGATCAGGGTGGCCACTGCGGTTTCCACCACGCCCAGGATGATGGCCGCAACGATCGCGCCACGAATGTCACCCACACCGCCCATAATCACGATGATCAGCGCCTTGAGCGTAAAGACCACACCAATCGATGCATCCAGCGTGATGAAGGTTGAAATCAGTGCCCCGCCCACCGCCGTGATCGCGCCCCCCAGCGCAAACGCCAGTGCGGACATGCGCGCGACATTGATCCCCACCAGCCCGGACGCTTCGGTTGAAACAGACACCGCACGCACGGCAATGCCTGTGCGCGAGTGGTTCAGCCAAAGATAGAGCGCGGCGCCGATGGCCACGGCCACCAGAAAGGCCACAAGCCGGTTCAATGACGTGGTCGAACCAATGATCGAGATCGGAATGCTCAGGTATTTATAGGCAAAAAACCCGCCTTCGATCGACACCACGATGCCGATGATGATGAAGGACATGCCAAAGGTGGCAAGAATTGAATCGACCTCTAATGCGCCCTTGGTTTTGGATCTGCGCACCAGCGGCGTCAGCAAAAAGCGGTAGATCAGCCAGTTGCCCACGAAACTGATCGGGATGACCAAAACCGCCGTCAAAAGCGGGTTCACCTGTGCGGTGGTGTAAAGCCAGAATGACGCGAGCGCGCCCAGCACCAACACCTCGCCGTTGGCAAGGTTCATGATGCGCGCAACGCCGTATTGCAGGTTCAGGCCCATTGCGATCAGCGCGTAGGTGCCTGACAGCAAAAGGCCAGAGACAAGAATATCAACCATCAGATGTGGGTCCGCAACATGCGCACCCGGCGCGGATTAGCGCCGGGTGGCCGTTTCAGTCAGATTTACTCGGACCAGCCCGCCTTTGAACGCACGTCCACGGCGCCGTCGACATTGGTGCCTTTGACCCCACGGAACACGCCATCCTGCCACTGGCCCACGGACCAATATGTGTGGCTGACCTGGTTCTCAAAGCTGAGCGTGCCCATCACCGTGTCAAAGGAATTGTCCTTGATAAACTGTGTCACCACATCGCGGTCCAGCGTGCCGGCACCGACAATTGCCTGTTCCAGGATTTGCATCGCAGCATAGGTGTTGGCAGACGCCCAGTAATCGGCAACCTCGCCTGTGATCTCCAGATGGGCCTTGCGGTACTCTGCGATTTTGGGGTCATCCACATTGGTGCCACCTGCGCCAAGGACATTGTTGATCTTGTTGCCATAGGCGCCCTTGAAAGCCGGGAAACTGGTGGCGACGGCGGAGTAATACACGTTCACGTCCAGATCTTCGATGATCGCCTGTTCGGCCAGCCCAAAGCTGTCGGGCGGATAGGACCATGCCACGAACGCCTTGGCGCCGGACGCTTTGGCGCCTTTCATCACCGGGCTCAGATCGGGTGTGCCCAGCGGATAGGATTTGTCATAAACCAGCTCGAACCCGGCTTCGGTGAAAATCTCGCGGGCGCGATCCGCCAATTCGATGCCAAAAGCGTCGGCCACGTTGACCATCGCAATCTCGTTGCCAATGGCACCAGCGTCGCGTTTTTCAATCAAGATTTCTTTGACGCCGTCGACAAAAGCCGTTGTGGTGCCCAGCGTGAAGAACAGGTTGGAATAGCGCTCGGTCAACTCGTCCGCTTTGTCGGTGATCGCAGAAACTGCAATCATCGGATAGCCATAGCGGCCATAAATCGGCGCCGTTGCAATGTTGAAACCGGTGCCATAGGGCGCGACGACGAAATCGACTTTGTCCTGTGTGGCCAGACGCTGCGCCAGCTTGATGTGCTCGCCGGGGTTGGTCTTGTCATCGTATTCAATCAGCTCGATCGTCATCATTTCGCCGCCGACATCCAGCCCGCCACGCGCGTTGATCTGCTCGACCCAAAGACGCACATTGGGCCACTGCGTGACCACCGCACCACCGGCCAGCGGACCGGTCTTGGGGGCAATGGCGCCCAGTTTGATCACACCCTCGGCGTTGGCGGCACCGGCCACCAGAGCGGACGCCGCAATCGCGCCTGCGGTTGCCAATTTCAAGATATGTCTGCGTAGCATTGTTACCCCTCCCAGGACATTTTCATCGCCGGACCGCCCCTGTTCGTTAACGAATCGTATTGGCTTTGGTCCGCGGTTCCATGATTTTTCATATAAAACCGCGGATCCCGCAAGTTTTGCTTTGCTGCCGGTCCGGGCAATGACATCAATCAGTCTAGCACATCGGATCTCCGGCCGGGGGCGACTTCACCGGTTCCTTGACAAAACCCGATGCCGCGTTGTCCACTTGGGCTGCCTGCGCCGGATGTAACCCCATCGTCGGGATCACCGCGCGGCCAAACAGGAGGAGACCCGATGGCCAAGTTCATCATCGCGCCACATATGCGGCTTCACGAGTGGATCGCGGTCGAAAAGGGATATTTCGATGCTGTGAAACTGGACTATGAGCTTGAAGATCAATTGCTGTCCGCAAGCGGTAATCGCCATGATCTGGGCGATAAGGTCGGCGCTTATCAAACCTTCGAAAAAGGGCGCACCTGCGATGTCAGCTCGGCCTGTCATTGGACCGTAAACGTCGCGGCCGCCTCCGGACACGGCAAGCTTTACTCAAAGGCCTATTCTGTTTCGCCCTGCGGTATCTTTGTGCCCAATTCATCCGATATCAAAAGCCCCGAGGATTTAGCCAATGTGCCAATCTCGGTTGGCTATCAATCGGGCAGTCACTATTCGACCATTCAGGCGCTCGAGCCGTTTTTGTCGAGCGATCAGATCAACCTGTCTTTTTCGGATGGGTTGCTGTTCAAGCGTATGGAAAATCTGATTGATGGCAAGGTGGGCGCCGTCAGCCTGTTCAGCGGACCCTATTATTTCATGGCGCAACTGGGCTATCGCAAGGTGCTGGACACCTCGTTCATGATGGCCGCCATGGTTGCCGAAGACGCCGATCTTGGCGATGTCGAAAAGTACTTTCATGCGTTGCGGATGGCCCAAAAAGACATCGACCTGCGCCCGGAGCTTTACACGCATTATTACCGCAATGAGTTTCCCGAGCGGTTCCGCGATCAGATGGACACGCGGCTGTTTGGCCCTGGTGAACGCATCGTTTTCGAGCCCTATTCCAGAGAGATTTTTGATGACTCGCGGGCCTGGATTTCACAGCGTGATATCTTTGAAGATGGTCTGGGTGAGCTGACTTATGACCAGGCGATTGTCACGCCGCCAGCTTTGGAACCGGCAGAGTAACGGCCATTTGGCCAAAAGCGGAAGCGCCCGATGACCGACCAGCCTTTTTGCGCAAGTCCCGACCCCAACCCGCAGGGTCCAGCTTTTGAAATGCCTGCGGGGGCCTGTGATACCCATTTTCATGTGTTTCCGAACGGGCACGCGCAGCGCTATGTGGCGGCTCGCAGCTATACGCCGCCGCCGCTGGAGATCGCCGATTACGATAGCGTTGCAACCGCGCTTGGCATTGAGCGCGCCGTGGTCATCCAGCCCAGTGTTTACGGCGAGGACAACACCGCGATGCTGGACGTGTCGCGCGCAGATCCAGACCGGCTTCGGGCCGTTGTCTCGGTCACGAATGATGTGAGCGACGCGGAACTTGAGGCCTTCCACGCGGCAGGCGCGCGCGGCATTCGGGTGAACGTCGTGGACAGCGGCGGCATGACATTCGCGTCAATCGAGGATGCGCTGGCCTTTACGGCGCGCATCGCGGATATGGGGTGGCACATCGAGTTTCTGGCTCATGTGGAAACGTTTGAAGACATCAACGCGGTTTTGGCCGCCTCGCATGTGCCGGTGGTGTTTGGTCATCTTGGCTACACCAACGTCAAAAAAGGCGTGAATGATCCCGGTTTCCAGCGGTTTCTGGCGGCGTTTGCCGACGGTCAGGCCTGGGCCAAACTGACCGGTCCTTACCGGATCAGCGCCCTCGATCGCGCGCCCTATACCGACATCACCGAGATGGCCAAGGCGTTGATCAGCGCAAACACGTCACGTTTGCTGTGGGGGTCGGACTGGCCGCATGTGCGCCATGTCGGGCACATGCCAAATGACGGCGCGCTGCTGGACCAACTGGCCGATTGGGGATGCGATGCGGCCCTGCGCCAGCAAATTCTGGTCGACAATCCGGCGGCGCTTTATGGGTTTCCGCAGCCAGCGACATGACGACACAAGCGATGGCCGCGACCGATATGCGGCTTGGTTACAAAACCACAACGCGGTAACCGGCGCGTGGAAAATGGACGCCGATATTGCCAACGTCAGGGTCGGTTCGCAGCAAGGTGATCGTATTGCAATCGGCCGCGACGACCTCGCCCTCAACAGGCTGTTCTCCACCATCAAGATCGGGAGAAACACTGACCCTCATGCCCGGTTTCAAGCCCTGAGGCTCGTGCGGGTCGGTGGCTTTCTGGGTGATTGGCTCGCAGGATTTGGCCCGCTCGATCGCGTCTTCGGGCGCCATTTCGGTCATGCTGGCGTGCCCTATGCCAGCGACATTGCGCTCCCAACGCTCCAGATCCTTGAATTCTGACAAGAAGGCCGGCCCGCGATCCCAGCGCCCACGCAAAAACCAGACCAGATGATAAAGTTGGGCATCAATCGCCGCCGGCGCATCGCCCAGCAAAAAGGCGCGCTGATCTGACAGTTGATCGTTTGCCCAGCTCAAAGGCGCGCGGAATTGTGCAGCCAAATGGGGAAGATTGGCATTGGCCGCTTTCAGCCCTTCGGCCCAATCGGGACCAAAATACAATCGTCCGCGATCTTGCGCGAAATCCTCGGGCAGCCCGTCGCCGGCAGAGCCAAGAATAACCTTCACTGCCAAATCAAACATCGGCCCGTCGGTCCAGCGGCTGAGCCCCCACATCAGACCCACATCCGAGGTTGGGAAATAGGTTGGCTCGGGGTGGCGGCGTTCCAATTCGCGCAGAATGCACTGGGTGTCGCAATAGACATCCGCGCCGATTTGCATCACCGGCGTGCGCCGATATCCACCGGTCAATTTTGTGAGCATCGGCTTTGGCGCAAGGCGCGGAATTTCGACCGAGCGCCAGGCCAACCCTTTGATCCCAAGAGCAATCCGGGCTTTTTCTGCGACAGGAGATTGAGGGTAATTGTGCAAAATGATTTCAGCGGAAGCGTCGGTCATGTCAGAAGCTCTTTTCGGTAAATGATCTGAATTGCGCCACTTCATGCATCTTTTTCGCCGATTGTCACGCCGCCTTGCGGCGCCCTCAGTGCGATGAGCGATAAGGCGGGGTGGGCCAGAACGACAAGGACCAGGCCGAGGGCGCAAGTGCCCTCTGGTCGTTTTGGGGTTAGCCTTCGCGCAAAAGCCAGCCGCCGTCGATGTCAACGGTTGTGCCTGTGACAAAGTCGTTTTCGACCAGGAACATGATGCCTTGCGCGCAGTCTTCCGCCGTGCCCGCACGCGGGATCAGGTTGCCGGAAGTCATGTTGGCATAGAGCTGTTTTCGCGCTTCTCCAATGGCGGGCACCATTGGGGTGTCGATCGTGCCCGGCGACATCACGTTAACACGAATGCGCGGCGCAACTTCGCGCGCGACCGCACGCACCAACGCTTCAACCGCGCCGCCCACAGATGACAGCGAAACCTGGCCCGGGCGACAATTGCGGGCCGGGGCGCCGGACACCAGCGTGATTGATCCGCCATCGCTCACGTGGGCTGCACCAAAGCGCACGACATTTGCATAGCCCCACAGCTTGTCGAACGAGGCCTTATAGCCCTCTATGTCCATCTCGAGAAACGGCCCGATGGCACGGTCACCCCCGGTCGCAGCGCTGATCAGGATGTCATAGGGCGCGTGCTTGGCCAAAAGCGTGGCAACTGCCTCGCCGTCGCGCACGTCGCAGGCCTCAAAAGTTGCGCCTTTTGGCAGATCGCTGGCTTTTGCCTCGCTTCGACCAACCGCAACACCGCTCGCGCCACCCGCCACCAGCTTTTCAACAGTCGCCAGTCCCATCCCAGACGTGCCGCCAAACACAACTGCCTTTTTGCCCGATACGTTCATTGCGGTCTCCCCTCAGGGTCCCTTGTCGGGCCGTGATCTCAGGTCAGCTCATAGGCGCTGATGTGAACTGTGTCGGCGCGCCGCTCGCCGGTGGCCACGGCGATGATCCGGTTGAGCCAGTCATAGCGCCCTGCCGGGGCCTCAAAGATCATGGTTTCGCGGAAATAATACTGATCCGGGGGGACGGCCTCACCGGCGGCTATGCGTTTGATGACCTCTTCGGGACCGTGGCGCAGACCCAGCCCTTTCATCAAAAACATCACACCATCATCGGTTTCAAACGTCGCGCGCACGTCCAATTCGGCGACGCCATCGGGGCGGATCAGCTGGCAATCGGCGCCGCCCGGCAGCATCCGCCCCCGCAGCCGCGCACCTTCAAAACGCCCGCCGGTGATCGGAATGAACCGGCGTGTGCCATAGGGGCCATCTGGCGCGACTTGTGGGGTGGCAACCTCGGCCACAAAGTCAAAGAGCGGTTTCAGGTCCATGATGTTTCCAGTCTTGTCAGTGGTTTCCCAAAGCCGAGGCGATGCCAAAGCCGCCGACAATGATCAAGCTGAGCGCCCAAATCAGATCAAGATTGAACCACGTGCGCGACAGAAATTTCAACCCCAACCAAAGGTAAATGACGAGAGCCAAAACGCCGCCCGCACCGGTCATGGCCGCCGTGTGCACACCTGCCACAATAAAGGCGGTGGTGACATTGCCCGACATCAAGGTCTCGGCTGCTTTGTGACCCGTATCATCGGGCGCAATCGCGCAAATCCCAAGGAAGATCGGCACCAGCATCAGACCAGCCCCGTGTGCCATCGCCGCCAGAAACGACCACAGCGCCAGCTTGGTCGGCGGCACCCGCGCCAGGAACCGGGGATGGCGGCGGTTGATCACCAGATAGACGCCCATCGCGATCACCAGCGCGCCGGCGCCGATGCGGATGCTGCGTTCCCATTCCACCAGCACGATCATCATCGAAAACGGCAGCAGAATCGCCGTCATCGCCAGAAAATGGCCAAAGGCCAGCGCGCCCAAAGCCTTGATCAGGGCGCTGCGTTTTTGCTCCATCAGCGCGGCAGACACGGCCAGCGGCCACCCCATGCCCGGATTGACGCCATGATAGAGCCCGGAAACGACGACGGCCCACCAAAGGGCCGCCGCTGAAGTCAATTCCAAACCCACTTAGACCGACGGGTAACAGAAGCTGTCAGTCGAACAATCGCCACCTTCCAACCGGATCTGGTGGCTGCGATAGCCCTCGGGGAAATCGACGTAGAAATCCTTGTCCAGCGTCAGGCCACCGTTTTCGCCAACCCGCGCCATCACCATCTGGCCGCCTTTGTCGTTGGGATAAAACTGATCATCCCATGTGGAATAAAGCGAGTTGGTCCAATAGACCCGTTTGCCATCGCGGCTGATTTCCACCATCTGCGGACCATAGGCAAA
>JBGCDD010000255.1:0-10894 GCA_045105075.1 Sedimentitalea sp. | reverse complement strand
AGTTCAGCACGCGCGTTAACCTTGCGTTAAGATTTGCCCGGCCAAACTGATGGCCGGGTGAGGGCTTGGTTCGAAAGAACGGAGCAACGACATGCATATCAATATCGCACTGCCTGCAATGGCCCCTCAACCAACCGGGCATCCCGCATCTCTGCCCCCAGACACCATATCCACAAAGACCGATCAAATAGTGGCGCAGACCGCAAACGGCGGCGACGCATCCGGAGCGGGCATGCAAGGATCGTCTGATCACGAACACGCGCCCCCCTCAGCGATGCAGCGCAAAATCATGGAAATTCTGGAGCAACAGGCCAAGTCGCTCGAAAACCCGTGACCCAGGCTAGGCACTGATCTTTCAAATTTGGGGTATTTGATCTGTTTGCAGGTTCAAACTTGGCAGGACGATCACTAAAAAACATCCGATGCAGGCCAGGAAACCGGTAGATTTGGTCCGGTTTCCCGTCGATTTCGCCCCCTGCCCAGCCGCCACGTCCAGCGCGAAAGTGCAATCCAATGCCACCGGACGGTCAGAACGCTTTTCACCGGCGCGGGCTTGGCCTATAAGCGCTGATCAGAGAAAACCTGCACAGACAGGTCAAGCGGAACCGGTCGAGGACTCTAATGACAGACACAAAACATGACCAGGATGTGGCATTTATCAAGGCTTTGGCCGAACTGCTGCGCGACAATGATTTGACCGAACTGCATGTCAAACGGGACTACGGCGATGATGACAGCCTGAATGTTCGGGTCAGCCGGATGGCCGCCGTCGCAGCACCTGCGCCGATGCAGCCCGCGCTTGCCATACCCAGCCCTGCCCCCGTCGAAAGCGCCCCCCTGGCCGAAGCTGCCGAGGATCCCGCCAGCCATCCCGGCGCGGTGGCATCGCCCATGGTTGGCACCGTTTACATGCAGCCAGAGCCCAATGCGCCGTCCTTCATTGCCGTGGGCGCCACGGTGAGCGAAGGCGACACATTGTTGATCGTCGAAGCGATGAAAACCATGAACCACATTCCCGCGCCACGCGCCGGCAAGATCAAGCGCATTCTGGTCGAAGACGGCGCCGCTGTGGAATACGGCACGCCTCTTGTGATCCTCGAGTAAGGCACGGATATGTTTGACAAAATCCTGATTGCCAACCGCGGAGAAATAGCTTTGCGCGTGGTGCGGGCCGCGCGCGAAATGGGCATTGCGAGCGTCGCAGTGCATTCAACCGCCGACAGCGATGCCATGCATGTGCGCATGGCGGATGAATCCGTGTGTATCGGGCCACCGCCCAGTCCGCGCAGCTATTTGTCGATCCCCGCGATCATCTCGGCCTGTGAAATCACCGGCGCCCAGGCGATCCATCCAGGGTATGGCTTTTTGTCGGAAAACGCGAATTTCGTACAAATTGTACAGGACCATGGGCTGACCTTTATTGGGCCAACGGCCGACCACATTCGCGTCATGGGTGACAAAATCACTGCAAAAGACACAATGAAAGCGCTTGGCGTGCCTTGTGTTCCGGGCAGTGACGGGGGCGTGCCCACGCTGGAAGATGCGCAACGGATCGGAGCCGAAATCGGTTATCCAGTGATCATCAAAGCCACAGCAGGCGGTGGCGGTAAGGGCATGAAAGTGGCGCAAACTGCCGCTGACATGGAAAAAGCGTTTATGACCGCGCGCGCCGAGGGCAAGGCGAACTTCGGAAATGACGAAGTTTACATCGAAAAATATCTGACCACGCCGCGCCATATCGAAATTCAGGTGTTTGGCGATGGCAAAGGCGGTGCTGTGCATCTGGGCGAACGTGATTGCTCGCTGCAACGGCGCCATCAAAAGGTCTTTGAGGAAGCGCCCGGCCCGTCTATATCGCCGCAGGAACGCGACCGCATTGGCAAAGTTTGCGCCGATGCGGTGGCCAAGATCAACTATATCGGCGCCGGTACAATCGAATTTCTTTATGAGAACGGCGAGTTCTACTTCATCGAGATGAACACACGGCTGCAGGTCGAACATCCAGTTACCGAGGCCATTTTCGGCGTCGATCTGGTGCGTGAGCAAATCCGTGTGGCCGCTGGAATGGCGATGTCATTCACCCAAGATGATCTGACAATCAATGGCCATGCGATTGAGGTGCGGATCAATGCGGAAAAATTGCCGAACTTTGCGCCCTGCCCCGGTAGAATCACGCAGTATCATACGCCCGGTGGGCTTGGTGTGCGCATGGACTCGGCGCTCTATGATGGCTATTCGATCCCGCCCTATTACGACAGTTTGATCGGCAAGTTGATCGTGCACGGGCGCGACCGATCCGAGGCGATGGCGCGGCTGAACCGGGCCCTGGGTGAATTGATCGTTGACGGCGTCGACACCACAGTTCCGCTGTTTCACGCCCTGTTGGGCGAACGCGATATTCACGATGGCACTTACAACATTCATTGGCTGGAACACTGGTTGGACACCCACATGACGGCGCCCGACTAGGCCCTAACCCCGGACCGCGCGATGAGCCTGACCCCCGAGATGCTCTTGCATGGCTATTCTATCGGAATTTTTCCGATGGCCGAACATCGTGATGATGATGACGTGTTTTGGGTTGATCCCAAACGCCGTGGGATATTGCCGCTTGATGGATTTCACATATCGCGCTCGCTGGCACGGCGGATGCGGCGGGAAGATTTTATCATCCGCGTGAACACGGACTTCGAAGCGGTTGTCGATGGCTGCGCGAACCGGGTCGAAACCTGGATCAACGCGGAAATCCATCGTTTGTATCTGGCTTTGCATCAACGCGGACAAGCGCACTCACTGGAAATCTGGGAGGGGACCGAGCTGGTCGGGGGCGTCTACGGTGTGACAATGGGGGCGGCTTTTTTTGGCGAAAGCATGTTTTCGCGTCGCACCGATGCGTCAAAAATCGCGCTTGCCTATCTGACCGATCGTTTGAAACGTGCCGGTTTTCGACTGTTCGACACCCAATTTCTCACGTCACATTTGGCGTCCTTAGGCGCGATAGAGGTCAGCCGCGCCAATTACCATTTACGTTTGGCAGACGCTCTGGGGCGGTCGAGCAATTTTGCGAAACCCGAGATTCCCACGGCTCAGGACGTGATACAGCGCAACACCCAAATATCATAGCGTGAGTGGTCCAGCGCATTCAGCGCCGGCGCCGATGCAATCATCCAACCTTCAAACGCCAGCTCCTGGTCGCGTGCATCACGAATACTGAGATAGGCAAAAGCGTCTCCGGTCGGGTTGTCCGACGGGAAACGGCAATCAGTCAGATCAACCTCAAGTCCAAAAACGGCGCGCCCACCACCCGAGAAAAGTTCAAAATCCTGGGTTTCGCCGTTGACCTTGTCTAGTCCTCGTAGAACGGCACCAACACCGGACGATGCAGACTCTTGCGCGTTCAGCGAACTGGAACACAAGGCAATGCTCAGGCAAAACGCCCTGATCACTCTTGATCTCCGCTACCTGCAACAAATTTGACCAAAAGCGAGATCAGGCTGACCGCCCCCTGAGTGTCCGTGATTTCATCGCCCGCGTCGAAATAGAACGGTGAGCCACCAGGCATCACTTCAACAAAGTTCCCACCCAAAAGCCCCTCGGACGCGATCACCACGGCACTATCGTCGGGGATTTCAATCCCTGCGCTCACGGTAAATTCAGTGTCGGCCCGATAGGTTTCGACATTCAGCGCAACACCAGACACGCTGCCGATTTTCACACCGGCAAGGCGCACATCCGTGCCTACGCTGACGCCCTCCAAAGACCGGAAGCTGGCGTTCAGTAAATAGCCATCAGAATTGCCAGTCAAACCTGTTGTCTGCGTGGCATAGATGGCAAAGGCGAAGGCTGATGCCAAAACCACGCCACCAACCATAATTTCCGTTTTGTTTTGCGTCATCAACGCTGTCCTGACATGGCAAATTACTCGGGCGCCCAGGCCTCGTAGTCCCGCCGCTCAACCGGTTGCGCGCGACGCAATGACCCCGCAGGCACATAGGCCATAGCAGATCCGGTCAAATTTTCCTGATGCGGCTTTTCCCAATCCTTGCGTAGCAAAGGCTTGTCGGTGGGCGGTTCGTTCCAAGTGCGATGAAGCCAACCATGCCAGTTTGGATCAACCCGACTGGCTTCGACTTCGCCATTAAAGATGACCCAGCGACGGGAATCATCGCCGTTGTGATAAAATACGTTGCCCTGCGTATCCTCACCGACGCGAATGCCTTTGCGCCAAGTAAAGATCTGTGTATTCAAAGTTTGCCCGTGCCACCAAGTGACTGCGCGCAGAACGGTATTCAGGATGCCCATGGGTGACTCCAACCAAAGTAAAATGTGTATGCCTCAACTGAAGTCCGCCGTCCAGCCACACGCTCAGGGTTCATTCGGGGCAGAAGGCAGCAAAGCTGTCACCTCAATCTCAATCAAGAATTTCGGATCAATCAATCCACATTCAATCATTGTAGCTGCTGGCGGGTTCGCACCAAAAGTGTCGGCCAGGATTTCAAAACACGGCTCAAAATCCCGCTTGTCTGGCAACATATAGGTCACGCGGACAACATCTTTGATCGAAGCACCTGCACGTTTCAAAGCCGTTTTGATTGTTTCAAGCGCGTCACTACATTGCGCTTGAACAGTTTCGCCTTGACCGACGGTGCCTGCCACGTGAACGAAACCGCCAGCGACAACCGCACGGCAGTAACCTAGTTTTTTCTCAAACTCACCGTCGGAAGAAATGCGTTGTATGGCCATCTTATCCCGCCGATGCTGGTTCCTTTTCGGCGTCAGCATGTATCATCAAAGGAGTTGCTTCGGAGGCCACGGCCTCTTCGTTGACGACAACTTTTGTGACACTGTCCAATCCAGGCAGTTCGAACATCGTATCAAGTAAGATGTCTTCCAGGATCGAACGCAACCCACGCGCGCCAGTTTTGCGCTCGATTGCGCGCTTTGCAATCGCCGTAAGAGCATCGTCAGTGAACGACAGTTCGGTGTCTTCCAGCTCGAAAAGGCGTTGGTATTGCTTGACCAAAGCGTTTTTCGGTTTGGTCAGAATGGTGACCAAAGCATCCTCATCCAAATCTTCCAATGTCGCGAGAACAGGCAGGCGACCTACAAATTCGGGGATCAAACCGAACTTCAGCAGGTCTTCGGGCTCCAGGTCTTGGAAAACTTCGCCGACACCGCGTGCGTCATTGTCACGCACATCGGCGCCAAAACCCATTGCACTGCCTTTGCCACGCTGTGCAATAATTTTGTCGAGCCCTGCAAAGGCACCACCACAGATGAACAGAATATTCGTCGTATCCACCTGCAGGAATTCCTGTTGTGGATGTTTGCGCCCACCCTGCGGAGGCACCGACGCGACGGTTCCTTCCATCAGTTTCAACAGAGCTTGCTGAACGCCTTCGCCCGACACGTCCCGCGTGCTACTGGGGTTTTCGGACTTGCGGGTGATTTTGTCGACCTCATCAATATACACAATCCCGCGCTGGGCACGTTCGACATTGTATTCTGATGATTGCAGCAATTTGAGGATGATATTTTCAACGTCCTCACCCACATAGCCGGCTTCGGTCAATGTGGTTGCATCAGCCATGGTGAAAGGCACATCAAGAATGCGGGCCAAGGTTTGCGCCAAAAGTGTTTTTCCGCACCCGGTTGGTCCGATCAAAAGAATGTTCGACTTGGCCAACTCGATATCGCTGCCGGCCTTTTGGGCATGGTTGAGACGCTTGTAGTGGTTGTGCACCGCCACAGACAACACGCGTTTGGCCATCGCTTGGCCAATAACGTAATCGTCCAGCACCTCACAAATATCTTTGGGCGTCGGAACACCGTCTGTCGCCTTTAACCCAGAAGCCTTGGTCTCCTCGCGGATGATATCCATGCACAATTCGACACATTCGTCGCAGATGAAAACGGTGGGTCCCGCAATCAGCTTCCGCACCTCATGCTGGCTTTTGCCGCAAAAGCTGCAGTAAAGCGTGTTCTTGCTGTCGCCGCTCGAGTTCGTTGCCATGGTCTACCTTTCGGCTTCGATTTCAGTATTGGCCCCACTTGTGGAACCTTCCCACCCATCACGCGCAAAGCTTAGGGCAGCCAACTTGGCGCTACAATCGCAAAATATGCTCTAATCCAGAGGATCAGAGCACAACACGGTTATTTCGCCGATATGTTACGCATCCGCCTCATCATCTTTGGGGCGATTTGCAACAATCTCGTCGATATGGCCCCCTTCTTTCGCTTCTTCCGAGGACATGAAGTTGTCACGATCAAGTGCTTTTTCAACAGCCTTTTTGCTTTGACCGGTGTGTTTGACGTAAATATCGTACAAACGATCCTTCAATTTCTGGGTTTCCGCCGCGTGAATCATAATGTCGCTGGCTTGGCCCTGATAGCCACCAGAGGGCTGGTGGACCATGATCCGGCTGTTGGGAAGCGAGAACCGCATGCCTGCCTCACCGCCTGCCAGCAGCACAGATCCCATCGACGCCGCCTGACCAATGCACAACGTGCTGACCTTGGGCTTGATGTATTGCATGGTGTCATAGATCGACAGACCAGAGGTCACCACACCGCCGGGCGAATTGATGGAAAGGCTGATTTCCTTTGAAGGATTTTCCGCCTCAAGGTGCAGCAACTGGGCCACGATCAGGTGGCTCATGCCGTCATGGATCGGCCCGTTGATAAAAACGATCCGTTCTTTCAGCAGCCGCGAAAAAATATCATAAGCGCGCTCGCCTCGGCTGGTCTGTTCCACAACCATGGGGACCAGGGTGTTCATGTAGGTGTCTTTTGGATCAAACATTTGATGTGCCTGCTGCTTAGATTATTGGGACCATACCCTATCAAGTGTTACTCGAGTCTTAGTGTTGCCACCGGTGGGCTGCAAGGGGGCGCACTTCAGTTGACCAGACGTGCGACACCGCTACGTCCCGTTCATGACTCGAATCGTATTTGAACCCACCCGCACTGCGGCCCTGACGCGGCTTGCACAATTTTTGCCTCATGCCGGCGCAGATTATGCGCGGTTGCGCAATTTTGATGTTCCCGGCCATCCTCATGTGTCCGCGCTCTCGCCCTATTTGCGCCACCGGGTGATCACGGAGGCCGACGTTCTGGAGGCCACCCTGGCGCGCCATTCGCCCCGTGCCGCCGAAAAGTTTGTCCAGGAAGTGATTTGGCGCACCTATTGGAAAGGCTGGTTGGAAAATCATCCGCACGTTTGGCACGCCTATCAGCAATCGTTGCGACAAGAGTGGGACAACGTTCAAACCCAGGACGGTCTGCGTCAAGCCTGGCAGGCCGCCTGTACGGGCGACACCGGTATCGCCTGTTTCGACCATTGGGCCCAGGAACTGGTGCAGACCGGATATCTGCACAATCATGCGCGGATGTGGTTCGCCTCGATCTGGATTTTCACATTGCGCCTGCCTTGGGTTTTGGGCGCGGATTTCTTTTTGCGCCACCTGCTGGATGGCGATCCGGCCAGCAATACTCTGGGTTGGCGTTGGGTTGCGGGACTGCACACAAAAGGGAAAACCTATCTTGCGCGTCCCGACAATATCGCAAAATATACCCAAGGTCGGTTTGATCCGCGCGGACAACTGGCGCAAACCGCGCCGCCGCTCAGCGAGCCCGATTTCAAGGCCACTGCTCGCGCTGAACGGCCTGCGCCCCACATCAAGGGCACACGCGTCGGATTGATCCTGACGCCAAATGATCTGTCTCCTGCCCCGCTTTTGGCAGCCTGCCCGATGCCCGCCGCAACCGCGCTGTTTTCCGCACGTGACCGCTCCAGCCCACTGAAAATGGCACCCGATGTGTGCGCCTTTGAAGACGGTTTGATGCAAGACACCGCTCAGCGATGGGGCGAACGGTTGGGGCCTATCGACACATCCGGGAACATCACAGACTGGGCCAACCACCACGAGTTGGACCAGGTTTTACTTTACCATCAAACTGTTGGACCCGAAGCCGAAGCAATCGCGACCCTGTTCAAAACGCAATTCCCCCAGATCGACATCGCCTGGCTGACCCGCCCCTATGACCGCGCTGCCTGGCCCCATGCCAATCGTGGTTTCTTCAAATTCAAATCATGCTTGCCGCAACTGCTCGACACGATCATCGCCTGACCCGGCTATCCGGGCAGATAAATCCTCTGAGTTTTCAACCACAGGTTTTACGCACAAGACGTTGAGAATCGATTATGCTTCATGTGCCTGTTACACATCTCAACGAAGGTGGACGGGTGTGCAGCCTATCACGGCTGCATGTAATTCTTGACAGGATGGAGCCCGCAAACATGGATCGCAAAGCCATTATCAACGACCCGGACATCGGCAACAAAGCTGAAGCCTTTGAGGCATTTGATGACATCCCGACGAACCCAAACTTAGACCAAACGATCGGTGACGTGATCAACGCACGCTATGGACGGCGCGATGTTCTGCGCGGCATCCTGGGCGTGTCAGCCACGACTGCACTGTTTGGCACCTCAGCGATGATCGCGCCCAAGCAAGCCTCTGCCGCCGCGCATGGGAGCCGCTATGTGTTTGACGAATTGGCCTGGGGCAATGACGAAACCCACCACATCGCCAACGGCTATGATGCGGACATTTTGCTGCGCTGGGGCGATCCGATCACCGCAGACGCGCCCGAGTTCGACGTGATGAACCAATCCGCCGCCGCCCAGCTCCAGCAATTTGGCTACAATTGCGACTATGTCGGCTTTACCGCGCTGGATGATGATGGCACGCGCGGATTGCTGTGCGTAAACCACGAATACACCAACGAAGAAGTCATGTTTGCAGGCCTTGGCCGTCAAGACCGCGCCGGTTTTGAAAACATGACAGCCGAGCTGATCGATATCGAAATGGCCGCACATGGTGGCTCGGTTGTCGAAATCGCCAAAGGCGCTGATGGCAAATGGGCTTTGGTGCGCGACAGCAAATACAACCGCCGCATCACCCCGCTGGACACCGAAATGTCCATCGACGGCCCCGCCGCCGGGCATGATCGGATGAAAACCAATGCCGACCCATGGGGCACGCGGGTCATTGGCACCGTGAACAACTGCGCCGGCGGCATGACGCCCTGGGGCACCTATCTGATGGCCGAAGAAAACTTCCACGGCTACTTCTGGACAGACAACCGCGATGCGGACGGCAAGCCCGACATTTCGGGCCACGCCGATGCAAAAAGCAAGAAGCGCTACGGTGTGCCGGGCGGCTGGTATGCTTGGGGCCAGTACCACGACCGCTGGAACATCGACAAAGAGCCCAATGAACCCAACCGCTGGGGCTGGATCGTCGAGGTTGACCCACGCCAGCCCAACTCGGTGCCCGTCAAACACACAGCCCTGGGCCGTTTCCGCCACGAGGGCTGCGAAACCACGATTTCGACCAACGGCCATTTGGTGGTTTATTCAGGCGACGACAACCGTTTTGACTATCTCTACAAGTATGTCTCCGATGGAAAGGTGTCGCAAACACCGTCTGAAAACAGCAAGTTGCTCAGCGAAGGAACGCTTTACGTGGCGCGCTTTGACGCGGATGGCAGCATCGAGTGGATGCCGCTGGTCTATGGCAACGGCCCTCTGAACGCGACCAACGGGTTTAACAGCCAGGCCGATGTCCTGATCGACACCCGCATGGCCGCCGACCTGCTCGGGGCCACTCCAATGGACCGCCCCGAAGACGTGCAGCCGCGCGGCGATGGCACAACCTATGTCATGCTGACCAACAACACGCGCCGCAAAGCCGATCAGGTCAACGCCGCCAACCCCCGCGCAGAAAGCAGCTTTGGTCACATCATCGAGATCAAAGAGGCCGGAGGCGACAGCGCCGAAAGTCATGGCACCTGGACAATCCTGGTGAAATGCGGCGATCCGACGATCGAAGAGGTCGGCGCCCAATGGAACCCGGAAACCAGCGAAAACGGCTGGTTCGGCTCGCCGGACAATTGCGCTATCGACGCCAACGGACGCTTGTGGATCTCAACGGATCAAGGCTCGGGCTGGGGTAAAACTGGAAAATCCGACGGACTGTATTCGCTTGAAACCGAGGGCGATCTGCGCGGGCATTCCAAACTGTTCTTCCGCTGCCCTGTCGGCGGCGAACTCTGCGGTCCCTATTTCACCGAAGACCAGCAAACTCTGTTTCTGGCGGTGCAACACCCTGGCACAGACGGGACCAAAGCGCTCAAGGGATTTGAACGCAATTCCACCTTTGAAGATCCTGCAACGCGCTGGCCCGACTTTGATGACAAAATGCCACCAAGACCCTCTGTGGTGGTGGTCACCAAGCAAGGCGGCGGCAAAATAGCCGTCTAAGCGCACACAAAACAGCGAAAGGCCCCGCACCACGGGGCCTTTTTCAATTCAAAACGACAGTTTGAAAATGGCCCGTTCCCAGAAACCGCCAGCTTAGCACAGTGAAATCAGGGGTCCCCGGCTTTCACTTGTAAACGTTTGGCGGCCACCCATCCTGCCCCGCCCTGCCCCCCCCCGAAACATGCCTCGTCTTAATGTAAAGTTTGCTCAACCCTTCAAAGGAGAAAACAGATGCGAACGAGCCGATTTAGCGGATCCCAGATTGTTCACGGCCCGGCAGGGTTATGCGTAGCATGATCCCGAGGGGGGGATGATCAAAGAACAAGAAGCTGGGATGCCGACTGCGGACGTCTGCCGCAAGGACGGACTGAGCCAAGGGACATTCTAAAAGTTCAAATCGCAGTATGGCGCCTTGTAGGTGTCGGATGCGGCAAAGCTGCGTGCGGTCACGAACAAGACTGCCAAACTGAAACGCCTGCTCGCGGACACGATGTTGGATAACGTTGTTTTGAAGGGTCTGCTGGGAAAGAACTGACAACGCCAAACGAGCGACGAGCGGCAGCGCTT
>JBGCDD010000254.1:0-39939 GCA_045105075.1 Sedimentitalea sp. | reverse complement strand
GCGCGGCCCATCTCGCATTCGCCGGCTAAACGCTGGGCGCTCGGATTGCACTGGACTGTCTCTTTGTTGTGAAAATCCGCCAGTTGAATCAGCACAATCTTGGCGGCTGGTTTCAGGCCTTTGACATTCGCGGCCCAGATCAACGCCATGCCACTCATGACGCCACCTGACCTGCCAGAAATGGGCAGATTGCATGAAGCCTGACGCCCGATTCTGCGGCTCGGTATTGTGGAACAAAACCAGATTTCCTTGTGTCAGATTTGTGCCAATAGGAAACAGGCGTTCCTGCATCGTTCTGCAAAAGGCTACATTTAGCTAAAAAGCAAACACCTTTGCCTATTGTTGTTTTTACTGGGGTTCCGTATTTCCGGCGGTGGGACACCCTTCCCCAACGAAGGGCGCTTATCTGGAAGGATAGCATTTATGGCTACTCAACACGCGGCCCTGCGGCCGGACACGAAACCTGTCGCCGTGCCGGCGAACCCTCGTTTCTCCTCTGGCCCCTGCGCCAAACCCCCCACATTCACGCTTGATAAACTGTCAGATGCCGCTTTGGGACGCTCGCACCGCGCGGCCGTTGGCAAGGACAAGCTGAAAGCCGCAATCGAGCAAACCCGCGACCTGCTCGGCGTGCCGGCGGACTATAAAATCGGCATCGTCCCGGCCTCGGACACCGGCGCCTATGAAATGGCGATGTGGAACCTTCTGGGCGAACGACCCGTCGAAATGCTCGCCTGGGAAAGCTTTGGCGCAGGCTGGGTCACCGACGCGGTCAAACAACTGAAACTCGACGCCAACGTGCGCACGGCAGAGTATGGCGACATCGTCGATCTGAGCGCGGTCGATTGGGACAAAGACGTCTGCTTCACCTGGAACGGCACAACTTCTGGCGTGCGCGTGGCTTCGGGCGATGTGATCCCCGCCACCCGCGCCGGTCTGACCCTGTGCGACGCCACAAGCGCCGCCTTCGCGATGGACCTGCCCTGGAACAAGCTGGATGTGACCACGTTCAGCTGGCAAAAGGTCTTGGGCGGCGAGGCCGCGCATGGCATGCTGATTCTGTCGCCCCGCGCGGTCGAACGGCTGGAAAGCTACACCCCCGCATGGCCCTTGCCCAAGATCTTTCGCCTGACCAAAGGTGGTAAACTGATCGACGGAGTTTTCACCGGCGCCACCATCAACACGCCCTCGATGCTGGCGGTTGAGGATTACCTGCATTGCCTTGATTGGGCGCGCTCGGTTGGCGGTTTGCAGGGCCTGATCACGCGGGCCAATACGAACACCGCCGCGATCATGGACTTCGTTGCCGCGCATGACTGGATCGAATCGCTCTCGGCGGATCCAGCGACGCAATCGACCACCTCGGTGTGCCTGAAGTTCAACGATCCGCGCATCACAGACGGCGCAAGCTTTGCCAAAGCAGTGGCCAAACGGCTGGAAACCGAAGGTGTTGCTCTCGACATCGGGGCCTACCGCGACGCGCCTCCGGGTCTGCGCATCTGGTGTGGAAGCACCGTTGAAACCTCTGATATCACTGCGCTTTTGCCATGGCTCGTCTGGGCCTTTGACGCCGAAATCGCAGCCTGACCCTTACCCAATTTCGAAAGGACCACTCCGATGGCTCCCAAAGTACTTGTCTCTGACAAACTCTCGCCCACTGCTGTTCAGATTTTCCGTGATCGCGGCATCGATGTTGATTTCGAACCCGATCTGGGCAAGGACAAAGATCGCTTGGCCGAGGTGATTGGCCAATATGACGGCCTCGCCATTCGCTCTGCCACCAAGGTGACTGAAACCATCCTGCGCAATGCCGACAATCTAAAAGTCGTCGGCCGCGCCGGGATCGGTACTGACAATGTCGACAAGGACGCCGCCTCCAAAAAAGGCGTAATCGTGATGAACACGCCCTTTGGCAACATGATCACCACGGCCGAACACGCCATTGCGATGATGTTCGCTGTCGCACGTCAGATCCCCGAAGCCAGCGCCTCGACCCATGGCGGCAAATGGGAAAAATCCAAGTTCATGGGGGTCGAATTGACCGGCAAAACCCTGGGCGTGATCGGCGCGGGCAACATCGGCGGCATCGTCTGTGACCGCGCGCGTGGTTTGAAAATGAAAGTGCTCGCCTATGACCCCTTCCTTGGCGAAGAAAAAGCCGAAAAGATGGGCGTCGAAAAGGTCGAACTTGACGATCTGCTGACCCGCGCCGATTGCATCACCCTGCACGTGCCCTTCACCGAACAGACCAAGAATATCCTGTCTGCCGAGGCGCTGGCCAAAACCAAAAAAGGCGTGCGCATCATCAACTGCGCGCGCGGCGGTCTGGTCGACGAAGCCGCCCTCGCCGAGTTGTTGAAATCCGGCCATGTGGCTGGTGCGGCCTTCGACGTGTTCGCGCAGGAGCCGGCCACGGAAAACCCGCTTTTCAACCTGCCAAACGTGGTCTGCACCCCGCATTTGGGCGCCGCCACGACCGAGGCACAGGAAAACGTCGCCCTGCAAGTGGCTGAACAGATGTCAGATTATCTGCTGACCGGCGCGGTGTCCAACGCGCTCAACATGCCCTCGGTCACCGCCGAAGAGGCCAAGGTTATGGGCCCCTGGGTCAGCCTGTCGGGTCACCTGGGCGCTTTCATCGGGCAAATGACGGACGAACCGATCAAAGCGATCAACATCCTTTACGACGGCTCGGTCGCCCACATGAACCTCGAAGCGTTGAACTGCGCGGTCATCGCCGGCATCATGAAAAAGGCCAACCCCGATGTGAACATGGTCAGCGCCCCGGTGATCGCCAAAGAACGCGGCATCCAGATTTCCACGACAAACCAAGACAAATCCGGCGCATTTGATGGCTATGTCAAAGTCACCGTGGTCACCGCCAAACGCGAACGTTCGGTCGCGGGCACGGTGTTTTCCGACAGCAAGCCCCGGTTCATTCAGATCAAAGGTATCAACATCGACGCCGAGATCGGGCGCAATATGCTTTACACCACCAACGAAGACGTGCCCGGCATCATCGGTACCTTGGGCCAAACCATGGGCGAAAACGGCGTGAACATCGCCAACTTTACTCTCGGGCGGGCCGAAGCCGGCGGCGAAGCCATCGCCCTGCTTTACGTCGACGACCAGGTGCCCGCGCCAGTGCTTGGCATGTTGGAAGACACAGGCATGTTCCAACAGGTCAAACCACTGGCCTTCGACGTGGCATAGATCGCGCGCGCCGGGCAAGGGCTTGCCCAACCCCGGCGCCGTATCCTACACCCGACCCAACCCTGCAAAGCGGAGCCGCTGCCCATGTCCCACCCCCTTTACGTTGTCGGCGACATTCACGGCCAGATGTTCCAGCTTGACCGCGCGCTCGACTGGATCACCCAAGACGGCGGCGCCGATGCCCAGATCATCTTTCTGGGCGATCTGCCCGACCGTGGCCCCGACACCAAAACTGTCGTCGAAACCCTTCTCACCGGCATCGAACACGGCCGCAATTGGCGCGTGATCAAAGGCAATCACGACCGCATGTTCACCCGGTTCGTGCGCGATGGCATCACCGAAGACGAACGCATCACCTCCAACATCGGCTGGCTCAACCCGCGTCTGGGAGGGCCCACCACGCTGGCCTCCTACGGGGTTGAGAACGCAGAGACCCGCCCCCTGCCCGAAGTCCAGGCCGAGGCACAGTCAAAGATCCCCGAGTCGCACCTGCAGTTCCTCGAATCCCTACCTCTGACACTAGAACAAGACGGTAAACTTTTCGTGCATGCCGGCATCAAGCCCGGCATCGCGTTGCCCGACCAAACCGAAGACGATCTGATCTGGATTCGCGAGCCCTTCCTGCTCGAAACCGCCCCGCATCCATGGCTGGTGGTGCACGGTCACACAGCTCTGGATATGCCACACCACTATGGCAACCGGGTCAATCTGGATGGCGGCGCCGGATATGGTCGCGCGCTTTACCCCGCCGTGTTCGAAAACGACGCCTGTTGGCTGCTGACCGAAGGCGGACGGCTGCAACTGGTTCCCTAATCCCACAAATCTGTGGACAAATACTTAAGACCGGAATCGCAAATCACCACACCAACAACACCCCCTGCTTCCGGGCCAGCCAGCAATTCCAAAGCAGCCGCCACATTCGCCCCCGCAGAAAATCCTGCGAAAACACCCTCATAGCGCGCCAGATCCCGTGTCACCTCGGCCGCACGCGCGCCGTCAACGCTCAGATATCCATCCACCGCGACCCGATCCAAAAGCTGCAAATCCGACCTCGCGTAACCGCCGCCCTGTATCGGATGACCCGGCGCAACCACAGCCCCACCTGCCAAAACTGCAGCGCCCTCAGGCTCCACCAAATACCCGCGCACCCCCGGCGCAAACGCCCGCAAACCGCTCATCACCCCCGCAAATGTCCCGCCCGATCCGGCAAAATCCGCAAACGCCGTCAGAGTCTCGTCACTGTCCGCCCACATCTCGGGCCCGGTCGAACGGGCATGCGCCGCCGCATTGCCCACATGGGCGAACTGATCTGCCCGGAACGCACCACGCTCGGCCGTTAATCGCTGCGCCTCGCGCTCCACCAAATCCAGATCAGCACCCGAGACCTGCCCGACAACGCTGCCCTCCGCCTGCGCAACCAACACCACCTCTGCCCCCAAAGCGGCCATCATTCGCGCCCGCTCAACCGAATTGCCACGACTCATCACCGCCACAAACGGATAGCCCCGCGCCGCACACACAATCGCAAGCCCAGTGCCCATATTGCCACTGGTCAGCTCGACCACCACCTGACCCGGGCGCAAACTGCCATCGGCCTCTGCCGCCTGAATAATCCCAAGCGCCGCACGATCTTTCTTCGAAAACCCCGGATTCAAATAATCCAGCTTGGCCAGAATTCGCCCCTCAACCCCGGCACGCGCCACCAAACGATCCAACCAAACCGCAGGCGTCTGCCCAATCACATCCACGATCGATCCAAACGCCATCTGCTTTTCCTCTTGCCCAAAATATCCCGGGGGTGAATGGGCCCTGGCCCAGAGGGGGCTGGCCCCCACCCCGTCACCGCCAATCCAGCACAACCTTGCCGCTTTGTCCCGACCGCATCACTTCAAAACCCTCGGCAAACCGCGCCGCCGCCAAGCGATGCGTGATCACACCGCCCACATCCAATCCGTTCTCCAGCATCGCTACCATCTTGTACCAGGTTTCAAAAATTTCACGCCCATAGACCCCCTTGATGGTGATCGCCTTGAACACGATGCGGCTCCAATCCACCTGCGACAACCCCACCGGAACCCCCAGCAAAGCGATCCGACCGCCCATCACCAAAGCCTCGACCATCTGATCCAACGCCGATTGCACGCCGCTCATCTCAAGACCCACGTCAAAACCCTGGCGCATCTTCAACTGCGCTTGCACAGCGGCCAAATCCTGCTCGGCCACGTTCACCGGAACCACATCCGCCACACGCCCCGCCAATTCCAGACGGGCCGGGTTCACATCCGTGATCACAACATGACGCGCCCCCACATGGCGCGCGACAGCCGCCGCCATAATCCCGATCGGCCCGGCGCCGGTGATCAAAACATCTTCACCCACCAGATCAAAACTCAACGCCGTGTGCACCGCATTGCCCAGAGGGTCGAGGATCGCACCAATGTCATCCTCAATACTATCGGGCAAAGGCACCACATTGAACGCCGGGAGCCGCAGATACTCCGCAAAAGCCCCCGGTTCGTTCACCCCAATGCCTCGGGTTTGCGGATCCAGATGGAACCGTCCGGCGCGGCTCTGACGGCTGGCTTTGCCAATCAGATGGCCCTCGCCACTGCACCGCTGACCCACCGCGACCGAGTCGACCAGTGCACCAACTTCCACCACCTCTCCGGCAAATTCATGCCCGGTGATCAAAGGCACAGGCACCGTACGCTGCACCCAGTCATCCCAGTTCCAAATGTGCACGTCAGTGCCGCAAATCCCGGTTTTATGCACGCGGATCAGCACATCCTCAGGGCCAATATCCGGCACCACGGCGTCCCCCAGCCAAAGCCCTTCACGCGGATGCGCCTTGCTCAGACATTTCATGCAATCGCTCCCAAATTCTGGCTCAACAAGATCGCAAAGATCGATGCCGTCAGAAGGTTAACACCCCAAAAAAGCTGCGCGCGCTGATCAAACCGATGACCTCCGGTTCTGTAGGGCATGTCATTTTGCATCTGAATTGGCGGTGTCATGGCAACGGCAAACATGGCGATCTCCTCCTGAGTCGCCAGAGTTCTACCATATCGGATTATTGTCCGATATAAAGGATATCCGTTTTACAGGACATTTTTCCGTCTTTTGGGATTCTAGGCATTGTGCACCACCAAAAACACCCGGGCGCGCCCGGCCCGTGTTGAAATCGCATGCGCCAGATCACCTCGGTACCGCGCGGTTTCACCGGTCTTCACTTCGATTTGCGCCGCGCCCGCGCGCACCAGAACCGAGCCCGCAATCACCGTCAACTGCTCGCGCGCGCCTCGTCTGTGCGGTGGGCTGTCTAGGATCCCGCCGGGCTCCAACAACAGCTCATAGGTTTCATGCGTTCCAGCATCTTCAGGAGGCGAAAGAATCCGGATGCGCACGCCGCGCCCCATATTATCAATGCTTGGCACGTCCCCCGCGCGCATCAGCTCGATCTGATCCTGGCTTTGTTCGGCATCCAGCAACCCGGCGAAATCCACCTGCAAAGCGCGGGTCAGGTTCCACAACGTGGCAATGGTCGGACTGCTCTCGCCCCGCTCGATCTGACTGACCATCGAGCGTGACACCCCCGAAAGACTCGCCACCGACTCCAGCGAAAGCCCTTGCTTGCGACGCGCCTCTTTCAGGCGAAGCGGCAGCTTGGACAGTATATCGTCATCATCATCCGTCATATTGGATATGCTGATCTGAAAAGTCACATGACGTCAAGTCCGGCGCGCCTTGTCAGATTGTACAATTGGCATTCTGAATTGTACAAAATTGCAAAACCGAACCCAAGGGAGAGAGTTGATGACAGATATCGTGATTTTGGACGGCGCCCGCACCGCCATCGGCACATTCGGAGGCGCATTGGCCAGCACAGCGCCAATCGATCTCGCCACAGTCGCCACCGAAGCCGCGCTCGAGCGGTCGGGCGTGCAAGGCGCGCAAATCGGCCATGTGGTTTTTGGTCACGTGATCAACACCGAACCCCGCGACATGTATCTGTCGCGTGTAGCTGCGATGCAGGCCGGCGTACCAGAAAGCACCCCCGCCATGAACGTCAACCGTCTGTGCGGATCCGGCGCGCAAGCCATTGTTTCAGCAGTACAATCCCTGATGCTGGGCGACGCGGACTTTGCCCTGGCCGGCGGCGCCGAAGCGATGTCGCGCAGCCCCTTCATTGTTCCACAGCAACGCTGGGGCGCCAAAATGGGCGATGTCAAAACGCTCGATATGATGCTGGGCGCACTGAATTGCCCGTTTGGAACGGGACACATGGGCGTAACGGCCGAAAATGTCGCTGCCGAGCATCAGATCAGCCGCGAGGATCAGGACGCCTTTGCCCTAACCAGCCAGCAACGCGCCGCCGCCGCGATGGAAGCGGGCCATTTTGACAGCCAGATCACTCCGGTCGACGTGATGGTCCGACGCGAAAAAGTGCCTTTTATCAAGGACGAACACCCCAAAGCCACCACAGCCGAAGCGCTGGCCGGACTGCGCGCGGTGTTCCAAAAGGACGGCACCGTTACAGCGGGAAATGCCAGCGGAATCAATGACGGCGCCGCAGCGATTGTTCTGGCCACAGCTGATGCGGCAGAGCGCGCCGGGTTAAAGCCCAAAGCCCGCGTGCTGGGCTATGCCCATGCAGGTGTGCGCCCCGAAGTGATGGGCATCGGCCCGATCCCCGCCGTCCAGAATTTGCTAGCAAAAACAGGGCTATCTGCGTCAGATTTCGACGTGATTGAAAGCAACGAGGCCTTCGCTGCGCAGGCTCTGGCCGTCAACAAAGAGCTTGGTTTGGATGCCGCGCGCGTTAATCCGAACGGCGGCGCGATCGCCTTGGGCCATCCGGTGGGTGCGACTGGTGCAATCATCACGCTAAAGGCGCTGTATGAGCTGGAACGCACCGGCGGCAGCAAAGCATTGATCACCATGTGCATTGGTGGCGGTCAGGGCATCGCGTTGGCTATCGAACGTCTTTGAAACAAGAAAGGGCGACCTGCGCGTTTCAGATCGCCCTTTTAAATCAATCCCTTACAGGAGATCAGTTGGTCTCAGCAGGCGCCAGCGACACCAGATAAGCGTAGATGTCAGCCGCATCAGCTTCTTTTCTGACCTTAAAGGCCATCTTGCCGCGCGCCTTTTTGTCATCCAGCGTTTCTTTCAGCCACCCGGTTGGGTCCTGAACGTAGCCGACGAACTTTTCTTCGTCCCAGACAATGCCATCTTTGCCCAGTTTCACAATGGATTTACCATAGCGAAAGCCATCGACGGATCCGATAGGGCGCCCAGCAATCGCATAGAGGTTTGGACCTGTGCGGGCTTTGCGACCTGCCAGAATTTCGCCATCTGCGTCTGCAACCACGTGGCATGCCACGCATTGGCGATTGAATGCAGCTGCGCCCGCCTCGGCATCGCCAGAGGCGTGGCCATCGGCAAATGCAGGGCCTGTCAAAGCCACGGTGGCGGCGGCAATCAGTAAGTGTTTCAAGGTTATCTCCCTTAGGTCTGTACGCTTTGGTATACGAACTAGATCGTTTCCTAGATCAGTCTACATAAATTCCGTGGCAATTTTATGCAACTGCACGTGATATTGCACATTGTTTCCAAAGCGACGTCAACGCCTCCATCAGATAATCGATATCCGCGTCCGTGTGCAGCGGCGATGGCGTCAGACGCAGCCGCTCGGTGCCTTTTGGAACGGTCGGGTAGTTGATTGGCTGCACGTAGATGCCCCATTGATCCATCAAATAGTCTGAAAGCATGCGGCATTTTACAGGATCTTTGATCATCACCGGAATGATATGGCTGTCGTTCATCAGATGCGGGATGCCCTGTTCGTCAAGCCGCGCGCGCAGTTTGGCCACCTGACGGCGCTGTTTGGCGCGCTCGAGCTGGCTGACCTTGAGATGCGCAATCGACGTACGCGCAGCGGCGGCAACGGCTGGGGGCAAAGCCGTTGTGAAAATAAACCCGCTGGCAAAGGAACGGATGAAGTCACACAAGGCCGCAGATCCGGTGATGTATCCGCCGACCACGCCATAGGCTTTGCCCAGCGTTCCTTCGATCAGGGTGATGCGATCGGCCAGACCTTCCTGTTCGGAAACGCCGCCGCCGCGCGGGCCATAGAGCCCAACCGCATGCACTTCGTCGAGATAGGTCATCGCGCCGTATTTCTCAGCAACTTCAACAATTTCGCGGATTGGCGAAATGTCACCTTCCATCGAATAAACCGATTCAAACGCGACGATCTTGGGCACATCAGCGGGCAGCGCGGCCAGCTTGGCCTCGAGGTCGGCTACGTCGTTGTGCTTCCAGATCACTTTTTGCGCGCGCGAATGGCGGATGCCTTCGATCATGCTGGCATGGTTGCCGGCATCCGACAGGATCACACAGTTTTCCAGCCGGCTGCCCAACGTGGAAAGCGCAGCCCAGTTGGACACATAGCCAGACGTGAACAGCAAAGCGGCTTCCTTGCCATGCAGATCAGCCAATTCCGCCTCAAGCAGCAGGTGGTCGTGATTGGTGCCGGAAATATTGCGCGTGCCGCCAGCGCCGGTGCCGGTGCGCTCAACCGCTTCGCACATGGCCGCGATCACTTTGGGGTGCTGGCCCATGCCAAGATAGTCGTTTGAACACCAGACCGTCACATCGCGCACATCGCCTTCGTGATGGTTCGCGGCGCGTGGAAACTTGCCACATTTGCGTTCGAGTTCAGCAAAATAGCGGTAGTTGCCCTCGTCTTTCAGAGTGTTCAACTGGTCCTGGAAAAGGGCATCGAAATCCATAGCTGTCATCTTTCGTTAGTTTTTATTGTGAGTTGGCGCATAGCGCGGTTTCGGAGTGGCGGGAGCAGGCAGCATCCAGCGCCATAGTTTTGCATCTGGCAGTGGCAGCACCATCAGCCAGTGTTCCAGCAGGGCCAAAGCCGTCAACGAGCCCAGCAGAGCAAACCCGACCAACCGTGCGGGGTCGGTTTCGGTCCACAGCTGGTGCATCAGGCAGGCCAGTGCAAAGGACAGTAATGTGATCGCCAAAGGAAAGGCGAGCGTTACAGGGCCTTTGCGGAAGTAGCTGGTCATATGATCCAGCGGACGGGGTACGAATTCGGTGTTGATCCGCGGCACCCCAAAAAACAGGTTCAGTTTGGCCAGAATACGCGCGCCAAACAGCACCAGATAGGTCCACATTGCGATCTGGTTGGACGCGCCGGTTGAGGCAACAACCAGCAGCAACAGCCCCATCAGAAGCAACAATTCATGATGCACAATGGTGTTCCAGGCCGAGCGCAGCCGGTCAATGCCACGGGCATCGGGCGCGCAGGGTGTCTTGTTCGGACCGGCGATAAACCCGGTCAGGAACGAAAGCTCGGCCCAGCCCCAGATCGCCAGCGCTGACAGGAACCCGATGTAGGCGCCCGTCACGCTGGTGTCGGTGACGGAATGCGCCAATCCAGTGATGCCAGCGGCCAGAACCGGCAAACCACCCACCACCGCGAGGCGATGGGCATGGCCGCCGATCCGGTCAGCCCGGCGCACCACAAGCAGGATCACTCCGGTGGAAAACCACCAGACAAAGAGCGCGAACAACGCTGTGATCCAAAGCATGCCGGTCATCAGTAGGCAGGCTCCATCCGGGTGGTGGCGGGCACGGTATGGTGCACAGCCGGGATGGTGAACAGCGCGGCAAAGGCATAGCTCGCCTTGGCCATACCAGCCAAACGCGTCAGCGTGCCGCCGATGCCACCCTTGGCTTTGCCTTTGGCCACCTGCACGGACGCGCGTTCGAGCCGATCCAGATTGGGCCGCCAGCGCGGGTGATCGATATCAAGCGTGAACGGGAACACCTGCTTGGTAATCTCGGACGTCTTGCGGAACACTTCCTGGCCATACCACGTCACATCCACGCCAAGCGCGTCATGAAACAGGGGCCGCTGATGATCGCGTACCCACATGGTGCCATAGACAGCCGTCAGGAAAAACTTGATCCACAGCTTGTTGGCAAAGCTTTCGGTCAGTTTAGGGTCGGTTTTCATCAGCAAGGCGAACGCCTCGCCATGGCTGAACTCATCATTGCACCACTCACGGAACCACTTGAAAATCGGGTGAAACCGCTTGTCTGGGTTTTCCTCGAGATGGCGGAAAATGGTGATATAGCGCGCATAGCCGATCTTTTCGGACAGATAGGTTGCGTAATAGATGAACTTTGGCCGGAAATAGGTGTACTTCTTCTGCTGGGTCAGAAAGCCCAGGTTCACGGCAATCCCGGCCTCGCGCAGGGCGTCGTTGATGAACCCGGCATGGCGCGCTTCGTCACGGGCCATCAGCTGAAACAACGTGGTGATATCTTCGTTCGAACCCCGGCGTTTCATTTCCTTATAAAGCACGCAGCCGGAAAATTCCGCGGTGCAAGAACTGATCAGAAAGTCGATGAACTCGGCGCGCAGCTTGGGCTCCATCCCGTCCCAATCTACGGTGTCCCAGTCTTCGTTTTTCTTGAAATGGCCCTTGTTGGGGTCTGCTCTCATCTGCGCGATCAGCTTGTCCCACTCGCCGCGCACTGGCGTGACATCGATGGCGTCCATTTCATCGAAATCGGTGGTGTAAAAGCGCGGCGTCAGCAGGGTGTCCTGCATGGCGATTTCGGTGGCCTTTTCGCTGGTCATCGCTTCGGTCATCGCGTCCTGACGGGCAATCGCTTCGTCTGCGGTGCTGGCGTCGGCCGAGTGATCCATGTTTTGAATGTTCATGACATCACCTCTTCCGAGAACGAGAACTCGCACAGTTCCATGAACTCAAAATCACCGGTTGCGCGGGTCCAGAGCTGTTCCAGCTTGCTGGCGCGAATGATGGTGGCGGTGCGGTCTTCGCGGATCACTTCGCCAAAAGGCGCCATGATCTCGGGGCCGTGCACCAGCACAGAATCACCGGGGTTGATGGTGGCGCCATTGTTGAACTTCACATGCGCCGACAGTTCTTCAAAACGGTGGCTGATTTCAACGGTGCAGGGCGCCGTCTCTTTTTCGCGTGTCAGTAGTCCCATAGTGGTTCCCTCCTCTTATGGGTTTCAGTCGACCAGCCTGGCGAAGGCGGCGACGTTGTCTTTTCCATATCCAATCAGCTCGACCGACCAATTGCTGGCGGTATCAAGCACGGCGATATGGCCGTTTTCGCGGCGCACAATGCGCACCGGAGCCGTGTCAGGCAGGCCTTGCAGGGCGCGCTCGCGGGCCAGAACCCGCCAGATCACGCCAACAAAACCCATCTTGTCGTCACTCGACCGGGCCAGCACATCGCCCGACAGAGTTTGCACCATGGCCTGCCCTTCGCGGGAGCCGGTCAGATGCACAGTTGTTTCAGCCGCCACAGGGCTGATCGTCAAAACACCCACCTTGGGGTGATCGGTCAGCCGCGCCCAGGCCACAAGAGCCAGCGTGGCCAGCATCAGCGCAAACATCGCCTGCACCAGAATGCGCGGCACCATTTCCTTGTCGTGGCTGTTGGTGTTTGCGTTTGACATCGGGTCTACTCCGCGGCGACGGCGCTGGTGGGCAACCGTTCGATCTGGGGCTGAGAGACCCGCGCATCAGCGGCCTCGGCAAAGATTTCAGCAACGCGCGCGGCATCCGGAATACAGCGCAACGCCGGCTGCGTTTTGGAGAAATGCCACGGGCGCGCATGGGGCCAGGTGGAAATAAAGTTGAACCGTGTCCGTCCCATCAGATCAAAGGCGATGGTACCGGTGCCCCCTTTTTTCAGATCCAGATTGGCGTCGGCAATGCACACATAGGGCAGGTTCAGCGTCAGCGTCAGCGCCGCACCAATACGCATGGCGACGCGTTTGTTGGTCAGGGTATAGACCGCCGATTTCGCCTGAATATAGGCCAACGCGTAGATCAGCAGGCAGGCCAGCGCGCCAACAACAACCAATGGCATCGCATGGCCAATCGCAACGCCCAGCGGCCAATCCGCCGAAGACACACCCACACGCCAGATCGCCAGCAGGGCAAAGTAGCCCATGATCCAGCGCAGGTTCAGCGCTTCGCAGGCCAGCCGCCAGGGCGACGGGCTGCCCTGCCACAAAATGACCTCGCCCTCGGGGAGCGCCTCGGGCAAGCCGCGGACAGGTTCGAATTTGAAGTCATCATGGGACATGGGGCAGGCTCTTTCGCTTAGCAGATCAAAGCAGGGGTTCGGCGCGGGCAGGATCGGCATAAAGCGTGCCACCGGCAAACCAGGCCATGATTTTTTCTTCTTCTAACAAGGTGATCTGGTCATCGGATTTGATCGTCGGGATGCCGTCGAAATTATGCGCATAGAGCGAGCGCACAACCACGCGGTTGGCCTTGATCCGCACCATATTGATCGGCGCCAGACGCAGCTTGCCGGATCCTTCGGGGTTCAGGTCGATCACCAGATAACGCACCATATGCTCGGGGATGTCGATCCACATGTCGACCACGCGGCCAACGATTTCGCCGTCACCGCCCATAACGGCCTTGCCACGCGGGTCACGCCCGGCGCTGACATGGAAATCGGGCAGCTTTGACATCGGTTTGATCTTGGCATGACCATGGGCATCCAGCTCCGCGACATCGCGACGCGGCGCCCAGGATGCCGGGCCAACACCGTCAACCATCGGATCGCCTGTGGGAATAAACGGTGACCCTGCGGCACGGGCCGAACGCTCCAGCGCCAGATCATCGCGGTCACCACGCGCGCCAGAAGGCACGGTCAGCGAACCACGGCCGTGGGGCAGATCGAATGTCTTGTCACCGGGCAAAGGAAACGGGCCCTGGTTGGTGGCCACGTTGCCATCATCATCTTCCAACTGATAGCCTTCGCGCATGTTTTCGGTTTGCAGGTAAAAGACCAGCAGCGCGAAAAACAGCCAAAACAGCCAGATCGCAGCGCTTGCGAGGTCAAAGTTTCCAAAAAATTCCGTGCCAACCATTATGGTGACCTCCGTGGGTTATGTTGGAAAGTCCGCCAGACCAAAAGTCGTGGCATCCTTACGGGCCGGGCGAAAGCGCACAAGCGGCCCGATTGCGATGAGGGTCACAAACAGCAACCCGATTTCAGTGTGATAGACTACAGAATAGCCGATGGACGGCGTGTTAAGGCCCTCGCCCAGCATGCCAGTTTGGGCGGCCTGCCCAACGACATCGCGGATCGTGCCGCCGATAACGATGGACAGGCCTGCAGCCGTGGCTTGTGCAGCGCCCCATGCCCCCAGGGCCAGACCACGTCCGGCCAGCCCTTCGGTCGGCATCGACATTGCGGCCGTGAGTGTTGCCACAGCAAAGATACCGCCTCCGAAACCGATGCCAGCCGCGCCTGCAAAGAACAGAGGCACCGACATCAGGGGGGCGGCGAAAATAACAGCGGAAAAAGCGCCAAGCCCGACCAGCATGCCGCGCACGGCCATCCGGTAGGGATCAATCGAGGCGGCCAACCAACGCGCGGCCATGGCAAACCCGATCAGCGCGCCAACCGCCCACATCGCTGTGAGCAACGTGGTTGATGATACCGACAGGCCCAGGATCTCACCGCCGTAGGGTTCCAGCAGAACGTCCTGCATGTTGAACGCCATGGTGCCCAGAAACACGACAACCAGCAAACGCCCGGCATCACCACCGCTGGTGAAATCGGCCCAGGCATCGCGGAACAGCGGGCGCGGGGCGGCGCGGTCTTCACGGCTCATCGGAGCCATCTTTTCCTGTTTCCAAAGCGCGACAAGGTTCAGCAACACGGTGACCACAGCGGTGCCTTGCACCACCTGAACCAGCCGCAATTCGCTAAAGTCCCGCAGCAGGGCGCCAACGATGATCGCCGAGACCAGCATGCCCAGCAGGAACATCACATAAAGCAGCGCAACAACCCGAGGGCGGGTTTCGTCCGAGGCGCGGTCAGCGGCCAGAGCCAGACCCGCAGTTTGGGTCATATGCATGCCCAGCCCGGTCATCAAAAACGCCAATCCAGCGCCGACTTCGGCCGCAAAGGGCACATCCAGCGCGGCGGTGTCGTTAAACAGCACCAACCCCATCGGCATGATCGCCAAGCCACCAAACTGCCAAAGCGAGCCGAACCACAGATAGGGCACCCGCTTCCAACCCAGCGCGCTGCGATAGGTATCGGACCGGAACCCCAACAGCGCGCGGAACGGTGCGATCAACACGGGAATGGCAATCATCACCGCCACGATCATCGCCGGAACGCTCAGTTCCACGATCATCACCCGGTTCAGCGTGCCCAGCAACATCACAGCAGCCATCCCAACCGAGATCTGGAACAGCGACAGACGCAGCAGCGTCCACATCGGCAACCCTTCGCTGGACGCATCCGCAAAGGGCAACATCTGTTCGGTGAACTTGGTCAGAGGATGGCGCGTGTCTTTCATGCACGAAACTCCATCGCGGTCGAGATGTAGAAACCAGACGTGACGCGCTCGATCTCTTTCAGGTGACCCTTTGCGCCCAGGCTGGCCAATGCGCGAGCCACGCCCGTGGGGCTGTGGGGCACCATCGCGGGCGAGCGATCCGAACGCGGGAACAGCTTGCCGACCCGGTACATCGCCATCAACAGCGGCGTGCGCGGCGGCAGCGTGAACACAAAGCCATGCGACACACGGTCGGCGGACCGTTGCAGGATCGACGCCACAGTGGGGGCGTCATAGTAAATCAAGCTGTCCATCGCCATGGCATAGTCAAACGTGCCCCAGGTCGCATCAAGCATATCGCCAGCAGCAAAAGTGATCATGTCCTGCACGTCTTCGGGACAGCGGGATTTGGCGATCTCGATCAATGAGGGCGAAATATCGACCGCTGTGACCGTCGCGCCGCGCTTGGCCAATTCGACCGCCAAAGCGCCTGTGCCACAGCCTGCATCCAGAATCCGCGCGCCGCGCAGATCCTCAGGCAGCTGGGTCAACAGCACGTCGCGCATGCGGTCACGGCCTTTGCGCACAGTTGCGCGAATGCCCGACACTGGCGCGTCCGAGGTCAGACGCTCCCAGGTGCGGGTGGCCGTGCGGTCGAAATAGTCTTCGACCCAGGCGCGTGTGCCCTCATAGGTTCCGTCAAGAGCCATCAATCAAACCCAAGCAATTCAAAGATTTCACGGTCGGGCAGCGGCGCAGGCGCCAGCGGCTCGGTG
Organism: Sedimentitalea sp.; assembly: GCA_045105075.1. Lineage (GTDB taxonomy): Bacteria > Pseudomonadota > Alphaproteobacteria > Rhodobacterales > Rhodobacteraceae > JBGCDD01. The sequence goes on along the minus strand of JBGCDD010000254.1, from coordinate 23,566 downwards.
CCATTCCACAGCGTTTCGGCCAGACGAATGTACTCTTTGCGCACCTCGACGATCTCCTGATCATCGGGCATTTCAAACAGCGTCTTCTTCTTCAGGCGCGAGCGGCGGATGGCGTCCAGATCGGGCATATGAGCGATACGGTTGAAGCCAACGGTCTTGCAATAACGATCCACCTCGTCGGTTTCGCGCGAACGGTTGGCCACACATCCGGCCAGCCGCACTTTGTAGTTGGCCGATTTGGCTTGCACGGCGGCAATGATCCGGTTCATCGCATAGATGCTGTCAAAGTCGTTCGCGGTCACAATCAGCGCGCGATCCGCGTGCTGCAAGGGGGCTGCAAAGCCACCACAGACCACATCGCCCAGCACATCAAAGATCACCACATCAGTGTCTTCGAGCAGGTGGTGTTGCTTCAGCAGTTTGACGGTCTGACCGACCACATAACCACCACAGCCGGTGCCTGCGGGCGGGCCACCGGCCTCAACGCATTTCACACCGTTGAAACCTTCGAAAACGAAATCCTCGGGGCGCAGTTCCTCAGAATGAAAGTCAACGTCCTTCAGGATGTCGATCACCGTGGGCACCAGCGAACCGGTCAGCGTGAACGTGCTGTCATGCTTGGGATCACAGCCAAGCTGCAGCACCCGTTTGCCCAGCATCGAAAATGCCGCGCTCAGGTTGCTTGAGGTCGTGGATTTGCCAATGCCGCCCTTGCCATAGACAGAAAACACCTTGGCGCCTTCGATTTTCATGGCGTCGTCCTGATGCACCTGCACCGAGCCTTCGCCGTCAAGCCCGTTCAGATTCGGGGGGAGTTTGTCGAGTGCCATCGTTAATCCTCTTTCCCGGCCTATTCGGCCGCTATTCCTTCCAGCCTGTCTTCCAGCGCGTCTGCAGCGTCGCGCAGGCTGGCCAATGTGTCTTCGTCGGGTGTCCAATAGTCGCGGTCGCTGGCTTCCAGCAGTCGGTTGGCCATGCGTACGCTGGCCTGCGGGTTCAGCTTGGACAGCCGTTCGCGCATCTCTTCGTCCAGTACAAATGTCTCTGACAGGCGCTGATAGACCCACGGATCAACCTGGCCGGTGGTCGCGGACCAACCCACCGTATTGGTGATGTGCGCCTCGATCTGGCGCACGCCCTCGTGGCCATGCTTCAGCAGTGGTTCAAAGTAATTCGGGTTCAGACTGCGCGAGCGTGTTTCCAGCGCGACCTGTTCCTGCAACGTGCGCACTTTGCCGGTGCCGCGCGTCTGATCGCCGATGTAAATCGCCGCGTCCTGACCGTTCTTGGCCCGCTTCACCGCGCGGGCAATGCCGCCCAGCGTGTCGAAATAGTGATCGACCGTGGTCACGCCCAGCTCGACGCTTTCCAGGTTCTGATACGCCACATCGACGTCTTTCAACGCCGCCTGCAACAAGGCCGGGTTCTGCTTGGCCTTGCCATCCATCCCATAAGCGAAACTTTTGCGCGACTCGTAGGCATCGGCCAGTTCGTCTTCGTCGCCAAAGGCGGAACTGTCGACAAGCTGGTTCACGTTCGATCCATAGGCGCCCTCGGCGTTGGAAAACACACGCAACGCGGCGGTTTCCAGATCGGTGCCCATCTCTTCGGCGTAAGCCAACGCATGGGCGCGCACAAAGTTCTGCTCGACCGGTTCATCCGCGCTGGCGCATTTCCACGCGGCTTCGGCCAGCATCCGGGTCTGCAAGGGCAATAGATCGCGGAAGATGCCCGACAAGGTCATGATCACATCAATGCGCGGACGCCCCAGCGTTTCCAGCGGCACCAGATCAGCACCACAGAGCCGGCCATAGCTGTCAAATCGCGGCGTCGCACCCATCAGCGCCAAAGCCTGTCCGATTGGACCACCGTCCGATTTGATATTGTCCGAGCCCCACAAAACCAACGCGACCGAGCGCGGCAGCGATTTATGGGTGTCCAGCAGCGTCTGCGCCAGCTCAGCGCCCGATTGCAGCGCAAAGGCCGTGGGCATGCGGAACGGGTCAAACGCGTGAATGTTGCGCCCGGTGGGCAGAATATCAGGATTGCGGATCAGATCACCGCCGGGCACAGGCGCCATAAAATGCCCCGAAAGCGCGCGCATCAAAGCGGGCAATTCGTGGTCTTCTGCCAACAGCGCATCAACCGACTTGGCACGTTCGGCATCGACATCCATGTTGGAAATATGCTCGGCGCGGGTCGCATCTGACATCGGCCGCCCAACGATGTGCAACCCATCCGGGATCAACGCCTCTTCGGTTTCCAGCAGAGTCAGCCACAGCTTTGCCGCATCCGATCCATCCAGATCAACCGCAGCCGCCTGTTCGCCAATCAGCACTTCAAGCTCGGCGCGTTCACCATCACCGGGCATCAAACCACGCCACCGCGCCAGGCTGTCCTTGAGTTCGGCCAGCCCTTTGTACAGCCCCGCCGATGCCAGCGGCGGTGTCAGATGGGTGACCGTGATCGCATTGGCGCGCCGCTTGGCCAAAGTCGCCTCGGACGGGTTGTTGGCGGCATAAAGATACACGTTGGGCATGTTGGCGATCAGCCGGTCCGGCCAATCTGCGCCTGACAGCCCGGCCTGCTTGCCCGGCATGAATTCCAGCGCGCCATGCATACCGAAATGCAGCAAAACATCGGCCTTCAGATCATGCTTAAGCCACTGATAGAACGTGACAAACGCATGGGTCGGGGCAAAGCCTTTTTCGAACAGCAACCGCATCGGGTCGCCTTCGTATCCAAACGTAGGCTGCACGCCGACAAACACCTTGCCGAACTGCGCGCCCAGCACAAACACACCGCGCCCGTCGCTTTGATGACGTCCAGGCGCCGGACCCCAGGCCGCCTCGACCTCGTCCAACCACGGCGTTTGGGCCACGATCTGATCTGCGCTGACATGGGCGGCCACATTCGCTTCTTGGCCGTATTGCGCCGCGTTGCCCTGCAACACTGCCGCGCGCAAATCATCCACCGTTTCAGGCGGGGTCACGTCATAGCCATCGGCCTTCATCGCATGGAGCGTGTTGAACAGAGACTCAAACACCGAAAGATAGGCCGCCGTGCCCACTGCACCCGCATTGGGCGGGAAGCCAAACAACACGATGCCAACGGTTTTTTCTGCATTTGCCTTGCGCCGCACTGTGGCCAAACGCTCGGTCTTTTCGGCCAATGCGTCGATCCGTTCAAAGCAGGGCGCCATGGCTTTGGTGTCGCTTTGAGACTGGCACATATGGGCGCAACCCGTGCACCCTTCACAGCTGTGGCGTCCGGCAAATACCGTGGGGTTGGTGGCCCCGTCGATTTCGGGCAACGCCACCAGCATCGTTGTTTCAACCGGCCCAAGACCGCCATCGCTTTTGACCCATTGGCCCAGCGTCTGAAATTCCAGCGGTTGCGCCGTAAGGTACGGCACATCCAGCGCGCCCAGCGTTTGCGTCGCAGCATCGCTGTCGTTATAAGCCGGTCCACCGACCAGCGAAAACCCGGTCAAAGACACCAAAGCATCAATTTGCCCGAAATAGGCATCAATCGCCGGACGCCCATCCAGACCACCCGCAAAAGCCGGGATCACGCGCATCCCGCGCGCCTCAAACGCGCGGATCACTTGATCGTAATGCGCTGTATCAGACGCCAGAATATAGGATCGCAACATCAACAACCCGATGGTCGCTGTTGGCGCGGTAACCGCAGGCAATTGCGCCATATCGGTGCTGATGTGATGGCCCGGCAGATCAGGGTGATAAAGCCCCAGATCAGGGTATTCGATCGGCGCCGCAGACGGCACACCGCGCCAATCGTCCAGATGCGCATAACGCGACAGCAAAAACCGCACCAGCTGTTCGATGTTGTCATCCGAACCGCCCAGCCAATATTGCATGGTCAGAAACCAGGCGCGCAGATCCTGCGCTTTGCCAGGGATCAGCTTCAAAATCTTGGGCAGCCGGCGCAGCATCTTCATCTGCTTGGCACCCGACGCTCCCGAAGGCTTGCCTGACCCGCGCAGCTTTTTCATCAACGCCATCGCACCCGAAGCGGGCTTGGACATATCCAAGTCGCCCATCTTGGTCAGCTTGACAATCTGAGCGTCCGAAATCACGCCCACCAAAGCATCACAAGACGCGCGTCGCGCCTCAAGATCCGGCAAAATCGCCTGCACGTGCTCTTCCAGAAACAACACGCCCGCAATGATAATATCAGCCTGCGCAATCGCTGCTTTCGCATCGGCCAATGCAGTCGGGCTCTCGCCCCATTCCGCCGCCGCATGCACAGACACACATAGCCCCGGGAAATCCGCCGCCAGCCGAGGCGCAACCCGCGCGACAGGCCCAGCTGCGTGCCGGTCCAGCGTCATGATCACGACGCGATAGATATGATCAACATTATCTCGCAAAGTGTGCCTTGGCCTCATAAAGCGTGTCGATTGAAATCTCTTCCAAGCCCTGCTCGGCGGCAAAATGCTCGGTGTTGCGCCGCGCTTTTCCACGCACAAAAAACGGAATCTTTTTCAACTCGCGCTCAGCCGTATCCAGCCAAATGATCTCGCCGGTTTTCCTCTTGCCCGAAGTATCCCGGGGGGAAGCCGCAGGCTGGGGGGCTGGCCCCCCTGCGTCCGCCGCCACCAGCGCTTCGGGCTTGGGCGCATGGCCCCCATGATGGCTGGGCCCCGCCGCATCGTGAAACTCAAAGTCCTCGCGGAACATGTGCAAAAGATGTTCCTCCAAGCCCATAACCAGCGGATGAATCCACGTGTCAAAGATAACATTCGCGCCCTCAAAACCCATCTGCGGGGAAAAGCGCGCTGGGAAATCCTGAACGTGCACCGGCGCTGAAATCACGGCACAAGGAATACCAAGCCGTTTGCCAATATGACGTTCCATCTGCGTGCCAAGGATCATCTCGGGCTGCGCAGATTCGATCGCCGCCTCGACCTCCAGATAGTCATCGGTGATCAAGGCCGGCACGCCAATTTCTTTGCCAAGCGCCCGGATATCGCGGGCCATTTCCCGGTTGTAGCAACCCAGGCCTGCAACCTCGAAACCCATTTCCTCGCGGGCAATGCGCACGGCGGCTTTGACATGAGTGCCATCGCCAAAGATGAACACGCGCTTGCCGGTCAGATAGGTGCTGTCTACAGATGCGGACCACCAAGGCAGGCGCAACCGGCTTTCATCGGCTTTTACATCGCGGCCAACAATGCCGGCGATTTCGGCCAGAAAATCACGGGTGGCGCCAACGCCGATAGGAACGGTTTTTGTATAGGGCTGGTCCAATTCACGCTCGAGCCACCGCGCCGCCGCCTCACCGGTCTCCGGATACATCAATACGTTGAAATGCGCCGCGCCAAGGCGGGCAATATCGCCTGGTGTGGATGTCATTGGCGCCACGACATTCACAGAAATTCCTGCGTCTTCCAACAGGGCAGTGATTTCCTGGATGTCATCGCGGTGGCGGAACCCAAGCGCTGTCGCGCCGATCAGGTTACAGCTGACATGCTGGGTACGCTCCATCTGACGGGCCAGATGACGCACGATCTGAAAGAACGTCTCGTCTGCGCCAAAGTTTTCTTTGCGCTGATAGCTTGGCAGTTCCAGAGGAATTACCGGGACAGGCAGGCCCATGGTTTCGGCCAGGCCGCCGGGATCATCCTGGATCAACTCGGCGGTGCACGATGCCCCAACAATGATCGCCTCGGGCTGGAACCGGTCATAGGCTTGCTGGCACGACTCCTTGAACAGGGTCGCGGTGTCGCTGCCCAGATCGCGGGCCTGAAACGTGGTGTAGGTGACCGGTGGGCGATGGTCACGCCGTTCGATCATGGTGAACAGCAGGTCGGCGTAGGTGTCACCCTGTGGGGCGTGCAAAACGTAATGCAGGCCTTTCATGCCAGTGGCAACACGCATGGCGCCGACATGGGGTGGGCCCTCGTATGTCCAGACCGTCAGCTTCATGACAGGCCTCGGGTGAGGGGCCAGCCCCTCACACTCCCCGGAGTTTTTCTAGAAAGATGAAGGATCATTCGGCGGCCTCCATTTTCAGCATGCTTTTGCGGCGCAGCGGGCGCGAGAACAGGCCCGCCAGATCGCCCGCCTGTTCGTAAAAGTGCACCGGTGTGAAGACGAGTTCGATCGCCCATTTGGTGGCCAGACCTTCGGCTTCCAGTGGATTGGCAAGACCCAAACCACAGACCGTCAAATCGGGACGGGCGGCGCGCGCGCGGTCGAGCTGCAGATCGACGTCTTGACCTTCGGAAATTTGAGGGCCCTCGGCCAGCATCTCAAGATCAGGTCCGTGCAGCGCATCGTGGATATAGGGAGAGCCAACTTCGATTGCGCTCATACCGCATTCACGGGTCAAGAAGCGCGCCAGAGGGATTTCGAGCTGGCTGTCAGGGAAGAAGAAGACCGATTTGCCGCTTAGTTGCTCGGCGGCTTGGGCAATGGCTTTGCGGGCCCGAGCGCGCGGGGCGTCGGTGACTTTTGCAAAGGTCTCGGCCGGTACGTCAAATTCGGCAGCGATGGCGGCCAACCACGCGGTTGTGCCTTCTTCGCCGAACGGAAATGGGCATGCGATGTGGCGCGCGCCGCGGCGTTCAAGAGCGGCGTGGGTGTCGCCCAAGAACGGTTGGGTCAGGGCGAAAACGGTGTTTGGACCTACGGCTGTGTCTTGGTCAATTTTACGGGCCGGCAGGCTGCGTACCGATTCGATGCCCAGATCAGCCAACATGCCCAGCATCTGATCCTCGACCACATCCGGCAATGCGCCAACAACCAGCAATTCGCGGGCATCCGTTTTGGGCAGCACGGGCACCATCGAGGCCAGGCACGCGTCTTCGCCTTGGGTAAAGGTGGTCTCGATCCCGGAACCCGAATAATTCAGCACCCGCACATGAGGCGCATGTTCGACGGTCAGACGTTCGGCGGCGCGGGCCAGATCAAGCTTGATCACCTCGGACGGGCACGAGCCGACCAGAAACAGCTGGCGAATGTCCGGGCGGCGCGCCAAAAGACGGGCGACTTCGCGGTCCAGTTCGGTATGGGCATCGTTCAACCCAGCCAGATCGCTTTCTTCCAGAATAGCGGTGCCGAATCGGGGCTCGGCAAAGATCATGACACCAGCGGCGCTTTGCAACAGATGCGCGCAGGTGCGCGAGCCAACCACAAGAAAGAACGCATCCTGCATTTTGCGGTGCAGCCAGATGATTCCCGTCAGGCCACAGAACACTTCGCGCTGGCCGCGTTGTTTGAGAATCGGTGCGTTACGGCAGCCGCTGTTGGCGGGCATGGGCGTTTGATCGGTCATGCGGGCACCCCCTGCGGGCGTGTCGATTGCAGCCGGGCCTGACGCAGTTTGAGAATGAATTGAGCGGCGTTGATCACGTAAGCGCCGTAGGCCGCGAGCGCCAGGAGCATCAGCGGCAGCGGCGCCATAAAGCCGCCCAAAAGCGCCACAACATAGGCGGTGTGCAAGGCGATCACGACCATGCTGAACACGTCTTCCCAGTAAAAGGCAGGCGCGAACAAATACTGGCCAAAGACCACTTTTTCCCAGATCGCGCCGGTCACCATGATCAGGTAGAGCGTGGCGGTTTTGATCAGGATAGACGCGGTTGCGATGGCGTAGCCTTCGCCGGTCATCAGATAGCGCAACACCAGCCCCAGCGAGATTAAGAACACCAGAAATTGAAACGGGGCGAGAATCCCCTGAACCAGGGTCCAGCGCGTGCTGTCGCGGCGCACACGTTCGCTTGCTGTGTAGAGCGCGCCAGATGGCAGGGTCGGAGAGGTCATCGATGGATCCTTGAGCATCATTTCACACCAAGAGTAATCAGGCCCGGACATTTGTGTCAACTTTGATTTACAGCTTGGGGATTCTTCTGTCAGATTTTTCTTGCCGACGGGAAAACTCGGAAAACATCAATGAAATAAGGACTAATTTGACGCATTCCCGGCCTCAATACCGTCATATGTCAATTTTCTTTGACATATTGGACGATTTGTCTGAGGATGGCTCATCCTGTCGACTTGGCGGCATCAGCGATCATCGTATCGCCTTGCACGCCCGAAAGTACGCGGGGGGGACACATGTCGAAATCAAGAAATGCCAATGCAGATGAACCAAAAAACCCGATACAGCCGGCCGAAAGCCTAAACGAGGTGGGTGATTTGGCAGCACGCGCTCTGTCAGTTGTGGCAGCTCGGGCCAATCGCGGCACGACAAGCACAAGTGACGGTCTGGTTGAGCGGTTGCTTGATTCGGCCATGGGGCGATCCAAAGAAACGTATCGTGGCGTTGCGCGCCATATGCTGTCGATGGGAATCGCTCCGGAATACATCGTAGACGAATACATCCCCGCAGTGGCCCGCCGTATGGGCGACGAGTGGTGCGATGACAGGTCCAGCTTTGCCGCCGTCACAATGGGTGGCTCACGCCTGCAGGCGCTACTGCGCGAACTCAGCACGTTCTGGAAGGCCGATGAAGCGGCGATTCCAACGACGGCCGGGTCGTCCGCACTGGTGCTGGTTCCGCCTACGTCACATCACACTTTGGGCGGATCGGTTCTGGCCACGCAGATGCGGCGTATTGGATTGTCGGTTCGCCTGTCTATTGGCGGTGATATCCCAACCCTGGCATCGACGCTGAAGGGCAGCACTTTTGACACCGTAATCATTTCTGCATCTGGGTCCGAATCGACTGATCACTTGCGTGAACTGGTTCAGATCTCGCGCCAGTCTGGTCGCTTGAACACAGCTCCGGTTGTGATTGGCGGCGGTGTGCTGGAACAGACAATCGACATTCAAGCCAAAATTGGGGCGGATCTTGCCACCAATGATATCTTCGAGGCTTTGGATTTTTGTAAGATCGCGACACCCCGGGCAGACAAATGACATGCTCGGTAGTCGCCAATTGGATCCGGCTAACAGCCGTAGAGCGTGAATTTTATGACGTCCGGTGGTAATAAATACTGGGACATTGGCACGCTTCCACTTATTGCGCCCGACACGTTGGGCGACATCATTGGAACGCTGGCCGATCTTGCGGTGGTGGTCACCGAAACCGGCTATGTCCTGTCGGTGTTGGCCAATCCCGTGCATGGTGCCTATGCGAATCTGGATTTCTGGGAAAAAGCTGACCTTCGCGAATTTATGACCGTCGAAAGCCTGCCGAAGTTCGAAGAGGCTTTGGCGGACTGTGTGAAATCCGGGCAATCGCTGCGCCCGATGGAAATCAACCACAAAGACGTCAACGGCAAATCCGAGTTCCCTGTTGTCTATACAATGCACCGTATTGGCGACGAAGCTCTGTTGATGCTGGGGCGTGATTTGCGGCCGATTTCCGAGTTGCAGCAACAGCTGGTCAATGCGCAGATCGCCATCGAGCGTGATTTTGAGCGTCAGCGTGAATTTGACACCCGGTTTCGGGTTTTGATGCAATCGACCCATGACGCCATCGTTTTTGTTTCGGTAGGCTCGGGCGAAGTGACAGACGCCAATCCCGTGGCCGCTGGCTTGCTGGGGCAGTCTGATGATGAGCTGCGCGCCGCCGACTTTGCGCAGATCTTCGAAGATCAGGGCCGCAGCGAGCTGATGGCTGATATGGCCGCCTCGGCGCTGTCCGAAGGGGCCAACCCGATCACTCTTGTTGTGCGCGGATCGCGCCGCGCCCTGCGGGTGACACCGTCGTTCTTCCGTGCTGCGGGGTCGCGCATGATGATGTGCCGGCTCGAGACCGAGACAGACGCCATCGCCAAGGGTGATTTGCTGACCCAAGGCCTGGACGGCATGTTTGAACATGGCCCCGAAGCCATTGTTTTCACAGATGCCGAAGGTCTGATCATCGCATCCAACGAATCCTTCCTGAGCCTGACAGACACCGCTCATGGCATGTCGATCAAGGGGCGCTCTTTCGCCGAATTCCTCAGCCGGGGATTGGTCGATCTCAAGGTGCTGCGCGACAATGCGGTGCGCAGCGGCAAGATGCGGGTCTATTCCACCAAGATCCTCGGCCAGTATCGCAGCCAAAACCCGATCGAGGTTTCGGCCACGCACCTGACCGACTCCAATCAACCGGCCTTTGTCTTTGTGATTCGTGATTCCGCCGTTGGATCGACCAACCGCGCGCTGAATGACCCCGATGTGCCTCGCGAGGGCACCAAGTCGGTGGGTGATCTGGTTGGGCGAGCCACGCTAAAGGAAATCGTCGCCGACACCACCGACGTGATCGAAAAGATGTGTATCGAAACCGCAGTCGAGCTGACCTCGAACAACCGCGTTGCCGCAGCCGAAATGCTGGGCCTGTCGCGTCAGTCGCTTTACGTAAAGCTGCGCAAGTATGGTCTTTTGTCCAAACGAGACACAGACTAAGCAAGGGCACAGAAACAGAGTGTCAGATTTAATTTACACTTGCTGAGTCGTTGCATGTCAGGCTAGGCTTACAGCCATGACAGATCAGCTTACCTTCGCACAGAATCGCTGGCCCGAACCTCTGGCTATGCTGCGTTTGATCAAACCGATCACGTGGTTTCCGCCGATGTGGGCCTATCTGTGCGGGGTCGTCTCAACCGGAACATCGATCACGGCGCAATGGCCGTTGGTGATCCTGGGCATCGTACTGGCCGGCCCAATTGTGTGCGGCATGAGCCAGGCCGCCAATGACTGGTGTGACCGCCACGTTGACGCCATCAACGAACCCGACCGCCCCATTCCATCCGGGCGCATTCCAGGCCGCTGGGGTCTGTGGATCGCTTTGGCGATGTCGGTTCTGTCGCTGTTTATCGGCTGGCAACTTGGCCCCTGGGGCTTTGGAGCCACGGTCATCGGTGTCCTGGCGGCCTGGGCCTATTCCGCTGAGCCCGTGCGGCTGAAACGTTCGGGCTGGTGGGGGCCGGGGCTGGTTGGACTGTGTTACGAGGGTCTGCCCTGGTTCACCGGAGCCGCCGTACTGTCCGCCGGAGCGCCGGCTTTGCCCGTTGTTTTGTTGGCGCTGCTCTATGCAATTGGCGCTCACGGCATCATGACACTGAATGACTTCAAGGCCCTTGAGGGCGACAAACAGATGGGGGTCAATTCCCTTCCGGTGACGCTGGGGCCCGAACGCGCGGCCCGTGTTGCCTGCTGGATCATGGCGGTGCCACAAGCGGTGGTCGTCGCGCTTTTGGTGATGTGGGACCGTCCGTTTCACGCCATCGCAATCGCTGTGCTGCTGGGTGTTCAATTCTGGGCGATGCGGGTTTTGCTGACCGATCCCAAAGGCCGCGCGCCTTGGTACAATGGCACCGGCGTTCTGCTTTACATCAGCGGCATGATGGTCGCCGCCTTCGCCGTGCGCACATTGGGAATGGCCTTATGACGCTCAGCTGGTTTCAGATCTTTCGCCTTGGGCTGGTGCAGATGGCGCTAGGTGCCATCGTGGTGCTGACCACCTCGACGCTGAACCGTCTGATGGTGGTCGAGCTGGCCTTGCCTGCGGTTTTGCCCGGGCTGTTGGTCGCGCTGCATTACGGGGTACAGATCACCCGGCCAAATTGGGGCTTTCGCTCTGACACCAGCGGACAGCGCACGCGCTGGATCATTGGCGGTATGGCCGCGCTGGGTCTGGGCGCACTGGGCGCGTCGGCCAGTGTTGTGGTCTTGCCAACGTCTTTTGCCTTGGGCCTGACCGGCTCGATCCTGTCCTACATGCTGATCGGTCTGGGCGTGGGCGCCGGAGGCACATCATTGCTGGCGCTGATGGCCACGGCCACCAAACCGGAACGCCGCGCCGCCGCTGCCACCATTGTCTGGCTGATGATGATCTTTGGCATCGCCATGACCGCCGGAATCGTGGGCAGCCTGCTTGACCCCTATTCGCCAACGCTGCTGATGCAGATTGTTGCCGGAGTCGTGCTGCTGGCCTTTCTGATCACCGTCATTGCTGTTGTCGGGGTTGAAGCCAGTGTCGATGCCGTGCGCGAGCCCGACACAACACCTTTCATGGAAGGGCTGAAACAAGTCTGGAGTGAACCGGGCGCGCGCAATTTCACGCTGTTCGTGTTTTTGTCGATGGTCGCTTACTTCATGCAGGAACTCATCCTCGAGCCCTATGCGGGCCTGGTGTTCGCCTATACCCCCGGTCAGTCAACTTCGCTGAGCGGCGCCCAAAACGGCGGTGTTTTCATTGGCATGCTGACCGTTGGCATTGCCGCCACTGGGTTCCGCCTTGGCAGTTTGCGCCACTGGGTGATCGCGGGTTGTCTGGGCTCGGCTCTGGCGCTGGTCGCGATCAGCTTTGTTGGCACGCTGGGCGCAAACGCGCCGCTGATGCCCGCCGTTCTGGCGCTTGGCTTCTTCAACGGGATGTTTGCTGTCGCCGCGATCGGGTCGATGATGGCGTTGGCGGGCCAAGGCCGTGACCGGCGCGAAGGCACCCGCATGGGACTTTGGGGTGCTGCGCAAGCGATGGCCGCAGGTTTCGGCGGGTTGGCCGGTGCCGCACTGGTTGACGTGATGCGCCTGACATCGGCGAGCGACGCACAGGCCTTTGGCGCTGTGTTCTTATTTGAAGCCTGCCTCTTTGTGGCCGCGGCCGCCATGGCAATCAAAACCATAGAACATCGGACCAAAGCGTCCGTGATGATAGCGGGAGAATGAGCATGTATGATGTTGTCGTTGTTGGCGGAGGCCCCTCGGGCGCGACCGCAGCCGAAGATCTGGCCCGTTCGGGCAAATCCGTCGCTCTGCTGGACCGTGACGGTCGGATAAAGCCCTGCGGCGGTGCGATCCCGCCGCGTCTGGTCGAGGATTTCAGCATCCCCGACAGCCAGATCGTGGCACGTATTCAAACCGCGCGGATGATCTCGCCGACGCAGCGTAAGGTCGATATCCCGATTGAAAACGGCTATGTCGGCATGGTCGACCGCGAGCATTTTGACGATTTCCTGCGCCGGCGTGCTCAAACCGCTGGGGCCGAGCGGATCACCGGCACCTTTGTCGCCATCGAGCGTGACGGCGAGGGCACCCATGTGGTCTATCGCGACAAGGCCACCGGCGAAACCGCCCGGTTGCGCACCAAGCTGATCATTGGCGCCGATGGGGCCCGTTCGAACGTGGCGCGCGCCGAAGTGCCTGGCGGTGACACCATTCCCTATGTCATTGCCTATCACGAGATCATCGAGGCGCCCGAGCCCACCGAAAGCTATGATCCCAAGCGCTGCGACGTGATCTATGACGGCGCGATCTCACCTGATTTCTATGGCTGGGTGTTTCCCCATGGCGGGCAGGCCAGCGTTGGCATGGGCACGCAAGTGGACGGCGTCGACCTGAAAAAAGCCACTGCCGACCTGCGCATGGCCGCAGGGTTGGAAAACTGCAAAACCATTCGCCGCGAAGGTGCTCCTATTCCGCTGAAGCCGCTTGATCGCTGGGACAATGGCCGTGATGTGGTTCTGGCAGGAGATGCCGCCGGAGTTGTGGCTCCGTCGTCTGGCGAAGGGATCTATTATGCGATGGTTGGCGGCCGTGTCGCGGCCACAGCGGCGAGTGCCATGCTGAAAACCGGGCGCGTCAAGGATCTGCAACTGGCGCGGCGGCTGTTCATGGGTGAGCACAAGCAAGTGTTCCGGGTGCTGGGCGCCATGCAAAACGCCTATTACCGCAGCGATGAACGGCGCGAGCGCTTTGTGTCGCTGTGCCATGACGTGGACGTGCAGCGCCTGACATTCGAGGCCTATATGAACAAGAAGTTGGTCAAGTCTCGGCCGATGGCGCACATCAAGATCGGCTTGAAAAACCTCGCGCATCTGTCCCGCTTGGTGTCCGTTAACTACACATGACAAACATGATCCCAGCATGGGTGGGCGACACCCTGGTGCCCGTGGAAAAGCTCGAGGTTCACCAACGCGGATTGCGCCATATGGCGGTGTCAGTGTTTGTCGTGGCCGGCAACAAGGTGCTGATCCAGCGACGTGCGCTGAGCAAATACCACACGCCGGGTTTGTGGGCGAACACCTGTTGCACGCACCCGCATTGGGACGAAAATCACGAAGTCTGTGCCGAGCGTCGGCTGAACGAAGAATTGGGGATCACCGGTCTGTCCATGGCGCATCGTGGGCGCGTCGAATATCGCGCTGACGTTGGCGGTGGGCTGATCGAACACGAGGTCGTCGATATCTATCTGGCCCGCGCCGATGATGATCTGAATTTCACGCCCAACCCGGATGAGGTCAGTGAAGCGGTTTGGATCGACCTGGATGATCTGGCCAAAGAAGCAATTCGCAATCCCGAACGGTTCACGCCCTGGCTGCGGATCTACCTCGACAATCATCACGGCACGATCTTTGGCAAGCTGAATTAGCTGCAAGGTCTTGTGAGCGTTTAGACCAGAAAAAAGCCGCCCCGTTCCGGGCGGCTTTTTTTGATGGACAGGCCGAGGTCAGACTGGCTTAGCCAGCCGCAGATGCCCCTATCGCCTCTAGCGCAGTCGCTGCAATATCTGTCGCGGTCATGCCAGCGTCGGCATACATGACATCAGGTGCCGCATGCGCGATGAAGCGGTCCGGCAACGTCATCGTGCGGATGGCAAAGCGACCATCAAGCGCGCCGGTGTTGGCCAATTCGTGCAGCACCATCGCACCAAATCCACCTTGTGCGCCCTGCTCGACCGTGATGACCGCCTTGTGATGGCGGCACAACTGGCGAATCAGAGCGGTATCCAGCGGCTTGGCAAATCGGGCGTCGGCAATGGTGGTGCTAAGCCCCTGTTCCTTCAGCAGATCGGCGGCTTTTTGACATTCCCACAGGTGGGCACCAAAGGACAAAAGCGCCACGTCCGAGCCTTCTTGCACCACCCGGCCTTTGCCGATTTCCAGCGGCGCGCCCGTTTCGGGCATTTCAAGTCCGACGCCTTCGCCGCGCGGATAACGAAATGCAATCGGGCCGCTGTCATGTTCGACGGCTGTGGCGACCATGTGCAGCAATTCGACCTCGTCCGCCGCCGCCATCACCACAAAATTGGGCAGGTTTGACAGATAGGCCACGTCAAAAGATCCAGCATGGGTGGCCCCATCGGCTCCGACCAGCCCAGCACGGTCAATCGCAAAGCGCACCGGCAGATTTTGCAGCGCCACATCGTGCACCACCTGATCATAGCCGCGCTGCAGGAACGTCGAATAGATCGCGCAGAACGGGCGCATTCCGCTGGCCGCAAGACCGGCGGCAAAGGTCACTCCGTGTTGTTCGGCAATGCCCACATCATAGACCCGCCCGGGCATGTCGCGCGACAGGATATCAAGCCCGGTGCCCGAGGGCATTGCAGCGGTCACTGCGACAATGCGCGGATCCTTTGCGGCCGCATCGGCCAAAGCCTGGCCAAACACTTTGGTGTAAACCGGCGCATTCGGGCGTTTCTTGGCCTGAGTGCCGCTGGCAACGTCGAACTTGGACACGCCGTGGTATTTGTCGGCTGAATTCTCGGCAGGGTCATAACCCTTGCCCTTGACCGTGCAGCAATGAATCAGCACCGGCCCCGAGGCGCGCACCCGCGCGGTGCGCAACGTGCCCAGCAGCTGATCCATGTTATGGCCGTCAATCGGGCCGAAATACTGAAACCCGAGTTCTTCGAACATGGTGCCATCTTTGCCCGGCATCCGACCGGTCACCAACTGACGGGCACGCCGGGCATAATCGCGCATCTCACCGGGCAAGGCGGTGTCATAGCTGCTTGACTGCGCCATCGGATCTGAAGCCAGCGACGACATGTATTTCGACATCGCGCCAACGGGCGGCGCTATCGACATTTCATTGTCGTTCAGGATCACAAACAGGCGGCGCCCTTCGGCACCGGCGTTGTTCATCGCCTCGTAAGCCATGCCAGCACTGATCGAGCCATCGCCAATCACGGCAATTGCGTCGCCGGTGTCCATGCCCATATCGTGACCCACAGCAAACCCGAGGGCTGCGCTGATTGAGGTGCTGGAATGGGCCGCACCAAACGGATCATATTCGCTTTCGTCGCGTTTGGTGAACCCGCTCAGCCCGCCTTCTTGGCGCAAAGTGCGGATGCGATCACGCCGACCGGTCAGGATTTTATGCGGATAGCACTGGTGCCCCACATCCCAAATCAACTTGTCGCGCGGCGTGTCAAACACCGCATGCAGCGCAACGGTCAGTTCAACCACCCCCAACGATGATCCCAGATGGCCACCGGTTTCAGAGACGGCCGAAATCACTTCGGCGCGCAGTTCATCGGCCACACGGGCCAGGTCTTGATCGGACAAGGATCGCAGGTCTTGGGGATGCGGGACGTGATCCAAAAGCGGGGTTTCTTTGATGGTCATGCCTTGGTCCTTTCAAAAAATCGAGCGGCTAAACGAATAGCACCGCGGAGGGGTAAGCCCTCCGCGGCACCAGTTTCCTGTAGCCAACAGGAAGGGAACCGGAGCGCGAAGCTCCGAGGATCAGGCCATGTGTGCGAGACAAGGCCTGAACCGGTGAGGAAACGCAGCGCACTGCGCTTCCAATTACGTGGACCTGTTTTCAGGGTCCTCGATCATCAGGAAGCTGACAGGCGTCGGATCGTCTGCTTCCTTTGAATCTGCGGGCAACGCGTTGCTGACCGCCACGATGATGTAACCGACCACAAACAGGCCGACAAAGAACGCCGCGCCATAGCCCCCGCCTCGGATCATCAGGGCCAGAACATCCATGCGCAGTTGCATCGTTCCGTTGTCGCGCGTGGTTCTTAGGTAATCATGGTTCGCCATATCAGTGCTCCTTAATCCAGCGGTGCATAGCCGTGGTCCTGCGCCCAGACGTACCAGTTTTCGACAACTGTGCCCGTCAGCAGGATACCGATGCCGCCACACAGCGGCGTCAGCACGGCGAACCACCAGGCCCAGCGGTGAATGCCTTCCATGGTGGCGTTAAAGCCCATGGTCCAGCGCCAGAACAGGGCCGCACGTTCCGAAGCGGTGCCGCGGTCGACGATCTGTTCGATTTCACGTTCGCCGCCAAAACGGCTGACCGCCAGAATGGTCGCACCGTGCATCGCAAACAGCAGGGCCGAGCCATAAAGGAAGGCAATCGAAAGCGCGTGGAACGGGTTGTAGAACAGGTTGCCCCAGGTGATCGAAAACAGGTTGGTCCAGTCCAGATGCGAGAAGATGCCGTACGGGACCCCTTCTGACCACGACCCCATCAGGATCGGACGGAAGAAGTTCAGCACAAAGATCAGCCACAGCAGCGACAGGAACGCCCAAGCCACATGTTTGCCCATGCCCAGTTCTTCGGCGCGCCGGTATGTGCGGACCCACCAGGCCCCGCATCCGACCGCAAAGAAGAAACTGGCAATCAACCACCAGCCTCCATCGTCGAGCGGAGCAAAGCCCAGCCCGTATTCAAAGGCAGGCGGTTCCAGCGAGAACCAAAACAGATCGCGCGCGAAGATGCCCGGCGAGTAATCTGCCTGCGCCCAGAAGTTCATCCCGATGATGAAAAACCAGGCCGCGAAACCGATCACCGACAGCAGGCCAAGCGAGCCGAAGTGAACTGGCCCGATCTGGGCGTTGCCAAAGATACCAGCGAGGGTTGAAAACCACGCATTCTTGGTGCGTTCACGTTCAGTATCCGGTGTGGATGCGACCCCCATTTCGGCGGGGCCCTGAACCTGAACCTGAGTGAAAATGTTCTGATATTCAGCCATTTCTCATGTCTCCTTAAAGGTCCGCCCACCAGGGCAATTCTGCGTACCAATCCCACCAGGCGATCCATTCGTCGAACCAGACTGTGCCCGAGATCACGATGCAAACCGCGCTCCAGAAGCCAGCGCTGAGCGCCAGGAAAAGTCCCAGACGGTGGATACCAAGCGGCCCGATCGAATAGCCGATCAGATCACGGAAATAGGTGTCTTCATGATCCGGCGACCGGATCTCTTCGCCCTTGGCCGGGTTGACAGCGGACAACACCAGCGACCCGTGCAGCGCCAAGGCGACCGCGGTGATCCAGAAGAAGCTGATCGCAACCATGTGGGCCGGGTTGTAGTGGAAGTTGCCATAGGCGTAGCCCACATTGTTCACCCAATCGAGATGGCTGAAGATGCCGTAGGGAAAACCGTGCCCCCAGGCGCCCATCAGAACCGGACGGATCACAACCAGCGTGACATAGGCAAAGATCGCGATGCTGAAGGCAAACGGGATGTGATAGCCGATGCCAAGCTTGCGACAGATTTCAACCTCGCGCAGCGCCCAGCTGGCAAATGCGCCGGTGGCACAAATGGTGATCAGCTGCCACAGCCCGCCTTCGGCCAGCGGCGCAAAGCCGAGCCCGACCTCAAGCGCGGGTGGGTCAATCGAGATCAGCCAGGGATTCCAAGTGTCCCCCAGTGCCGCCCCGTAGAAAATCAGGATGGTGCCAAGTGCGGCGAAAAAGAAGGTGGTGACCCCGAAGAACCCGACAAAAAACGGGCCTACCCAGAAATCGAAAAGATCGCCGCCGATCAGTGTCCCACCTCGGACACGGTATTTTCGTTCGAAGGTGAGCATTGCCATCTTCTTACTCCTTGCAAGACAGCTTTGCCGGTCCACGGCAAAGGCTGGTCGAAAAACGCGGTGTGGATGCGACGGGCGGATGCTGTGAAAGCCATCCGCCCGTGGCGATGTTTTTTAACCGGGCTGATCCGGTTATTCGGAGTCCTCGGCCGCAAAGGCGCGCTCGAACCAGTTTGTCTCTGGGTTGCTCAACAGGACGAGGTGAATCATCGCCGCCAGCAAAAACAGAAAGACGCCCTGGGCCACGAACACACGACGCGGGTCAAAGATCATCCAGATTTTATAGAACTGTGCCATCGTCAGGATCTCCCTTTACCAAGCGAACCAAGGAAGCTTGATGTACGTCAGAATATGAGCAACGACCGCGACACATGCGAAAAGGCCGAAGCCGCTCATATAAACTGCGTGCAGCTCCTGGGCTTGCTCGTCAGTGAGACCTGTGAAGGACAGGTCAGTCTTATCAGCCATGTTTTTCCTCCGGAAAAAATAACTGCCGCCCGGGGAATTCCGTGACGGGGTTAAGACAGGGGCTTATCCCCTGCCTCAATCCACCTCTCCAATTGGAAAGAGGGATATCGTGCAGACCCGCTACACCCAAAAGATTTTGGGCGTGATCGTACTGGCATGAGACCAGGCCGACTTGATGGGTCCGTGTTCTTTTTTGTCCATCAAACCCAAGCTAGACAGCGCCCAGACCAGAAAGGCTGGGGCCAAAGCCACAAGGAAGATGAGGGCGAAATAGACGCGATATTCACCCTTGCGCGGACCAGTCCGCTTGGTGGGCTTGAAGGTTGCGTCTGTTGTGAAATCGGTCATTTTTTTCCTCCCAATGTCACTTTGGTCGTCTCTGGTGACAGCGCCTGAACCGTCTCGCGCACAACGCGCTCGCTTCCGGCTTCAAGAGCTGCTTTTTCTGCCGCATCACGCAGCGTTTTGGCCGCCGAGATCCGGGTCAGGATCGGGTGGGTGGCCACAATATCGTCCAGCAGTTTCTGCGCATCGTCATCCCAGGGGAAATCACGGCGCAAGTTGGTTGGCGTTGCCTCGGCGGCATCCATTTCGGTGCCCAACGGCAGGATATGGAACAGCGCATCAAACAGCCCGTTGCACACTTCCTGCAGCAAATAGGTCGCGCCGGCATAGCCCATGAACGGCGTGCCCGTGGCCCGCCGGATCGCAGCACCCGGGAAACTGGCCGGAATGAAATTCGGCGCAGGCCCATGGCCCGATTTCAGCTCAGCCAGATACATCTTTTCATTGATCGAACCCATCAGAACCAGCGGGCGCTTTTGCCCAATCATGGCACGCACTTGATCATTGTTGGTCTTGGCCCCGGCGGTACGCGCAACCGCAAAAGCACACGGCAGCCCCAGATCATCCTCAAGGTATTTGCGAATGCCGCGCGCATAGGTTTCGTTGGCAACAATGCCAAAACTGGCGGTGGCAAAGAAATCCTGCGTGACCGAGCGCCACAAGTCCCAGACCGGCTTGATGGTCGAATGCTTTTCCTGCTCAATGAACGGTTCAGGATCCAGATCCAGCATCTCGCCCAGCATACGCAGGAACTTGGTGGTTGAATCAATCCCGATGGGTGCCTGCAAAAACGGCTTGCCCAGCACCTCGCACAGACCCCGGCCAACCTCGCGGTACATGCAGACGTTCACATCCGCATTGACCAGATTGCGCATCTCGCCGACATGGGCGCCCAGCGGCATCACCATGTTCACCTCGGCGCCAATACCCTCAACCAAACGCCGAATTTCGGCCAAATCCGAGGGCATGTTGAACGTGCCATACATCGGACCCAGAATGTTCACCCGTGGCGCGGCACCTTCGTCGCGCTTGGCCTCACGCGGCATCCGCCCCTTGGTCATGCCAAATTCAGTAAAGATCCAGGTCATCGCGCGGTCGGCGGCTTCCCATTGATCTTCGTCAATCGTGCGCGGCAAAAACCGCTGAATGTTGGTGCCCATCGGCGTGACGCCACCACCGATCATCTCGGCAATCGAGCCGGTCACAACCACCGCCGGCAGCGCAGGATCCAGCGTCCCCCAGGCCCGTTTCATCGCGCCCTCGGTGCCGTCGCGGCCCAGCTCTTCTTCGCCCATACCCGTCACTACAAACGGCAACTCATGGGGCGGCAGCGCGTCGGTATAATGCAACACGGACGTCACCGGCAGGTTTTCACACCCCACAGGCCCGTCAATCACACATTGCAGGCCCTTGACGGCGCAAAACGCATAGACGGCGCCCCAATAGCCACCCGCCCGATCATGATCCTGGATCAACATGGAAAGGCCCCGCTTTTCCTCTTGCCGGAAATATCCCCGGGGGTCTGGGGGCAGGCAGCCCCCAGCGCGCAAGCCCTGAAAACCCCTGAGCGTCTGCCAGCAGGCAGACAAAGCCGCTGTCCCGCAATGGTGCCGAAAATATCTGAATGCTTGGACATCAAATCATCTCCGCGGCCTTGGCGGCGCGCGCTTGTTTGTCCAACTTCTTCTGGTTCAAAGCCCGGAATTGCGGCTGCAGGTTCGGAGCCCCTTCCCAGACACCAGCGGTATCTTGATGACCAACGCCCTCGAAGAACGCTTTCATCGAGGCCATGCGATCCTTGTTGCCAATTGCAGCATTGATCACTTCGGCCAATGACCCGGCGCCGGCAACACCCATCAAAGGACGCGCAGAAATAAGGTTGGTGAAGTAAAGCGACGGGATGCCCAGTTCTTTGCCATGTTGCACAACCGGGGTTGTGCCGATCGCCAAATCCGGGCGGATCGCCTCCATTGCGGCGCAATCATCTTCCAGCGACGCGCGGTATTTCACCTTCACACCTTTGGCTTCCAACCAGGCCGCATCAGCCGCTGACCACGGCGTCTTGGGACATGCCGTACCAACATAGGGCACATCCGCGCCGCTTTCGATCAACAGACGCGCCACCAGCAATTCGCTGCCTTCATAGCCCGACAAGGTGATCGTTCCTTTGATTGGCGTGGCCGCCAGCGCAGCTTTGATTGCGGGGAGATGCGCATTCTGCGCGGCGGCCACGCTGTCAGCGGGCAAACCAAATGCCGCGCCGATCTCGGCCAACCACGCCGCTGTACCATCATAACCAACTGGTGCAGACCCAACGACGGGTCGCCCGGCAGCTTCAAATTCGCGCACGGCCGCTGTGTAAAACGGATGGATCGCTGCCACCGCGCCACAATCAAGCGCCGCGTACAACTCGCGCCACTCGCGGCATGGCACAACCGGACCAGCCGCCAAACCCATCGGGGCCAACAGCGCACCAATCATCACCGGATCCGCCGGGAACATTTCGCCCAGCAAAGACACAGTTGGTCGATCTGATTTCCCACCCAGCGGCGCCGCAACCGGGCCCGCTTTGATCTCATCACGGGCGTATTTCAGCATTGCTCCGGCCAGAACGTCTTTGGCCTCGGCGTGGGTCGGAATGCCAAAACCCGGCACGTCAATGCCGACAATGCGCACGCCGTTTATCTCATCTGGCAATAGCCGCAGTGGCACGCCCGAGGCTGTGGGCACACAAAGGTTGGTCACCACAATCGCGTCAAAACGATCCGGGTCGGCCATCTCGTGCACGGATTCGCGGATGTCTTCGAACAGCTTGCCAGTGACCAGCGTTTCCGAGTTGAACGGCACATAGCCAACCGACCGGCGCGCACCGTAAAAATGCGACACGAAGGTCAGGCCATAGACACAGCACGCCGATCCACTGAGCACAGTGGCCACCCGGCGCATCCGCAACCCAACACGCAGCGACCCAAAAGCCGGGCACATGGATTGGGGTTTGTCATGCGGTCCTTGCGGATAGTCCTTGGCGTATTGATCCAGAATTTCGGACTTACCAGCCATCCGCGCGGCATCGGCCATTTCCGAACCAGAATGACAGCCCAGCGTTTCGGGCGCATCAGGCCCGGTGTCGACGCGGGGCTCACCTTCGATCACCTGCACCTCACCCGAGGCGTCGTAACCGACTTCAAATCCCTCGCGATCAGGCATCGTCGTAAATCACTTCCAGCGACTCAGTCGGGGCCGCGTTCTTGCCGCGCATATCCATATCGGTTGCGGGCTCTAGAACCACGTCGCCGCCGGTTTCCGAAGCATCAAACAGGTTCAACAATGCGTCCTGATCCAACGGCGCGGGCCGCACGGGTGGCGCCACGGCGACATTGTCGCCCAGTGCCGCAAACAAGGCGCCCCATTCGGATTCGGCCGTACCAACAATCTGATAGTTGGCTGATTTCTTGCGCAAATCATCATTCTGCGGGATCGACGCCAGGATCGGAATATCAACCGCTTCGGCAAAGGCCGCAGCCTCGCCGGAGCCATCATCCTTGTTGATAACCAGCCCCGCAACACCGACGTTGCCGCCCAGCTTGCGGAAGTATTCGACCGCAGAACAAACATTGTTGGCCACGTAAAGCGACTGCAAATCATTCGAGGCGACCAGAATAACCTTTTGCGCCATGTCACGGGCAATCGGCAGGCCGAAGCCACCGCAAACCACGTCACCCAGGAAATCGAGCAGGACATAATCAAAGTCCCAATCGTGAAAACCCAGCTTTTCCAGCAGTTCAAAGCCGTGGATGATGCCACGTCCGCCACAACCGCGACCGACCTCTGGTCCGCCCAGTTCCATCGCGAACACACCGCCGCGCTTGAAACACACGTCTCCGATTTTCACTTCTTCCCCAGCCAGTTTCTTTTTGGTCGAGGTTTCAATGATCGTCGGGCAGGCTTTGCCGCCAAACAGCAGGCTTGTGGTGTCCGATTTGGGGTCACAGCCGATCAGCAACACACGCTTGCCCTGCTCTGCCATCATGTGACTGAGGTTCGCCAGCGTGAAGGATTTGCCAATGCCACCCTTGCCATAGATCGCGATGATCTGCGTCTTGGATGTCGGCTCGCCCTGCGGCACTTCCAACGTAGCCTCTTCATTGGCCTCATCACGAAGACGCTGATCAAAATCTTTTAGGTTTGGGACATCAAGGGTCATGCAACAGCACTCCAATCCAGGATCATTTT
>JBGCDD010000253.1:0-7075 GCA_045105075.1 Sedimentitalea sp. | reverse complement strand
GGCCCGATCCGTGCCAAAAAGGTCGGCATGGTGGTGGCAGGCCGATCAAGCCAGGTGGCGGCGATGGCGGGCATGCGCTTGCCGATTGAATCCCACGTGTTGCAGGCTTTTGTCACCGAAGGGTTAAAGCCCTGCATCGATCAGGTCATCACCTTTGGCATGGGGCATTTCTACATGAGCCAGTCGGATAAGGGCGGTTTGGTCTTTGGCGGCGATCTGGACATGTATTCCTCATATGCGGCGCGGGGCAATCTGCCGCTGGCTGAACATGTGATGGAGGCCGGGATGACCCTGATGCCGATGATCGGCAAGGCCAAGGTGTTGCGCAGTTGGGGCGGGATCATGGATATGTCGGCGGACGGATCGCCGATCATCGACAAGACCCATATTGACGGTTTGTACCTGAATTGCGGCTGGTGTTATGGCGGCTTCAAGGCGGTTCCGGGCTCGGGCAATGTGTTTGCGCATCTCATGGCAACCGGGCGTCCGCACCCCAATGCCACTGGGTTCAAGCTGGACCGTTTTCGCACCGGCGTTGGGCTGATGGACGAAGAGGGCACCGGTGCCCAGCACAATCTGCATTGATATGACTTTGACACCTTTAGAACCAAGGACCGCAAGATGAGGATCACCTGTCCGATCTGTGGCGCGCGCGATTTGCGCGAATTCACCTATCAAGGCGAGGCGCTGACGCGGCCCGCGCCCGATGCTGGCGCCGAGGCCTGGGACGATTACGTGCATCTGCGCGATAACGTGGCCGGTGAGATGCGCGAGCTGTGGTATCACGATTCCGGCTGCACCGCGTGGCTGGTGGTCACCCGTGACACCCGCACCCATGCCATTTCCAGCACCAAATTGCTGAGCGGAGACGCGACATGAGGATCAAGGGAAAAGGGCGCATTGACCGCACGCAAAGCCTGACGTTCCGTTTCGACGGGAACAGCTACAGCGGATTTCAGGGCGATACGCTGGCCTCGGCTTTGCTGGCCAATGATGTGCGTTTGATGGCGCGTTCGTTCAAATATCATCGCCCGCGTGGCGTGCTGACGGCCGGCAGCGAAGAGCCCAACGCGCTGGTCACCACTGGCACCGGCGCGCGCGGCGAACCCAATGTACGCGCCACCACTCAGGAGCTTTACGACGGGCTTGAGGCGCAAAGCCAGAACCGCTGGCCCAGCCTGAGCCTGGATGTGATGTCGGTGAATGACTGGGCTGCACCGTTTCTGGGGGCGGGGTTTTATTACAAGACGTTCATGTGGCCGCGCGCGTTTTGGGAAAAGCTGTACGAACCAGTGATCCGCCGTGCGGCGGGTCTGGGCGCGCTGTCGGGTCAGCACAATCCTGATCACTACGACCGGGCCTATGCGTTTTGTGATCTGCTGGTGATTGGCGCAGGTCCTGCCGGGTTGATGGCCGCGTTGACCGCCGGGCGCGCCGGGGCCGATGTGATCGTCGCCGAGGAAGACAGTGAAATGGGCGGGCGCTTGCTGGCCGAAGTCGAAGAGATCGCCGGGCGGCCTGCGCTGGACTGGGTTGGAACCGCGCTGGGCGAGTTGCGCGCGATGGACAATGTGCGCCTGATGACGCGCACCACGATCACCGGGGCCTATGACGGCGGCACCTTTGGTGCGCTGGAGCGGGTGCGCCAGCATATGGCGGTGCGCGATGATGGTGCTCCGCTGGAGACCTTTTGGCGCATTGTCGCCGGTCAAAGCGTGCTGGCCGCGGGCGCGTTGGAACGCCCGATTGCTTTCGCCAACAATGACCGTCCGGGCATCATGACGGCGGGTGCTGTGCGCGCGTACCTGAACCGCTGGGGTGTCAGCGCGGGCAAGGCAGTGTCGATCTTTGGCGCCAGCGAAGATGCACACCGCACTGCGCGCGATTTGATCGCCGCCGGGGTGCATGTGGCGGGTGTCATTGACGCGCGCGCCAATGCGCCCAGCACCAGCGCCTATCGCACCTATCGCGGCGCGGTGGTGGCCGATACCGGTGGCGGGCAGGGGTTGGAAAGCATCTCGGTGCGCACCGAGGCGGGCACAGAAAAGCTGGTCACCGATTGTCTGGCAATGACCGGGGGCTGGAACCCAACCGTGCACTTGACCTGCCACATGAACGGTCGCCCGACCTGGCGCGAGGATATCGCCAGCTTTGTGCCGACGCCCGGTGCCATTCCCGGCATGCACGTGGCGGGCGCGTGCAACGGCGCGTTTTCGACGGCCACGTGTCTGGCCGAGGGCGCGGCGGCGGCAGGTGCGGCGCTGGATGCGCTGGGCATGACGGCCAGTGCACCGGATCTGCCTGCGGCTGAGGATGGCGCTTATGATTTGCACCCGATCTGGCATGTGCCGGGCAAGGGGCGGGCGTGGCTTGATTTTCAAAACGATGTGACGGTCAAGGATGTGAAACAGGCGGCGGTGGAAAACTTCCGCAGTGTTGAGCATATGAAACGCTATACCACCCAAGGCATGGCGACCGATCAGGGCAAGAATTCAAACGTGGCGGCGTTGGCGATTTTGGCCGATGCGACAGGGCGCGGCATTCCCGAAACCGGCACCACCACGTTCCGCCCACCTTACGCTCCGGTTGCGATTGCAGCGCTGGGCGCGGGCGCGCAGGGCAAAGGCTTTGCACCCGAACGCTTTACCACCAGCCACAAAGCCACGGTTGAGCTGAAGGCGCCGATGATCGAGGCCGGTTTGTGGTATCGCCCGAGCTATTTTCCGGCGCCGGGCGAAACCACCTGGGAGGAATCCTGCGCGCGCGAAGTGCGGATGGTGCGCGAAAACGTTGGCATTTGTGATGTCTCGACCCTGGGCAAGATCGACATTCAGGGGCCGGATGCGGGCGCGTTTCTGGACTTTGTCTACACCAATATGTTCTCGACCCTGAAAGTCGGGCGCACGCGCTATGGGTTGATGTTGCGCGAAGATGGCCATGTGATGGATGACGGCACCACCGCGCGGCTGGGGGCCAATCACTATGTGATGACCACAACCACGGCGGCCGCGGGCCAGGTGATGCGCCACCTTGATTTTGTGCACCAGGCGCTGTGCCCCACAATGGATGTGCGGTTTGTTTCGGTCACCGAACAATGGGCGCAGTTTGCCATTGCCGGTCCAAAATCGCGGGCGCTGCTGAATGAGATCCTTGATACGCCGCTGGGCGATGGGGAGTGGCCGTTTATGGCCTGTGGACCGGTGTCTGTGATGGGGGTTGCGGGGCGGCTGTTCCGGATCTCGTTCTCGGGCGAGCATGCCTATGAGCTGGCGGTGCCGGCGCGTTATGGCGACAACCTGTTTCGCCAGTTGCTGGCGCGCGCGCAACCACATGGCGGTGGGCCTTACGGTATGGAAGCGCTGAATGTGATGCGCATCGAAAAGGGCTTTATCACCCACGCCGAAATTCATGGCCGGGTGACCGCGTTTGACATCGGCATGGAGCGGATGATTTCGCCGAAAAAGGACTGTGTGGGCAAGGTGATGGCGGCGCGCCCGGGGCTGATGGATCCGATGCGCGAGCGTTTGGTTGGGCTCAGCCCGATTGGTTCCGTCAAAGAGATCACGGCGGGGGCGCATATCTATGGGCCCGATGATGCGCCAGTGCGCGCCAATGATCAGGGCTATGTCACGTCGGTGGCGCATTCCCCGACCTTGGGGCACAAGATCGCGCTGGGCTTTGTCAAAGGCGGGATGGCGCGGCGCGGTGAAACGCTGCGGCTGATTGATCAGATGCGCGGCGTGTCGACGTTGTGTGTGGTGTGTAATCCGGTGTTTTTGGACCCTGAAGGAGGGCGCGTACGTGGCTGATTTGATGTCCAGACCTGCCTATGATGGCGCCAGCTTGCCGATCACTTTGGGCACCTGCCGGTTGAGCCAGGACGAATGTGGCGCGCTGACGTCGATTGCGCCGTTCAACGGGCAAAAGGCGGCTTTGTCGGATGCGTTGAAGGCGGCGCACGGCATGGCCTTTCCCGCGCCCAACCGCGCCACGGGCAAGGACGGCGCCCGCGCGATCTGGTTCCAGCGCGGCATGGCGATGTTGGTGGGGCCCCGGCCTGATCCCAGCCTGACGGATCACGCGGCGGTGACCGATCAATCCGATGCGTGGTGCGTGCTGCGTTTGTCGGGCGACACCGAGGCCGTGCTGGCGCGGCTTGTGCCCATCGACCTGCGTGCGCAACATTTCAAACGCGGCCACACCGCGCGCACCCAACTGATGCACATGACAACCTCGATCACCCGGCTGGGGCCAGATACGGTGCAGATCATGGTGTTTCGCTCGATGGCGACCACATTGGTTCACGATCTCAAGACAGCCATGGAAGCTGTCGCCGCGCGCGGGTAAACTGCGCCCAACAGATTGTTCAGAGAAAGGGTTCTGATGCTTCGTTTCGCCAGTTTCGCCGCCGTGCTTTTGTTGGGCACGCCCAGTTTCGCCGCCGACACCAAGGACATCAGCTGTGGCTATCAAGCCGAGGTGGTTGCCGCCATTCAGCAAGCGCGCAAGGACCGGGTCAAAGAGCCCGATGTGGCCGATGTGATCAAAGCCACCAGCCCGACCTGGCCGGAAAATTATAACGCGGCGATTCCGTTAATCGCGCCGTGGGTTTACGAGCAAAAGCGCCGTGATATCCGCACCAAAGACCTCGGCGCGGCGTGGAAAGACCTGTGCCTGGCGCAATAGACGCCCTATGATGGCGCCATGAGCCTGCCGCCCGGATTTTTGGATGAATTGCGCACCCGCGCCAGCCTGTCTCAGGTGGTGGGGCGCAAAGTCACGTGGGATCCGCGCAAGTCCAATCAGGGCAAAGGCGACATGTGGGCGCCGTGCCCGTTTCATCACGAAAAAACCGCCAGTTTTCATGTGGATGACCGCAAAGGGTTTTACTATTGCTTTGGCTGTCATGCCAAGGGCGATGCAATTTCCTTTGTGAAAGACACCGAAAATGTGTCGTTCATGGAGGCGGTCGAGATTTTGGCCCGCGAGGCCGGCATGCCGATGCCTGCCGCCGATCCGCGCGCGCGTGAAAAGGCCGACCGCCGCACGATTTTGGCCGATGTGATGGAGCAGGCCAGCCAGTTCCTGCGCCTGCAATTGAACACTGGCGCGGCTGGCCCGGCGCGTGATTACCTGACACGGCGCGGGTTGGATGGGGCCGCGTTAGAGCGATGGGAGATCGGTTTTGCGCCCGATGCGTGGCAGGCGATGTGGGATCATCTGCGCTCAAAGTCCATCGAAGAAGAGCTTATTCTGGCTGCCGGGCTGGCCAAACCATCCAGCAAGGGCGGCAAGCCTTACGACACGTTTCGCAACCGCATCATGTTTCCGATTCGCGACGCGCGCGGGCGCTGTGTTGGCTTTGGTGGGCGCGCGATGGACCCCAATGACAACGCCAAATACCTGAATTCGCCCGAGACCGAGCTGTTTGACAAAGGGCGCAGCCTTTACAACCACGCGCCTGCGCGCACCGCGGCGGGCAAGGGGCAACCTTTGGTGGTGGCCGAGGGGTACATGGATGTGATCGCGCTGGCTTCGGGCGGGTTCGAGGCAGCGGTGGCGCCTCTGGGCACGGCGGTCACGGAAAACCAGCTGCAACTGCTGTGGCGGATCGCGCCCGAGCCAATCATTGCGCTGGATGGCGACACGGCGGGGCTGCGCGCGGCGATGCGGCTGATTGACCTGGCACTGCCGTTGCTGGAGGCTGGTCAGTCCCTGCGCTTTGCGCTGATGCCCGAGGGCAAGGACCCGGATGATCTGATCCGATCTGAGGGGGCTGGGGCGGTGCAGGCGTTGCTGGATGGTGCGATGCCGATGGTGCAACTGTTGTGGCAGCGCGAAACCGAAGGGCGGGTTTTTGACAGCCCCGAGCGCAAGGCCGCGTTGGACAAGACGCTGCGCGAAAAGCTGATGTTGATCAAGGATCCGTCAATCCGATCGCATTATGGTCAAGAGATCAAGAACTTGCGCTGGCAGCTGTTCAATCCGCGCCGTGCGCCACGCACCCCGTGGAACAACCCCAAAGCGCCGTTGCCGGCCACCGCCGGAACGAAATCGTCGCTGTTGGCAGGGGCTGGCGACACCGATCATCTGCGTGAGGCGGTTATTCTGGCGAGCTGTTTGGCGACGCCTGCGGTGATCGTTGAGTTTGAAAGTCAGCTAGAGACGATGATGTGCACGGACACTGCGCACCAGCGCCTGCGCGATGCTTTGTTGCGCCACAGCGACGACCCTGCGCTGAAGGCGCGCATCATTGATATGATCGGGGTCGATGCCCTTGAAAACCTGCTGCGCACACGCCATGTCGCCATCAGCCCGTGTTTGCGTGCGCCCGGAGATCTGGATCTTGCGCGTCTGACATTGGTCGAAGAATTTGCCAAGCTTGAGTCCCGTCATGGGCTGAGTGCTGAAATCGCCGAGGCGGTGGAGGACATATCAGGCTCTGCGGGCGAGGCCGTGACATGGCGGCTGAGCGAGGCCGCCCAAGCCCGAAACCGCGCTGTGCGCAGCGAACATGAGGACAAGGCGGAATATGACACTGGCGAAAATGGAGCGCGAATCAACCGCGAAGAACGCAGTGCTTTTGATGCGCTTTTGGGCAAAATCCGATACGCTAAGTCCTCGGATGATACGTTTTAGTAAAGAATCGCTAAAGAAAAACAGGTAAACGGGGTGACGAATCACCAGATCGCGCTAATGATTCGCAGGAAGCGAATCACCTAATCTCTTCCAGGAGCACCGCATGGCCGCCAAAGACAACGACGACCGCAAGCCCGACGACCAGGATGCCGAAATCTCGCTCGATATGAGCCAGACCGCCGTCAAGAAGATGATCGGTGAAGCCCGGGAAAAGGGCTACATCACTTACGACCAGCTCAATCAAGTGCTGCCGCCCGATCAGGTGAGTTCGGAACAGATCGAAGACGTGATGTCGATGTTGTCCGAAATGGGGATCAACATCATCGAGGACGAAGAGGCGGAAGAGGAAGAGCAGAAAGGCTCGACCGAAGTTGCCACCACCGAAAGCGCGCGCGAATTTGTGCTGTACCCCGGCGCCACCGAGAAACTGGACCGC